>CAYOOA010000069.1:0-11135 GCA_964405455.1 uncultured Anaerolineaceae bacterium | reverse complement strand
CGGTTTGGTCACTATCCAGCGGGGAAATGTACGACCTGCTCATCCACGACCTGGGTTGGGACGAGGAGCAATACGTTGCCTGGTTGTGCGATGCTCTGGAAAGACTGCTGCTGCCGTAATTTCGGGGCTATTAAGGCAATAACAATCGAGGGCTTTCCATTCCGGGAAAGCGCTCGATTGTTTTATTGATGGCTAGAGTTTATTTGGTAATCAGCGAGGCGATGAAATAAATCAGCGCGGCGATGCCCCCGGCGGCCGGGATGGTCAGGATCCAGGCCCAGACGATCTTGCCGGCAATGCCCCAGCGCACGGAGCGCTTGCTGCGGATGGAGCCAACCCCGACAATGGCGCCGGTGATGGTGTGGGTGGTGGAAACCGGGATGCCGAGGAAGGAGGAGGTCAGGATAGCGATTGCCCCGGCCGTTTCAGCGGCAAAGCCGCCCATGGGTACCAACTTGGTGATCTTGCTGCCGACGGTATGAACGATACGCCAGCCGCCGAACAGGGTGCCCATGGCAATGGCAGCATGCGCCATCAACACGATCCAGAAGGGGATGGCCAGCCCGCCGCCGGCATCCGTGACCAGGTGGCGGTAGGCCGGAACGGTGAAGAGCGTCCCGGCGATGATGCCCATGGTCTTCTGGGCGTCGTTGGTGCCGTGGCTCAGGCTGTACAGACCGGCCGAGACCAACTGCCCGCGCCGGAAAATGTGATCCACGCTGCCGGGGGATTGCTTGCGGAAGATCCACAGGATGGCGATCATAATCAGCGACGCGAAGGCCCAACCAACCAGGGGAGAGATGACGATGAAAGCCAGGGTCTTGACCCAGCCGCTGATTTTCAGCACGCTGAAGCCGGCCTTGACGATGGCCGCCCCGGCGTAACCGCCGATCAGGGCGTGCGAGGAACTGGTCGGCAAGGCGATAAACCAGGTGAAGACATCCCAGATGATGGCGCCAAGCAGGCCGCTGAAGATGACCAGGTTATCCACGCGAGTCACATCGATCAACCCGGCGCCGATAGTGTGGGCCACGGCCGTGCCGAAGGTGAAGGCAGCCACGAAGTTGAAGAAAGCCGCCCAGGCTACGCCCTGCAGGGGCGTCAGCACGCGGGTGGAGACCACGGTGGCGATGGAGTTGGCCGAGTCGTGGAAGCCGTTGACGAAGTCAAAGCCCAGGGCCACGACGATGATGGCGATGACGGAAATCAGCGTCCAATCAAGCATTGGCGATCAACACCCTCTGGATGACATCCCCGGCATCCTCCAGGCGGTCGGTGGTCTGCTCCATCATCTCCAGGATTTCCTTCCAGCAGATGAATTCAAACAAGTCGTCGCGGCGGGTGACCAGGTTGCGCAGGGCATCCTCCATCACGCGGTCGCCGTTATTTTCAATGGTGTTGATCTGGACGATGCGTTCCCGGACCTGGCCGTAGTTTTTCTTATCCCGCAAGCCCCTGACGGCCTGGTCCAACTCGGTGGCGCCTTCCAGGATGAGTACGGCCAACCGGCGGGCGGGTTTCTTGATCTCCGTCACCTGGTAGATGGACAGGCGGGTGGCTACGGCATGGATGGCATCCAGCGCATCATCAATGGCAAAGGTCAGGCGTTGGATATCGTCGGCATCGATGGGGGTGATGAGGGATTTGGGCAGGAGGTTGGTGACTTCGTGGACGATGAAGTCGCCGCGGTGCTCCACCTCGGTGATTTGCGCCTGGACTTCATCCACGTCGTGGTAGTCCTCCAGCAGATTCTTGAGCAGTTGGGCGCCTTCCACCAGGTTCTTGGTGGCCTGTTCCAGGTAATCAAAAAATTTTACTTCAGTGGGGAGAAATGACATCGGCATGATTGCCTCCGGGGACTGATCTATGAGTACAGACTGGATGAAACAGGGCGAATTGTTAATGAATGGTTATCCTGTTAATAACCTGTTAACAAACAAATTTTACCACTGGAGAGGTTTTTTACCGGTTGAAAATGGCCGTCAAAAGGCAGGGATTCCTTGAAATGACCTGGTCAAGGGACAGACCGCCGTATAATGAAAAAAAAGATCCTATCTTCACGCGGAGGTGGATATGAATATTGCCCTGTGGATTCTCCAGACCATCCTGGCGATCAAATTGATCACCGTGACCCTGGATCACGGCCTGATCCCCACCAAGCCAAGCATCCAGGATGCCCGCCAAAAAATGGGCCGACCGGCCCGCGGTTGGCTGGGGCTGGCGGCAGGCGGCTCGCTGCTGGGTGCGCTGGGTCTGCTCCTGCCGGGGCTGCTGGGCCTGGATGGGCGGATTATTTCCTTCGCGGCCCTGGGCGTGGTCGGGCTGCTGGTCCTCTCGATCCCTTTGCACCTGCGCAGCCGGGAGAAACCGAAGATCTTTGTCAGCCTGGTGCTGGCTGCGTTTGCCTTGTTTGTGGCCTACGGGCGTTGGTAGAGCTGGCGTATAAAGAGGAGAAAGTATGAGACTGGAAAAAGCCGATCCGACTACAGCCAAGGGCTGGTACGCAGGTCCGTGGAATTCCAACCTGGAGATTTCCGTCGGATATGCCAACCAGGGGGTGGATGAGCCCCACCTGCATACCCGCATCACCGAAATCTACCTTGTAGCCCGGGGTACCGCGCAGATCCGGGTCGGCAGGCAAACCATTCACCTGTCAGCCGGGGACATGTTGAGCGTGGAGCCGGGTGAGGCGCATACTTTCCTGACCAGCTCCCCGGATTACTTTCACTTTGTGATTCACACCCCCGGTCTGCAGGGTGAAGAGGCGCGCAGTGAAAAATCTGCCGTTGCCCGCCTGGAGCTGGGATTGTAATGCCTTCTGAATTGATCGATAGGAGAAATCCCATGATTCGAAAACCGCCCAGATTGCAACCCGGTGATACCATTGGAATTGTCAGCCCATCGTGGGGCGGTGCGGGCACTTTCCCGCACCGCACTGGGCAAGGGGTGGCCTGTCTCAACTCGCTGGGTTTCAAGGTCCGCCTGGCAGCGCATGCTCTCAGTCATCAGGGGTTCGTTTCGGATACGCCAGCCAACCGTGCCCGGGATATCAATGATTTTTTTGGCGACCCGGAGATCAAAGCCATTATCGCTTCAATCGGTGGAGACCACTCCTGTCACTTGCTGCCGCTGCTGGATTACGACCGGATTGCCCGCAATCCGAAGATCTTCATGGGTTTTTCGGATATTACCGTATTGAATGTGGCCCTGTGGAAAAAGTGCGGCCTGGTGACTTTTAACGGTCCGGCACTGGTGACGGATTTTGCAGAATATCCACACATGCTGGCCTATACGGAGGAATACTTTATCAAGGCTGTCACAACCGGGAAGCCGGTTGGCGTTGTACAGCCTTCGCCCGATTGGACGGAAGAATTCCTGGATTGGGATTTGAAAAAGGACCTTGAACGGCCGCGCCGGATGGAGCTCAGTCCTGGCTGGAACTGGCTTAAACCCGGCCGGGCCGAAGGCCGCCTGATTGGCGGCTGCATTGAATCGCTGCAGCACTTGCGCGGCACAGAATTCTGGCCAGACTGGCAGGATGCCATTTTGTTTTTCGAGACCTCCGAGGAAAAACCCTCCCCGGAAAAGGTGGATGGAATCCTGATGGATTACCAGAACATGGGGGTCATGGATCAAATTAAAGGAATGCTGGTTGGCAGACCCATGGCTTATTCTGACGAGGAGAAACAGAGCTTGCGCGAGCGCATTCTTGAACGGACGCAGGGTTATTCCTTCCCGATCATCACGGATATGGATTTTGGGCATACCTCGCCGCAAATGACGCTGCCCATCGGCTGCCAGGCACGAATTGATAGCACACAGAAGCAATTTACGATCCTGGAAGCTGCGGTACTATGAAAGGATTGACTCCAGTTGAACGGATTGAGACGCTAGAGCTCTTCCCACCGCTCAGCCGGGAATTACTGGCAGTGCTGCGGTCTTTGCATACGGAAGACTGGTCAAGGCCGACCGTCTGCGGCGATTGGACGGTGAAAGATGTGGCGGCACATCTGCTGGGCGGCAACCTGGGCCGGCTGTGGAACCGGTCGAAAACTTCCCGGCCGGCGGATGCATCCCAACCGGGTTTTGATGAACTGGTGGTGTTGATCAACCAGGGTAATGAAGAATGGGTGCAGGCTGCCCGGCGGATCGGCCCGGAAATCCTGGTGGAATTCCTGGAATTGACCGATGCCCACCTGTATGAGTATTTCAAGCGCCTGCCCCCGGATGAACCCGCCCGCATCACGGTGGCCTGGGCAAGCGATGAAATCCCGCCGAATTGGTTTGACGTAGCCCGCGAATACACCGAAAAATGGCTGCACCAGCAGCACATCCGCGAGGCAGTGGGCAAACCCTTGCTGCTGGTGCCAGAGTTTTACCACCCGGTGCTGGATACGTTCATCCGCGGATTTCCGCGGGCTTACCGGCAGGTGGCAGCCGCCGATGGAACGAGCGTGATGGTGCAAATTTGCGGACCAGCCGGCGGCGTTTGGACTCTACTGCGCGAAAACAGCCGCTGGGTGCTGTACAAGGGTGGGAATCCAGGGGCAGCCAGCCGGGTGAGCCTGGAGGAAGGGTTGGCCTGGCGATTGTTCACCCGGGGCGTCTTGCCGGCCGCAGCGCGCCCACAGGTGCAAATTGAAGGAGATGTGCGCCTGGGGGAGAAGGTACTCGATACGGTTTCCATCATGGCGTAGTAACAACAAACGAAACCCTGGCGGTTTCGTTTGTGATATCCGGGCAGATGGCAGAAATCTTCAAGATTTCGGATATCTCTGGTTCTCTCGTTTACCCCTTCACTGATTTGGCAAACGTCGCAAAATCCAATCCGGTCGGTTCCTGGAAGACGCGCAGGTCAAAGTAACTGGCGGCGGCCAGCAGGTGATCAAAGATAGCGGCCTGGATGGTTTCGTAGACCGCCCACTCCGTGGTTTTGGCAAAAACGTAAATCTCCACCGGCAGACCGGTGGGGCTGGGCGCCAGCACGCGTACCAGGAAGGGCATGCCGGTGGTGTAGATATCCGGCCGGGTTTTGAGATAAGCCGTGATATAGGCGCGAAAGACTTCGATGTTGGTGATCTGCGGCCCATCCAGGGGTGAATCGTAATGATCCGCATGTTCGGTCTTGTAGGCTTCCAGGTGGGCGATTTTCTCCGCCAGGAATTCCGATAGCAAATCAATTTTGCCCAACCGGGCCAGCATATCGGCATCGCAGAACTTGATGCTGACCATATCCACGGTCAGCGAGCGCTGGATACGCCGTCCGCCGCTTTCCTTCATCCCGCGCCAGTTGCGGAAAGCCACATCCACCATCTTGTAGGTCGGGATGACGCTGTAGGTCATATCAAAATTGCGAATTTTGATCGTTTGCAGGTTGATGTTGACCACGTCCCCGTCGGCCTCATAACTGGGTACCTCCACCCAGTCGCCTTCCTTCAAGAGGTCGTTTGCGGCAATCTGGATACTGGCCACCAGTGAGAGGATGGTGTTCTGGAAGATCAGCATCAACACGGCGGCGATCGCGCCCAGGCCGGTGAGCAGCACCACCGGTGATTCATCCGTCAGCAGGGTGATGCTCAGGATGATGGCGACGACAACAAACAGCAGCTTGGCCATATCCAGGTACCCCTGGATGCTGACGCCGTTATAGTTCGGCCGGCTTTCGTAGATCTCGTTGATGGCGTTGAGCAGTCCGCTCAGGGTGAGCACGGTCAGCCAGAGGATGAAGAACAGGGCCACCTTGGAGACAAGGGATTGCACGCTGGGAAAGAGGAAGGCGGTGGTGTAGACGACCAGCAGGGGAGCCAGCCAGGCCATACGGAACGGGCGTAGTTGTCGGACGAGGATGTCGTCAATTTTGGATTTTGAGCGGGCAGCCAGGTTCATGATCAGCCGGGCAATGCCGTAGCGGAAGAGCAAAAACAACAGGATGCTGAGCAGGGCAACCAGGCCAATGGCGAGCGGCAGGTTGGCCTGTAACCGGGTGATCCATGCGCTGGTGGTCATTCTTCCTCCGATAAATTATATTTGGATATATTTTATCTTATTATTGTTTTAATTTCATCCTATAGTTTGACTTTGGATTTATAAGAAATACTTAGTAAATGAAATGTACTGGACTCAGGTTGTTCAATCTTCATTCTGCAAATTCCCCACCGGGCAAACTCTCTTTTTCGTGGTTGGCGGCATATCCATTTATCCTGCTCAGGGTTAAAATTCTTTGAGGAGAACCTCATCATGTCAGACCAAAAAATCAAGGTGTACGGTTACCGCTGGGTGGTGCTGGGCGTTTTCATGCTCATCAATCTCGCCATCCAACTCCTGTGGATTTGCTTCGCGCCCATCACGGGCGAGGCAGCCCGTTTCTACGGCGTCCCGGTCCTCTCGATCGGGATGCTGGCCATGTCCTTCATGTTCGTCTACATCCCGGTTTCCATGCCGGCCTCCTGGCTGATCGACCGGATCGGTTTCTACAAGGCAGTCAGCATCGGCGCGGTGATGATGGCGGTGTTTGCCCTGCTACGTGGGATCTTCGCGGCCAACTACACCTGGGTGCTGATCTGCACACTGGGGTTGGGGGTGGCCCAGCCCTTCCTGATGAACGCCTACAGCACGGTGGCTGCCCGCTGGTTCCCAATGGAGGAGCGCGCCACGGCCTCCGGGTTGGCGGTTATCTCCAACTTCCTCGGCATTGCCATCGGTGAGGTGCTAACGCCCGTGCTCTTCCTGGCGCACGGCCTGGCCGCCACCATGCTGATTTACGCCGGCGTCACCGTGGCAACCGTGGTGTTGTTTATCCTCTTCGCCCGCGAGGCACCCCCCACGCCGCCCGGACCGGAGGGCGAGGGAGCGCGCGCCCTGGTGCTGGACGGCCTGAAGGGCATGTTGAAAATGCGCGACATCTGGATCCTGATGGCCTTGTTCCTGGTGGGGATGGGCGTCTTCAACGGTATTTCCACCTGGATCAGCGAAATCGTCAGTCCGCGCGGCCTGAGCATCACCCAGGCCGGCGACCTGGGCGGAGCGCTGCTGCTGGGCGGTATCATCGGTGCGGGCATCGTGCCGGTTCTCTCCGACCGGCTGCACAAGCGCAGGATCTTCCTGCAAATCGGGCTAATCCTGGCCATCCCGGGTTTGATCGGGATGACCTTTGCCAATTCCTACATCCTGATGATCGCTTCGATCTTTGTGCTGGGCTTCTTCTTGATGAGCCTGGCGCCGATTGGTTACCAGTATGCGGCTGAAATTACCTTCCCTGCGCCGGAAGGCACTTCCAACGGGCTGCTCAACCTGGTGGGGCAGGCCTCGGTGGTTTTCATCTACGGCATGGAGGTCTTCAAGGCCGCAGACGGTTCGTTCACGCCCTCGCTGCTGATCATGGTGGTGATGATGCTGGTGGCGGCCGGCCTGGTGACGCTGCTGCGTGAATCATCCATGATGGCTGCTGAAGAACCGGCAGAAGCCCTGGCGGAAGAGCCGTAGACCTGCCAGGCGGATATTGAGAAAAAACAGCCCCTGCTGAGGTAAAATGGAGAAAGCAGGGACTGTTTTTAATGAACTCTAATCCAACGGCCGGGACTCCTTGATATAATATGCGTCCCCGTTTGACAGTAAAGTTGATTTTGTTGGAGGAAACATGAAGAAAGAAAATAGTGATCTGGAAGGTTTGACCATCCTGGGCGGTCATACCCAGCCCAGCAAGAACCTGGAAGCCTTTCCCAACCGGGCGCCCGGCCGCTTGTACCTGGTGACGTTGGATACGACCGAGTTCACCTGCCTGTGCCCGGTGACCGGCCAGCCGGATTTTGCCACCATCCGGGTGGAGTACGTGCCGGATCAGAAGGTGGTCGAGTCCAAATCCTTCAAGCTGTACCTGTGGTCCTACCGCAACGAGGGCGCCTTCCATGAGCACGTGGTCAACCGTATCCTGGATGACCTGCAGAAAATCCTGGATGCCCACTGGATCCGCGTGACGGGCGTCTTCAATATTCGCGGCGGCATCGGCATCAAGGTGGTGGCGGAGCAAACCCGCACGCCGGAAGCCCGCCAGCAGTGGATGAACCAGAACGATAACCAGCCGCTTGAGCAGGGCTAACCAGAACCCATGAAGCAGCCCACCGAACGCAAAACTTACCGGTATTTTCCCTTTGTGACCGCGGTGTTTGTCACCGTGCTGATCATCTCCAATATCATCGCGGTCAAGCTGGTCAATATCTTTGGCCTGGTCCTGCCGGCCGCGGTGATCCTCTTCCCGATCGGCTACATTTTCGGGGATATCCTGACCGAGGTGTACGGCTTCGCCAACGCCCGCAAGGTGATCTGGACCGGCTTCTTCTGCAACCTGCTGGCCGTGATTGCCATCTGGGTGGGCGGACTATTACCGGCGGCCTCGTTCTGGTCGGCGGGCAGCTTCACCACCCCGGAAACCGCCGGGCAAGCCTACCAGGCCATTCTCGGCTTTGCGCCGCGCCTGCTGGCGGCCTCCTTCATTGCCTACCTGGTGGGGGAGTTCCTCAACTCGTTCGTGCTGGCCAAGCTGAAGGTCCGCACGCAGGGGCGGCTGCTGTGGGTGCGCACCATCGGCTCCACGATTGTGGGCGAAGGGGCGGATTCGCTGATCTTCATTTCGGTTGCGTTTTGGGGCATCCTGCCGGGCAGCGCCATGCTGACTTCGATCCTGTCGCAATGGCTGTTCAAGGTGGCCTATGAAACCCTGGCCACTCCGCTGACCTACCTGGTGGTCAACTTCCTCAAGAAGAAGGAAAACGAAGATTACTACGACCGGGATACCAATTTCAACCCGGTGGCATTCAACTGATCCTGCCGTTCATATTCGTTTCGAATCAAAACGTCCTCCATCACGTGGAGGACGTTTTTTGATCATCAGGTTGCTTACATATCGATGGCTTCTTCGGTTCCGGCGCCCACCTGGGCTGCGGGTGCCTCCTGCGGTTGGGCGGCTTTGACATCCACGAAGCTCGCGCCGCGCTGCTGGCAGGCGGCCCACATCTCCACGTAGTCGTTGGCCGAGCGGAAAAGCGGGGCCAGGTCGGCCGGGGTCAGGCCGTCGTTGCGCACATCCTGCAGCAGGTCGGGCAGCATGCCGTAGTGGGCCATGCCGTCCAGGTTGATGTCATAATCCCGGCGGGGGCCGGCCTTGGCGCGCACGAGCGGGGGGTTAGCGCCCTGCATCTCGTGCCATTTCTTCCAGATTTCGGTGATGCTGGCCACCAATTCAAACACCTTGTGATGCTCTGATTCGCCCAGGTTCGAGATGCCCTTGCGGGCATAATAAGCGGCGCGCTGCTCCACCGGCCAATCTTCCACCTGGTCGTGTTCCACGCCAATTTCCAGGTCGGCGGCGATGAAGCCCTTGTTGACATTATCCACAAAATCCTGGTCGTTGATGATCTTGAGGCGTTCCAGCATCTGCTTCAGGGTCGGTTCGGGGAAATCCGACGCCGGGTGGCGGTGGATCCAGGGGTTGTAGCCGGCCTTATACTGGGCGATGGCCTGCCAGATATCCTCCTCCTGGTCGGTGTATCCGCCTTCCAGGCTGGATTCAAAGCGGAACCAACGGTAATCGCGCATCGGTTCCGAGTAGGCCACTCCATTGGATTGGCGTTCAATCTCGCCGCGGCGGTCCTTGATGCGGCTTTTATCTCCCAGTACGCCGTAGGCGGCAAACGGGCCAAAGCGCGGGCAGGGCAAACCGGCCGCTCCGTTGATATCACTGCCGATGGCCACACCCCGGCCGCCCATCTTGTTGACTGCGTAAAGATAAGCCTGCGCCCAGGAGGTGCTGGAGCCGGCATTCGGTTCGGGGACCTTGCCCGCCAGCTCCGGCAGGCAGCGGCGCAGCCCGGCGATATCCCCCTGGTTGATGATGGGCGCGACCAGCCCGCCCAGGCGGGCAATGCGCTGCACCTGGTCGGCGCGTTTACCGGCTTCGTGGGCCACCTTGTGGATATCGCTGGTACCGTAAGCCTCGTGCTTCATATGGTCAAATTCCTCGTCGGCGCTGTACAGCAGGTCGCGGAACCAGCAATGGGAGCAGATCACCGGGTATTGGTGTACTTCGGCCAGGGTCAGGGCGGCATCCGTGGCCTTTTCGGACATGTGATCCACGTCAATAATCATGCCGCGTTTCATCATTTCTTCCAGCAGGATGACGCCGTATTGGTTCAACCCGCGGGCGTTGGCATGCCCGCCGCCCAGGCGGGGGGCTTCCTGCGCTTCCACCAGGTTACTGATCCCGGGGATGTGATCGATCAGGGTGCGGCGGGTCATCTTTTTGGCCCGGCTGCCGGAGGATACCACGGCTCGCTCCACTTCGTCGACCAGGTCGTCGCCGTCGTCGTCCACCCGGTAGCGGACGCCGGTGGTCCAGGCGTCCTCCACATCCCAATGCTCGCCGTTCAGAAACATGTTGATGGTTTCCAGGAAGCGCATGTAAATGGCTGTGCCGCCAAAGGCGTTGTTGGCCAGGTGGATGGGGGTTACCTGGCGGACGCCCAGGTTATAGAGCCAATCCAACTCGCGGCTAATCAGGCCGCGGGCCACCTCCGGGTCACCGCCCGAGAGTTGATCGAGATCCTCGGGTTTGTGCCAGTTGCCCAACGAGTCAACCTCCACGCCCAGGATGACGGCCAGTTTGTTTTCACGGATCACCTGGCGGGCTTCTTCGGCCGAATAGACAACCTGCAGCCAACCCTGGCCGGGTCCGCCGGCCTGCTCGTTGATGAATGCCGCCATTTCCTTCATTGCCGCCACCTGCACCAGGATGGCCGATTTGTCATCCGTCCCGGAGGATGGGTTGCTCTTGGTGGCCAGCAGCTCATTATTGACGGCCAGGCAGGTGATCAGGCGCAATCCGCCCTGGTAGGCGCGGTAGATCCAATCGATGTAGGCTTGCTGGTGGACGAGGGTGGTGAATTTTGGCCAGACGATGAATTCCGGCCAGCCGCCGGCCGCCGGGTGGCCTAATTCCGGGTTGATGTCGATCAGGTCGCCGTGAATTGGTTTACAGGAGCGTAAAGCATGCTCCATGCCCTCCGGGCCGGGATGATCGTGGTCATACGGTTCGCCCCAGAAGGCCTCCCCGCCAAAAGCCAGGTGAGCCATCAGGTGGGCAT
>CAYOOA010000068.1:8409-11156 GCA_964405455.1 uncultured Anaerolineaceae bacterium | reverse complement strand
TTTTGCTCGTCGTTGCGCAAGATCGAGTAGGCATCTCCGCCCCATCCCTTGGCAGCCGCAGCGGCGGTATCCGCATCCAGGCGCGTGCTTTCCTGGTAACCGGCCGAGAGGATCAGGTAGGTGGACCATTCGCCCATCACGTTGCGGTCCACTTCGCGCCAGCCGCTGCCCAGGGCTGTCACCAGGTCGGGCAGGGTCACATCGATGGGGGTGTCGTTCGGGTAGCGCTCCGGGTGCAGGATTTGCTCGCTGGAGACCGGCGGATTGCGGTAGGCGGCATCCACCGCGCCAAACTTGCCCTGGTCGTAGAGCGTCTGGACGAATTCCAGGCCGTACTGGTAGGGGAACATCAGGTCCTGCTGCATGAAATACGGGGTTGAATCATAGACCGGCGAGGAATACGAGTTGTAGAAATCGGTGATTTCCTTTTGATCCTGGCGGGTGGCGCTGCGGTAGAGCCACAGGCTTTCCACCAGGCTGGCATCGCCCTCCACCAGCGAATCCACGGCCAGGCAGTATTCGCTGTGATCCTGGCAGTACTCCGGGTTGTCCTTCAGGCCGTTGCGCAGGTCGTAATTCTGATCCTGCAGGGTGTGGGTGAACTCGTGGGCGTAGGTCATCTTCTCGGGGCCCTTGAAGGCTTCGCCCTGGACGACATACATTTCCTTGGTTTCGGCATCGTAGAAACCGGCCACCTGCTCGCTCAACAGGTTGAGATACAGCGCCTGCAGGTCAAAGCCTTCCGGCAGCAGGCCGAGGATGGCGAACATGTGGCTGTTGTCCTCGATATCCTGCGGCGAGTTTTGCTCGTAAATATCCTGCCGCATCCGCTCGCGCAGTTGATCGGGGGTCATCAGGCCGCGCTGTACCGGGGCCAGGGCTTGCAGGCCGCGGATCAGGCTGACCTGCTGCTGGATGGTATCCATCTGGGCGGCCACGTCGTAAGGCACCGGGGCTATGGTCGGGACGGGGGTGGCTGCAACAGCCGTTCCAGCCGGTTGGCGGGTGGGGGCGAGAGCCGTGGCCGTGGCAGCGCTTACCGGGGCGGAGGTGGGCAGCATGCCCTCCTGGGTTGGCACGGCCTGCACCTGGGGTGGAATGGAGTAGCGGCGGTAGATGAACAGGCTGGCAACAGCCAGCAGGCTCACCACCAGGCAGCAGGCCAGAGTAATGAAGAGGATGGAAAGGAGGATGCGTTTATTCATGCTGTGAAGTCCTAATTGCTTTGCAAATAATTAATTGCGTACAGGGCGTCGTCGTAACCGGGGTGGGCTTCCAGCGCCTTCTGGAAGGACTCCATCGCCCCGTTGCGGTCGCCCTTGCGGAACAGGCCCCAGCCCTGCCAGAGCAGCGCCTCTTCGGAGTTGGGCGTGCGCCCCAGGGCGTAGGTGGTCAGCGCCAGCAGGTCATCTGTGCGCAGGGACTGGAAGTAGGCAATGAACGGCCCGAACTGGTAGCGCAGCATGCGCTGCGGCAGACCGATGGCGCGGGCCTGGTCATAGGAGAGGGCGGCGTCCTTGTACTGGTCAAAATAAACCTGGTTGGTACCCAGGTTGAACCAGGCAAACGCATTTTGCGGATCCTGGATCGTCTCCTGGCGGGAAAGATCCAACGCATTCCTGCGGTTGGTGTCCACGTCCCAATCTGCCCCCAGGATGGATTTTACCGTTTCGGTCTGATCCGGCAGGTAGACCATGATATAAACCCGGTTGAACTGCTGCCAGGTTTTATCCAGGTCGCGATACTTGATCACCCGGTCCGGGCCTTCGAATGAATCCTGGGCGATGAAGCTTTGGATCGAGTCATCGTAACCGGTCAGCAGCAGGTAATGCCCGGCCCAGCGGTCGTCGTTGGGCCAGTAGCTTTCCTGAATGGGGAAGCCTTCCTCGATCATGACCGGCAGACCGTTGGCCAGCAGCGTGCGCAGGCGGTCAATGCTCCCGCCGACGCGGTATTCGATATTCAGCCAGCCGGCAAAATTCCTTACATAATATACGAGCTCCTCCACGTTGACGTTGCGGTCAGCGCGGACGGTTTTGATTTGATCTTCGATGGTTTTCTGGTTGCCGTCCCAGCCGTACATGCGCAGGTAGAGCGCCAGGGTGGTTGGCCCACAGCTGTTGACATCCTGCTTCTCATAGGTGGGCGGGGGCAGCACCACCTGACCGGGCAGCGGGGTGGGGCTGGGTGTGGGTGTGGGGGAAAATTCCACCGTGGGGGTGGCGGTGGCCGTCGGCAGCGGCGGGGTGGAGGTAAAGGCCAGGGTGGCGGTTGCTTCCGGCGTGGAGGCATCCGCCACGGCGGTGGGCAGATTGCCGACCGGGTTCAGCACCCCGCGGATGTAGGTCAGGGCAAAATCGATCCGCCAGCTCAAGCGCTGCTTGATGGGCGGCAATTGATACAGGAGCACGGCCAGCAGCGCCAGTCCAACCAGGACTGCCAGGGCTTTCAGCCAGCCGCGGGATGAGGAACGCTTTAAAGGATACATGGCCTGAATTGTACCATCAAGGCAGGCTGGTTTTAGCGGTGCTATAATGGCGTCAGGGTTAGAAATTCTTTAAATTGCAGGATGAGGAAGCATGGCTGAATTTAAGTACGAAATTGTGCAGCATATCGGGGTGATCTCCACCTCGGCCAAGGGCTGGGAGAAGCAGCTCAACCTGGTCTCGTGGAACGACCGTCCGCCCAAGTACGACCTGCGCGAGTGGGCCCCGGACGGCGAGACGATGGGCAAGGGCATCACCCTG
>CAYOOA010000068.1:2878-8309 GCA_964405455.1 uncultured Anaerolineaceae bacterium | reverse complement strand
CCTGATATAATACCGCCCATGAAATATCACATTTGGACTGAAGGCTGCCAGATGAACGTTGCCGACTCGCAGCGCGTGGCTTCGGCATTGGAGCATCTCGGCTACAGCCAGACCCCCCGCCCGGAAGAGGCGGATATTATCGTTATGAACACCTGCGTGGTGCGCCAGTCCGCCGAGGACAAGGCCTACGGCCGGCTGAGCACCTTCAAGCCGCTCAAAAAGGCCAACCCGAACCTGGTGATCAACCTGATGGGCTGCCTGGTTGGCGTCAAGGATAACCCCAAACTGCGCCAGCGCTTCCCCTATGTGGATGTCTTCTCGCCACCTTCGGACCCGCGTCCGCTGATGACCTTCCTGGCCCAGCGCGACGGCCGCCAGATCGAGGAGCAGGAGACCACCGCCCGCTTTGCCCGCATGGATGACGACCTGATGCTGCCGGCCACCCAGCAGGGCAAATTAGTCGCCGGATATATCCCGATTGTTTACGGTTGCTCGCACGCCTGCACCTACTGCATCATCCCTTACCGCCGCGGGATCGAAGTCAGCCGCCCACCGCAGGAGATCCTGGCCGAAGCGCAGGACCTCGTCCGCCAGGGTGTGAAAGAGATTACCCTGTTGGGCCAGATCGTCGACCGCTACGGCAAGGATGAGCCGGATTACCCGACCCTTTCCGGTTTGCTGCGCCGCCTGAGCCAGATCGACGGCCTGGAGCGCATCCGCTTCCTGACCTCGCATCCCAACTGGATGACCGATGAACTGTTGGATGCGGTGGCCGAATTGCCCAAGGTCATGCCGCACATCGAGGTGCCCTGCCAGGCCGGGGATGACAGCGTGCTGGAGAATATGAAGCGCGGTTATACGGCCGAGCAATACCGCCGCCTGGTGGAGCGCATCCGCGCCCGCATCCCGGGCGTTTCCATTGCCACAGATGTGATTGTCGGCTTCCCCGGTGAGACCGAGGAGCAGTTCAACCACACCCGCGACCTGCTGGCCGAGCTCAAGCTGGACGTGGCTCACCTGGCGCGCTACTCGCCCCGCACCGGCACCGTCTCCGAGCGGCGCATGCCGGATGATGTGCCCGATGAGGAAAAGTGGCGCCGCTTCCGCGTGCTGGAAGATTTGCAGGAGGGCATCGCTGCCGAGATCCACGCCCGCCACCTGGGCCAGACCGTGCCGGTTTTGTTCGAGGAGAAACACAAGAAACGCTGGCGCGGCCGTACACCCACCAACAAGCTGGTCTTTGCTGAATTCGACGGCGACCTGACCGGGCAAATCCGGCCGGTGAAGATCGAGTGGACCGGGCCGTGGTCGATGATCGGCAGCCTGGCGGATTGATGGGCCTGATGCGCAAGCGCAAGAACTGGCCGTTTCTCCTGGCGCTCCTGCTGGTGGCAGGAGCTGCTGTTGTCTACGGCCTCTCGCGCTATATTTTCACCTCTCCGCGCACCACCCGCCTGTTGGCCTACCTGCGCAATCCGCAGGCCCACCCGGATTGGACCCTCCAGCCGGGGGAAAAATGCGGCAGTGCCCCGTTTGCCTACCCCACCCGCGGGATGGTCGGCTATGTCTGGGATGATTCGTTCAACCCCGGCCACCGCCACCAGGGCATCGACCTGTTCGGCGGGGAGCAGCCCGGCCTGACCCCGGTGTATGCCGCCTATGACGGCTTTCTCAGCCGCCAATCGGATTGGAAATCCTCACTCATCATCCGCATCCCTTCCGATCCGCTGCAGCCCGGCCGCCAGATCTGGACGTACTACACCCACCTGGCGGATGAGAACGGTAACTCCTTCATTGCAGCGGATTTTCCCCCGGGAACGACCGAAAAATTTGTCAAAACTGGGACCTTGCTGGGTTACCAGGGAAATTTTTCCGGCAATGTCGGCCGGCCGGTGGGGGTGCACCTGCATTTTTCCATCGTCCTGGATAACGGCCAGGGCGGCTATTTGAACGAGCTGGAGATCGCCAATACACTGGATCCCTCGCCGTACTTTGGCCGCTACCTGGATGCCAATGACGCTGCCTTGAAGGCCGATCCAGACCTCATCGGCACCTGCCAGAAATGATCTCACTCATTTCACTGGAAATATGCTCTGGAAAATTGGCACTCAAAAAGGATCATTTTACTTCCCCCTCCATTCTGGCGTATAATTGCCTCAATATCAGCAATTTTAGGGTTGTGTAGATGCTATCCTTTCGAGAGATTTTAACCGGCCTGAAGAAATTGGAAATTGACCCCGACCGTCCCGTCATCGCCCACGCTTCGCTGGGCGCGTTTGGCGAAGTGCGCGGCGGGGTTGAGGGTTTACTGGGGGCCATGATGGCTGCTTTCCGCCCGGTGATGATGCCTGCCTTTACCTATAAAACCATGCTCACCCCCGAGGACGGCCCAGAGGAGAACGGCATTGTCTACGGCAGCGGAAGGGACCTGAACCGCATGGCTGAGATTTTCACCCCGGACTTGCCTGCCGATCCCACTATGGGCATCACGGCTGAAACCCTGCGCCGCCACCCCACTGCCGGGCGCTCGCACCATCCCATCCTCTCCTTTGCCGGCGTGCAGGTGGAGAGCATCCTGGCCCGCCAGGGCCTGGATGAACCGCTCGGTCCGATTGCCGGCCTGCAGGATCGCGGCGGCTGGGTGCTGCTGCTCGGGGTGGATCACACCGTCAACACCAGCCTGCATTACGCTGAAAAACTGGCCGGCCGCAAGCAGTTCATCCGTTGGGCGCTGACGCCGGACGGTGTGGTGGAATGTCCGGGCTTTCCCGGCTGCTCGGACGGTTTTGAACAGGCTGCAGCGCACCTGGAGCGTATCACCCGCCGGGTGGAAATTGGCCCGGCCGAAGTCCGCGCTCTGCCGCTGAACGAAATGACCGCCATCATCACCAACCTGCTGCAGGAGGATCCCCTGGCCTTGCTTTGCTCCCGACCGGATTGTGAACGCTGTTCGACCGTCCGGGCGGCTGCCTTGAATCCAATCCTATGAAAAAGAAGGGGGAAGGAATGCCTGAATTGGCTCAATCATCACTGGAACTCTTGCTGGAGATCAGCCGGGAGCTGACTACCACGCTGGACTTAAACCTGCTGCTGCAGCGAATCGTATTAAATTCCATGCAGCACGTTGGCGCGGAGCGCGCCACCTTGATCGTGGTGGATGCCGCCCAACGCCCGCAGCAGGCCGCCATTTATTACGACAATCAACTCCAGGAATATACCCTGGAACAGCTGCAATCCCTGTTGGACCAGGGACTGGCCGGCTGGGTCATGCGCAACCGCCAACCGGCGCTGCTGCCAGATACCAGCCAGGACGAGCGTTGGTTGGCCCGACCTTATGAAATCACCGATCGCACGGCAGCCAAATCTGCGGTGTGCGTGCCGTTGATCATCTCCGATCAACTGGTGGGCGTGCTGACGATTATTCACTCTCAACCGGGATCTTTCAATAACAGCCATCTTTCCCTGCTCCAGATTATTGCCGGCCAGGCGGCCATTGCCATCCGCAATGCCCAACTGTATTCCTCATTACAATCCGCCACCCTGCGCTACCGCGAGCTGTTCGAAGACAGCGTGGATCCGATTTTCATTACCGGCCTTGACGGCACCATCCTGGAAGCCAACCGTCGGGCGATCCAGGTGACCGGTTTTATGGAAGGGCAATTGGCCCGGCGCTCCATCCTGGAATTGCACGAGATCAAGTGGGATCAACTGGGCGGGGATTTCGAACAATTACTCCCCGGCCAGACGGTTTCTTACGAATCCATGCTGCTGCTGGCGGATGGGCGCAAGCTGCCGGTGGAAATTTATGTCCGCCGGGTGGTGGTGGACAGCCAGGAGTACCTGCAGTGGCTGGTGCGCGACCTGACCGAGCGCAAGACGCTGGACGCCATGCGCAACGACCTTTCCGCCATGATTTATCATGACCTGCGCTCGCCGCTTTCCAATATCATCTCCAGCCTGGATATGCTTTCGGCCATGCTGCCGATGGATGAAAACCCCTCCCTGGCCTCCGTTTTCAGTATTGCTCATCGTTCCGCGGACCGCTTGCAGCGCTTGATAAGTTCACTGCTGGATATCAACCGCCTGGAAGCCGGGCAATCGATCATCCGCCCGCGCGCCTGTACCCCGCACGAACTGGTGATGGATGCCCGCGAAACGGTGCTGCCCCTGCTGGAAGCCCGCGAGCAAAGCTTGAAGGTGGATTTGCCCGCTAATCTCCCCTCAGTCTGGGTGGATGCGGATATGATCCGGCGGGTGTTGGTCAACCTGATGGAAAACGCCACCAAGTTCACCCCGCTGCACGGCGTCATCTCCGCCGGCGGAAGGTTGGAAAATGGCTGGGTCACCCTGTGGGTGGAGGATACCGGCCCGGGCATCCCGGCGGATGCGCGCGATTATATCTTTGAAAAGTTTGCCCGCCTGCACGGCGAGCGTTTCCCCAAGGGCCTGGGGCTGGGATTGGCATTTTGCCGGTTGGCAGTCCAGGCACATGGCGGTAAAATCTGGGTCGAATGTCCGCCCGGCGTCGGGAGCCGTTTCCTTTTCACCCTGCCGGTGGTAAAAAATACTGAAAATAACACTGAGGAGTAAGCCGGATGCACGAGATTGCGCCGCACATTTATTTCGAAACATCCTATGCGGGGGTGACCCTGGGGGCGATCAACTGGCCGCACGGCCTGATCCTGCTGGATGCCCCTTTTCGGCCTGAGGACGCCCGCTCGTGGCGCAGTGCCCTGCTGAACCTCGGCGGCGGCGTGGACCGCATGCTGATCAACCTGGATGCCCACCCGGACCGGACACTGGGCGCCCGCAGCATGGATTGCACCATCGTCGGGCACGACAAGATGGCCGGGGTGTTTCGCAACCGGCCGGTCTCGTTCAAATCACAATCAGGCAGCAGCGGCTCAGATTGGGAATCGTACAACGGCCTGGGTACCATCCGCTGGGCGCCCCCGGACCTGACCTTCTCCGAGCAAATGGAAATCCACTGGAATCAATCTCCCTTATTCCTGGAATATCATCCCGGCTCTGCCACCGGCTCCATTTGGGCGGTATTGCCGGAAGAACAAGTGGTTTTTGCCGGGGATGCCGTGCTGGTTGATCAGCCGCCATTTCTTATCAGCGCGGACCTGCCGGCCTGGCGCGAGAACCTTTCCCTGCTCCTCTCGCCCCGATTTTACGGTTATACAATTGTCAGCGGCCGCGGCGGATTGGTCACGCCCACCCAGGTCAAGACCCAATTGGCTTACCTGGAAAAGGCCCAGATGCTGTTGGATGACCTGGCCGAGCAGAAAGCCTCGCCGGACGCCACCGACCGCCTGGTCGATCTGCTCATGGAAGGGATCCCCTGCCTGGGTGGGCGCGGCGATCAATACCGCCAGCGCCTGGCTTTTGGCCTGCGCCAGTATTACCTGCGCCATTACCGCCCCGG
>CAYOOA010000068.1:0-2778 GCA_964405455.1 uncultured Anaerolineaceae bacterium | reverse complement strand
CCGGGTAACAAATCCGTTGAAAAATGCTATAATCAGTTTGCCGGTCTAGACATTTCGTTTCACATAGAACGCGTGAACCAATCGAGGAAACCACTTCAGCCGCTGACGACCCCCTGTCAGCGGTTTTTTGATCCGTGATGACATTCGTCAAAAACCGAATGATTCCCTGGAGGAAAAATGAGCAAGGCAATCGAACAGTTGCAGAACGGTCTCCTGGTGGGGCATGCCGGCCTGGGCATGCACGGCGCCGCTGTCGGTACAGTCCGCCAGGTGGTGCACGACGGGGATACCGTCAATACCCGGCTGATCGGCAACCTGGGCACGCGTTTCCTGGGCGTGGATGCGGCCGAAATCAGCTTCACCCTGCCGGGGAAAAGCACCTTTACCGCTATTTCCGATCCGCGCTGGGATGTTTTCCTCAGCGATCCGTTCAATGCCATGTATGGGGAATTTACCGCCCCCATGTCCGCCGGGTTGCGGGCCTACCTGGAAACCTGCGTGGGTCCGGGTACGGCTGCCAACCACAGCTTGCACGCCTCTGCCGCCCAGGCTGTGCTGGAAACCGAGGTGCTCAATGATCTTGCCCTGATGGGCGAAACGAATGAGACTTTCCAATTCTTCCTGGCCTTCTCCCACGAGGTGATGGACCGCTACGGTCGAATGTTGTGCTTCCTCAACCGCAATCAGCCGGATGAGAATACACCCGCGCCCCGCCCGCTTTACTATAATGAGCGGCTGCTGATCGCGGGGGTTGTCACCCCGTACTTCATCTGGCCCAATATCAGCCCCTTCCGCAAGTACGCCAACATCCTGGAGGCCGTCATCCAGCCCTTCACGGCCAACCAGTTGCACGATGCCCGCCTGAACAGTGCCCGCGCGGGGTACCAGGCTGCCCGCCAGGCGCAGATCGGCGTATATGCTGCCGACCATCCCCTGCGCCTGTATCCGTTTGAACTGCGTTTCCTGGCCCAACGCCGCCTGCCCAACCGCTGGTTGATCGACCTGGGCAAGGCCGATGACCACCTGGTACCGCCGGAGGAATACTACACCATCACCAACCCGGAGGACCGCCTGTACATCCCGGAGGAATACATCTGGCTGTTCAAGGAATACGGCTGGAAAATTTAAACCTCATGCTGGCTGCCAGAGAGGAGGTGGTGGCTGAAAATCTGAGCGGGTCATGTTTTTCCACAGAACCTGTTGGTGGAAAGACAGTTCTTTTCGGAGTTGATTGCAGGAGGTTGGAATGGCTACCATTCTTCAGATCAATGACATTCGCCGGACATTGGACGCCCAGCTTTTACGCCTGCCAGGCGTGCAAGCCGTGGCCACGGGTTACAAAGAGGTTAACGGAAAAACAACCAAAGAGCTGGCGATTATCGTCTATGTTTCAAAAAAGTTACCCCGCGAGGCAATTCCCCTCGGGGATACAGTGCCCAGCCTGATGCGTATCCAGGATGTGGAAATCGTTTCGGATGTCATAGAGGTGGGCTATTACATTCCCTATTCCTATACCGCCCGCCTCCGCCCGGCGAAGGGTGGGGTGAGCATCGGTCATCTTAACATCACCGCCGGCACGCTGGGGGGCCTGGTGTGCGATAACGAAAGCAATGATGTCATGATCCTCTCGAACAACCATGTGCTGGCGGATTGCAACGCCGGCGCCGCCGGGGACCATATCGTCCAGCCGGGGGTTTATGACGGCGGGCACTGCCACCAGGATTGTATTGCTGAACTGGAGCGGTTCGTCGCGATTAATTTTGCCGGCGGGACGAACTACGTGGATTGCGCCATCGCCCGGCCCAACAATGCCGGGGATGTGAGCTTTGAGATCCTCGATATCGGCATCCCCAACCTGACCGAGGTGTATAACCTGACCAATACGGACGTGGAGAACCGGCTGCACGTTCAAAAGACCGGCCGCACCACCCAGCATACCGTGGGATATGTGGCCGCCATCGACTGGAAGGGCTCGATCAATTATGGGGCCGGGGTGGGGACAGGCTACTACGAGAAGCAAATTGTCGTCAAATCGCTGGACGGCTCCGATGTGAGCAAGGGCGGTGATTCCGGCTCGTTTGTGCTGACCATGGATGACCCGGCCAGGCTGTGCGGGCTGCTCTTTGCCGGCCCGGCCAGTCCGCCGTACACCCATTACATCGCCAATCACATCAGCCAGGTCTTCAACCGCTTGAACGTCCACCTGTGCTGCGCCACTCGCGACGTGGTGGAGGATTCGCACGCGGCCGAGTTCCTGCCCGACTTCCGGCGCATGCGGGATACCCTGAAGCACGACCGCCAGCTCGGCAAGACCCTGGCGCTCTACAACCGCAACTCTGGTAAAATCCTGCAAGCCCTGCGAACCCGGCCGGACCTGCGCGAGCAAGCCCAGGCCATCTTCCAGGATATCGGCAGCGCCATCCGCAACCCGCGCCAGCGGGTTGACAAGCACTCGGTGGAGGTCGGCCTGCAAATTGCCGACCAGCTCCTGGCGATGTACCCGCAGGACGAAACCTTCCGCAAGGATATTGAACGCGGCAAGGAAATCCTGCGCAAGGCGGAGGGCAAGTCGATCAACGAAGTGCTGCGCAGCCTGCGCGACTAGCGGAGAGATCCTGGAGAAACTGCGATGGATTGGAGCAAGGTCGAAGAGGTTTTCGAAGAATTTTCCGCCCACATCCTGGCCGTCCCCGGCGTGGTGGGGATCAGCACTGGCATGAGCAGCGGGGCGGAAAGATCGCAGCCCTGCATTCGGGTCAACCTGGCGCGGCATGTCGA
>CAYOOA010000067.1:6627-11170 GCA_964405455.1 uncultured Anaerolineaceae bacterium | reverse complement strand
AACACGCAGGTGTTCATCCCGATGATCAGTCGATAAGCAGCAGAATCTTCTTTTGATGGAAAGCCCTTTGGAAAAAACTCCAGAGGGCTTTTCCTATCTTGATGTTTCGTCTGGTCGTTCACGGTCTGGAGACCGGAACGATCGTTTTGCGTGGTCGGCAATGGCCCGACAAGCTTATTCTATCTTTGAACTACTGGCAGAAAGATTTGACTTATTCCCACAAGTACCTGCCCTATATTGCCCAGACCGTCGTCGTAAGTATAGATTCCAGGTTGGGAGAATTGGCGCATGTAAACTTGCCCGGGGATCAGCATACCGCTATCCCAGCCAAGGATATTATTTTGAGGATCCAATGCACTCAGGGGGTGGATGACCGGATTCAGGGTGTATTGCTGGCGGGCAGTATCCGAGATATTGGGGATAACCTCTGCCGTCCACGCCAACGCATCGCCGGAATTCAAAGTCACAACCGATTGATCCGGGCCGGTGACAGTGAGATGAATGGTTTTGGCAGGTAGAGAGGTATTTGGAGTAAGCGGTACATTTACGTGAACCAGCTTATCCACCACGGTAATCACCGGGCTGCGCCACGGCTGAAAATCAGCAGGCCCTGTCACCTGCACATAATACTGGCCTGGTGGGGTATAAAAAGCGTAATAACCATCCGAACCGGTGATCTGTGGATTGACCTGATTATCATAAAGCTGGGCTGGCCATTGCACCCATCCACCCAGGGGCGGCTCATTCACAAACAGCGTGACAGTAGCGCCCGGTACAACATGTTGCTGGAGGGGATCCGCCTCATTGAATCCCTGGGTCACATCGAAGATAAAGCCATCCGGATCCACCAGGATGGTGCCGTGATTAATTATTTCCGAACCTCCGCACATGGCATGAAACTCCACCAAGCCGCTGGCAGCCGGGATGGAAAACCAAGGAATGTGTTCAGATCCACCGCTTGGGTCGTAACGGTTACCACCAATCATAACCCACGTTTCAGAGGGATAATCGGTTCCACCGGGACAGACACACAGATGAAGTGAAAGAGTACTATTAATCAGGCCAGTTCCGGCAGAGAAAGCCCAGCCTTCAGTAGCCAGTTTGCCCTGGTTATCTCGAAAGCCAAAGCGCAGGTGGTGGCTGTTTGTGCCGCCGTGGACTGTCAGGAAATCCCCTTCCCAATACGATCGGCTGGGACACCAGAAGCTGGTTTGCTTTTCAACGGTGATTGTATTGGAAGGCAGGCTGCAATCATACGGATTGGATAGATTGCAGGATTTGACTGTTATCTGAACATAATTATTAATGCCGGCCTGATCTGATGAATAGGTGATGGTGAACAGACCATTCTCATCGTTGGCCCCACCCGTTGCCTTTTGAACCCCATCTTCAAATAAGTAAATCAACGTTCCCGGCATGGCATAACCGGTCACCACCATGTTGAGAAATTGACCTGAGCAGGCCTGGCCGTCCAGCGGCCAGGTGATTTTAGGCGGGAAGTCTGGAATGGTGGTCGATAC
The DNA here is from genome assembly GCA_964405455.1 of uncultured Anaerolineaceae bacterium. Taxonomy (GTDB): domain Bacteria; phylum Chloroflexota; class Anaerolineae; order Anaerolineales; family Anaerolineaceae; genus CALESS01. The sequence goes on along the minus strand of CAYOOA010000067.1, from coordinate 9,650 downwards.
TGTTTTATCGTAAGTATTCGATCCGGCAACCACGTGGACAGTATTGTCAATGACGTCACCGACCTGGGCATTGGCCCCTTCATAATGAATTTTCATCCGAATAAAACCAAACTGATTTTTCTCCACCGATTGCTGAGCTTGGAAGGTTACCGTTGAACCGACCTGGCTGACGCTGAAATTTCCCGAGCCGCTGATCTCAGAGCTATCAAAGATCATCCCGTTTCCCAGCGTGTTCGTAATCGTAATGGGCAAAGATGGTGGATTGTCCTCCTCGCTGCCATAAAACCAGAATAAGAAAAACTCTTGTTGAATTTGCACGCCGCCGCTGGCAATGACCTCCAATCGCGGGGGCTCCGAATAAAAATCGGATTCAAAAATTGGTGTCAGCCCGGCCGGGTACTCATCTGCGCCAAGGTCGGGAAGGGTGCCGATCGGCAAGGGGCGCGCTTCGCCATCAATATCCGTTGTCACACCCTGGGCAGATCCTTTACCGATGGCTGCCGATTTACGGGTGAGATGGTAACCATCTAGGTCAAAAGCGGCTGATCCATAGAAGGGAGTGTTGTTGATCAACGGGCCGACCCCGTTAAATAAAGTTGGCACTTTATCCCAAAGGGTGTTATACATTTCCACATTGCCGGAATCAAAACTGGTCAGAATACCGACCGTCTCGTTGGCAATGATGGTATTGTAAAATTGGCCGTGAGTGCCTTCACCGAACATACAAATAGCGCTGCCATCCCCGCCGGTATTACCTGCGATGGTGTTATGCTTGAAAACAGGGTCAGATGAGGCGGAAATATAAATGGCATTGCATCTGAATTCTGCATGGTTGTCAATGATCGCATTATTTTCAATCAAAGGATTCCCACTGCCGATTGTGAGGGTACCGGTACTGCTGTTATTATCCTTTATCAGGTTGCCCAGGATTGTAGGATGTCCCCCTGTAATAATGATTCCACCACGCGGATCAACCCCACCCCCGTTATTATGGATATAGTTATTTTCGATGAGTAAATTATCTCCACTGACAGACATGGCCAGATGATTGCCATAAAACTCATTATGATTAATTACGACAGTTCCACTGCCAACCCGTAGGGTGGTGCCCCAATTACCCGTAAATGTGTTATTGTCCAGATTGGCGATAGTTCCATCCCCACTGATGAGCATGGCGCCATCATCGGATGCATTGCCCATGCCACTGACCGTCGTGCCGGTCATACTGAATTGACTATTATTGACGCTGATCCCATAAACATGACCGGAAGTATCATAGAAAGCCGATTGAATTGCGCTGTCCTCAATCGTCAAACCGCCAATACCCACGTTGAGAGCTGCTACTTCTGCAAAACTGGTGACCACAGAATGGTACATGCCACCGAGCTGGACAATAACATGTTTTAATTCACCTTGACTGGCTCCGCCTGAAAAACCTATCCCACGCCATTGTTCGCCTTCCCGGGCACTTAATGTGATTGGTTGGTTTTCCGTGCCAATTGCGCTCAGATGGCCAAGGATATATATCCCTGTGTAGTAATTCCCCTTTACAATGACACCCGGCTGGAGGGTGAGTGTAACCCCTGGGTCAACTGTTATCTCTCCCGGATTTTCGTTTAGAGGATCATCATCCTCCTCCAGCAAATGAGGGTTGTCGGCTGCACACCAGGTTTGATCGGCGGTTATATGCCCGGAATGTGGACCTGCTGTGCAAACCGGGGCTTGCGGTCCAGGTTCAGCGGCGCGAACGGGCAGGCCGACACCTGAAAAAATGAGCACAAGCACAAACAAGGTGCTCGCGGATGCTAAAAACCTATTTGATTGGGTGTTCATTGGGGATCTCCTCGCGACCAAATTAGCAGGGTGCGATGGGAGGGAAATGCTCGCTACTGGAAATATTATCGCACAAAATGAAAGGGAAGTTCATTAATAAATTTTTCGAAACTGTTGAGCAACTGGTTTTTGCTCAACAGAAAATCGTTGTTGATTACCAAAGCCCCTGGAGAATGATTTCTCCAGGGGCTTTCTGTGCCAGCAATCCTATTTGGCAAGACCGTTCATCAGCAAGTCCAGCACTTGCAGCGCGCCCAGGTTGCGCACCGGCCAGGCGTAGTTCAAGGCTTCCGGATCGGAAAAGTTATTGGTGTAGAAAGTCAGGTGAGCCCCGTCGGTTTGCAACCCGTGGCTGGGCAGGGGCTGGACTGCCGCCCAGAAGTTCCACAGTGGCAGGTCATATTCGTTGGCCAGGGATGCGATGGTGGCGTTCAGGCTGTTATCACCTTCCAGGTTATCCGCCTTGGTGACCAGCACCGGAATGACGCCGTCCTGGATTGAAATTTCAATGATCTTGCGCAGGTTGGGCTCAAAGGTTTTCTGACTGTTGTGGTCATTCGTCCCCAGGATAATGAAGGCCAGGATAGGTTTGTTCAGGCGGTATTCGCATTCCAGGGGTGTTTCACCTTTTTCACACTTGTAAGGGTCGGCCCAGAGGGGCGAAAGGGCGCTGGCAGCGGTGAAGCCGGCCTTGGCGGCCATGCCTTCGCGCTGGAAGGAGCCCTTGTAATAATTAATCACCGCTTGCAGGTTGGCGAAGGGGCCCAGGTTGTAATACCGCTCGCCGAGGTCAAAATCCTTAAGAAACCAATTTGCCACGGCTTCGCAATCGCCGATCTTGGAAAACATCTGCGGGTTGTTGCCCAGTTCCAGGCCGCGGGCATAAATCTGCTTCACCGTCGGGCTGACTTCCGCCGGGATAATCGGCAGGCTCATCCATTCATCCGGGGCCAGGGTGGGGCGCTCGGTGGGCACGGGCGTTGGTGTGATGGTGGGGGTGTTCGTTGGCGGGCGGAAGGCGGTCGGGGTGCGCGTCCAGATGGTGGAGGGGGTGGCAGTGAAGTCGCGCAAGGCATCCGCCGGGTGAGGCGAGCCGGGCGCCTCTGGGGTCAGGTTGGGAGCCGGGGCCGCCGCGCAGGAAGCCAGCAGCAGGATAAAAATAATGCCAACAGAGGCAAACAGGAGTCGGT
>CAYOOA010000067.1:0-6527 GCA_964405455.1 uncultured Anaerolineaceae bacterium | reverse complement strand
CAGGAAGCCAGCAGCAGGATAAAAATAATGCCAACAGAGGCAAACAGGAGTCGGTGAGAGGTTGCGTTCATCGGGCTGAATTATACCAAAGGAATTTTCACCTCCATCAGAGCAGAGGGGAGCGGTTTTATAAGAATCATCTCAGAATGCTCCAAAAACCCTTGAAGCGCCGGCCGGAACCTGCTATAGTCATGCACAAACCGGGGCAGACTGCCGACCCAGCCTGACCAAACTTGAAACAAGATGAATACAGGTCAGCGCCCTCCCCGGGGGAGCGCTGGTTTTGCTTAAAGGAGCGATTGAATGTTTTTTGACCCAAGATATTTCCTGTTTGCCCTGCCCGCCCTGATCTTTGGCCTGTGGGCGCAGTGGAAAGTCCAATCCGCCCTGCGCAAATACTCGCAGGTGCGCACCGCCACCGGCCTGACCGGCGCGGAAATTGCCCGGCGCATTCTCGACAGCCGCGGCTTGCAGTCGGTGCGCGTGGAACCCACCCAGGGTTTCCTGTCCGATCATTATGACCCGTCCGCCAGGGTGCTGCGCCTCTCGCCCGATGTATACCGGGGCGGCAGTGTGGCGGCTGCCGGTGTGGCCGCCCATGAATCCGGCCATGCCCTGCAGCACGCCGAGGGCTATTTCCCGCTGCAGATCCGGACCGCCATGGTGCCGACGGTGCAAATCGGCTCGTGGCTCGGCCCGATCATCTTCTTCGTCGGCATGTTCACCACCCGCCTGTTCGGCACCACGCTGGCCTGGGTGGGTCTGATCCTGTTCGGCCTGACGGCCCTGTTTGCCCTGGTCACCCTGCCGGTGGAGTTGGATGCCAGCCGGCGAGCCAAGGAAATCCTGTCCACCCAGGGCTTTGTCTACCAGGGCCAGATGGAAGGCGTCAACAGCGTGCTCAATGCAGCTGCCCTGACCTACGTGGCAGCTGCCATCCAGGCTCTTTCCACGCTGCTGTACTACGCCATGCTGCTCAGCGGCATGCGCTCGCGCCGTTAATCGCACCAGGCAATCGTTCACAAATTCAGCGCAGAATCTTCATACTTTCTTCACAACTGCTTGATAAGATCATCATCAAGCAGTGAGAACACTGTAAATCAAAAAAACACGGAGCATAGCTCCACACAAGGAGATTTAAAATGAAGAAGGCTTTGATTATTGTTGCGGTGGTTGCCATCGTTTTGGGCGTCGGCTTGAGCGCGGCCGGCTACGTCTACGCACAGAATACCAATCCGCCGTCAACCGGTGGACAAACTTACGGCCCGATGATGGGCGGTTGGGGCGGTCACCGGGGCATGATGGGTGGTTCTGCGGACGGTGAATACGGCCCCCTGCACGACCAGATGATTTCCGCCTGGGCTGAAAAGCTCGGCCTGTCGGTGGAGGACCTGAACGCCAAGCTGACCGAGGGCCAGAGCATGGCCGAAATTGCCACAGCGCAGGGCGTGACCGGTGATGCCTTCACCACCGCCTGGGTGGATGTGCATACCCAGGTCTGGGACGAAGCTGTTGCCCAGGGTCTGCTGACCGCTGATCAGGCGCAACTGATGAAAGACCGCATGCAGCAGCGGCTGGATGCCGGCTGGGTTCCCGGTACGGCGGGTGCCAATTGTCCGATGCTGGGCGGTAACACAGGTGCTAGCCAGGGCTTCCGCGGCGGCATGATGGGCGGACGCTTCAACCGCTAATCCTGCCTGAAAAATACAGGTAAATTCACCCCGCAGACCGATCTGGTCTGCGGGGCTTTTTTATAGATTTCACCAAAGATTCACATCCTCTGGATGATTTCTGAATGAGGACGCTGTACCCTTTAATCAAGCAGGACGGAATGCTTCCGGTGCGCGGAAGCCAGCGAACAAGGAGATGAACGATAAGGCAATGAAGAAACCCGGATCGACGAAACCTGGAAAAGCATGCAGTGCGAAAACGCGCGGATAACCGGCGGATAAAAGAGCAGCGGATCCCTTCAAAAAAACGAAAACACCATTGGATGTGAAAGGAGGCTGACTGTGATAATGATATGATCGAGGTGAATAATCAAGCCCCCGCTCTCCAAAGAGCGGGGGCGTTTTTATTGCGCATAGTCTATATGGCTATTTTCCTGTAAAGGCGGCTTGCTCACCGTCCCAGCGGATGGTAACGGCTTCACCTTCAAAATCGGCCAGAAATTCGCGCAGCGGAACGGCCAAATGGTGCTGGAAGAGCCGCTCAAAGCCGCGGGCGCCGTCCGGCTGCTGGGCACACAATCCGGCAAAGGCGGCCCGGTTTTCTTCGTTCATTTCGATTTGGACATCGAATTCAGCCGCTGATTGGGCAGCCAGGCGCGCCAGGGATTGTTCCAGCAGCTCGCGGTAATCCGCCTCCGCCAGGGCGCGGAAGGTGACGATGCGGTCGATGCGCCCCAGGAATTCCGGGCGGAAGGCGCGGGTCAACTCAGCCGAGCGTTTTTGGCGTTTGGGTTTGGTTTCAGCGGCCGGGGCAAACCCCAGCGGGGCGCTGGCGGCAGCAGCTTCCACGTTGCCAGTCAGGATGAACAGGTAGGGGCGGAAATTTGCCTTGCGCCCGCGCGTATCCACCGCCTCACCCTTGTCAAAGATTTGCAGGAAGAAATCCTGGATTTCCGGGTGGGCTTTCTCCACTTCGTCCAGCAGAAAGAGACCCTGTGCATGGCCTTCGATGAATTGGAACAAAACGCCCTGGCGCTCGTGGCCGATCAACCCCGGTGCAGCGCCGATCAGGCGGGCGATGTCGTAGCTTTCCTTGTACTCATTCAGGTTGATGCGGCAGATGCTGGAGCGCGGATCGCCGTACAATACGGCGGCCAGCTGCTCGGCCAGGAAGGTCTTGCCCACCCCGGTTGGACCGAGGAAGAGGAAGATGCCGTACGGCCGGTTGGGCTCAACGGCCCGTTGGCCTTCCAGCATGCGCAGGGTATCCACCACCGCGTCGATGGCTTCGTCCTGCCCGACCACGGCCGCCCGCAGCGCCTCGCCGATCTTCAGCGGGTCCGGCTGGCTGATGCGTTGGACGGGGATGCCGTACTGTTCCTCCAGGACGATCTCGATATCCTCGCGGTGGATGGTAGTTTCGCCCTCGGGCGGTTTTTCTGCAAAGGTCAGAGAAGAGACTTTGACAAACGCGGCGGCGTTCTCCAGCAGGTCAATGGCCTTGTCCGGCAGGGAACGACCGTGAATGAATTGCACGGAAAGCTCCACGGCAGCGGCCAGGGCTTCGTCATCAAAATGGACGGCCTGGATTTTCTCGATTCGATGCGCCCAGGCCCGGCAGATCTCCAGGGCTTCGGCGGGGGAGGGTTCGCTCAATCGCAGCACCTGGAAGCGGCGCAGGAAAGCGGCATCATCCTTGATGTAGCGCTCAAATTCATCGGTTGTGGTGGCGCCGATGCAGCGGAAGGTATCCTTGGCCAGGGCCGGTTTGAGGATGTTGGCGATATCCATCGGGGATTCGCCCGCCCCGCCGGATTTCATCACCAGGTGGATTTCATCCAGGAAGAGGACGATGTTCGGGTCGCTACTGACCTCGGTGATCAGCCGTTGCAGGCGTTCTTCCATATCGCCGCGGTACTTGGTGCCCGCAACCAGGTCAGAGACACTGATCTGGACAATGCGCAGGCGGGCCAGGAAGTCCGGCGTGTTTTCCTTGACCAGGTTCTGGGCCAGGCCCTCCACCACGGCAGTCTTGCCCACGCCGGCATCGCCGACGATGATCACGTTGCGCTTGGATGTGCGCACCAGGTAGCGGGCGATGGCGGTCATTTCCGGCAGGCGGCCGACCACCGGCGGCAGGCTGCCCTGGCGGGCCAGTTCAGTCAGGTCGCGGCCCAGTTCATCCAGCACGGGCGTCTTGGATTTGACAGCCCGGTTGCGGTTGCGCAGGGCGGCCGGCGTGGCAGCACTGGTGGAAGGCGCGGCGTTGCCCAATGTGCCGGTTTCGTTGCCGCCGGTCTGGGCGGCCGGCAGATCCTTGAACAGGCCGGCTGCTTCCGGCGGAAGATCCGCCAGCAGGACCTGGAAGATATGCGTCATGGTTAAGGCGGGGTCGCCGACGGAGGCACCCAGCCGGGCCGCCTGGGCGAATAGCTGGCGCGATTCATCCGAGCGGTGCAGCATCTGGGCCGGCAGGGGCGTGCCGCCCTCCAGCAGGGTGCGGCGTAAAGTCCGGCGGGCCTTGGTCAGTTCTTCGATCGGCAGGCCCAGCATCCCGCGGCAATCAGCGGCCGAAGTTTGGATGGCCTCATAACCTTCGTCATCCAGTCCCATCTGGCTGGCCTCCGGCTGATAAGCATCATCCATGATCTCCAGGCAGGCAAGCAGGAAGAAAGCCGGGCGAATCCGATCGCTGCCGGCCAGGCAGGCGTTGCGGTTGGCCAGGGTCCACATGAGCAGGATGGAGGGATGCAAGTTCATTTCCGCCACGGCGTATCTCCCAGAATGAGATATATTAATTATAAGCCATCCGTCCAGAGTTGAGGCCTTCAGCCCAAACCATGGAATTTCCACCATCTGATATAATCAGGCTGATTGGAGCGCTTATGAGAAAGTTTTTTATCCTGTTCTTCCTCTTGCTCAGCGGTGCAGGTCTGTTGATCCTGGCCGGACAGGTGGATGCCGCCCCGACGGCGCAGGTATATTATTACACTCCCACGCCCGGCCCGGATGGACGGATTATCTACATCGTCAAGGCCGGCGATTCGTGCATCCGCGTGGCATTGTTGAACAACATCAGCGAGCAGCAGTTGCGCGAACTGAACAACATCACCGGCTCGGAGTGCCCCCTGGTGGCAGGCCAGGAACTGGTGATCGGCACCCTCCATGAGCAGGCGCCCACAGCCGGACCTTCTCCCACGCCAACCGAGCTGCTGCCCACGCCGACTGAATTCCGCGGGCGGGGCAAGGTGTGCGTGGTATTGTTTGATGATGTGAACGGCAACGCCACCCTGGATTCCGGCGAACTGTGGCTGCCCGGCGGGGCGATTAACATTACCAATCGGCGCGGTACGGTTAACCTGAACGGTGAGACCGTGGCCAATAATACCGATGAAATTCCCTTCTGCTTTGAAAACCTGGATGAGGGCGACTACAATATCAGCGTGGCCGCACCGACCGGCTATAATGCCACGACCTCGATGAACTACCCCCTCAAGTTGAACGCGGGGGATACCTCCACCCTGGATTTCGGCGCCCAGTTGAGCAGCCAGGCCCTGCCGACCGAAACCCCCACCGGTACGCCGCAACGGTCTCCACTGCTGGCGATTGCCGGGGGACTGCTGATCCTGGCCGGGCTGGGTATCGGGGTGTATTTCCGCTTCCTCAAGCGGTAAATCCGCAGGCAAGTTAATAATAGCAGCCGTCCGGGAAACATTCTCCCGGACGGTTTTTTTATTGAAGCACCTCATCCGCGGATAACGCAAATGGGCGCAGAAATCTCAGATGAAGGTTATGCGGCCTTTATTACGAGGGATGCTGCCTGGCTGGCCAGGTGAATGAAAAATCAGCCGTAGCGCTCCTCTTTCCAGACATCGGCGTTGTTGTGGTAGCCGGCCTGCTCCCAGAAGCCCGGGCGGTCGCGAACCATGAATTCCAGGCCGCGCAGCCACTTGGCGCCTTTCCACAAGTAGGGCGTGGACAGGTCTGCCCGCCCGGGGATGGCCCCCACCACACCACGCAGCGGGTAGCCGTGCTCCGGGGTGATCGGTTGGCCGTCGTAATGGGTGGCCAGCAGGAAATTATCCTGCAGGGCTACTTCCAGCGGCAGGTTGACGGTGAAGCCGTACTCGGCGTGCTGGAGCAGGTAATGGGCGGTTGGTTTCAGGCGGATCAGCCCCTGCTCAAGCAGGGTGCGCAAGGCCACGCCTTCCCATTCCGTGTCAAACTTGCTCCACTTGGTTACGCAGTGGATGTCCATCTTCAGGCGGGTGCGCGGCAGTTGGTTGAACTGGTCCCAGTTGAGCACCATTTCCTGCTCCACTTCACCCCAGGCGCGCAGGTCCCAGGTGGCGGGGTTGAAACCGGGCACCGGCCCGTAATGCAAAACCGGGAAGCGCTGCGTGAGCGATTGACCGGGCGGCATGCGGCCGGATTTCTTCATCTTTTCTTCATCATCGCGGCGGCGGAATATGCTGTCAAACATTTCGGGTACCTCCAGTCCGAATTATACCCAATCCGGGGGCGGAGTTTCAAGCCGGGTACAACCTTGCAGGCAGGTTGCAGCGCCGGGCAGCCCCTTATGACCTGTTAAGGATTTGCAAACCAATGGTTGGAACTTTTCCACTGGAAAAACGTTATATATATAGTGGAATGAAAATTCCAATCCTTTCGTATGGAGGTGCCTGATGGCCGTTATTGTCTACCTGTCCATTGGCCTGGTCGGGATCATGTTCATCGCCCTCAGCTTCTCCGGAAGCCAATCGGAGCGTTGATGACCGGCAGTGCCTGCCCCAACGACTAGCGCCCTGGAGCTTAAATCCGGGGCGCTGGTTATTTAATTAACGTGAATTCGGGATA
>CAYOOA010000066.1:0-11311 GCA_964405455.1 uncultured Anaerolineaceae bacterium | reverse complement strand
CTGTGACAGACCTAATTATTGTGGGTCTATATAGAGGTAATTTTTCTGCGGAACGAGCTTGCATGGTTGCATTGGAAATAAGGACTCCAACCTTTGTTTCCAATGCTTGGCGATCATCATTGTTTATTGTGTCACTTTGGATTTGTTTTTGCCAAATTTGGATAAGCGGATCTGTTGATTTTGTAGGGGTAGGAAGAATATTTGCTTTAGCAGGGATTAATTGTGCGAACGTAATCCCAAAAATCAGAAAAAACAATAAACAAACTCCTCCAATAATCCAATACCGATTATTGAATGATTTTTTATGATTCATTGTTCTAGTGTACCATCAGTTGTGTAGGTTATCCTTTGAAGAAGACTTCCGGGCGTGGCGCTCACCCTAACAATAAATTTACTATTCTCAAAGCCAGGGTGCTGTCCATTTTACTGGGCAGCGCCCTTATTTTCGGGCGACAGATTCGTGCCGGCTGAGTGAAATGCTGATATAATTGTTTCGCTCGGAGAGGTGCCAGAGCGGTTGAATGGGACGGTCTCGAAAACCGTTGTGGGGCTCGTCTCCACCGTGGGTTCGAATCCCACCCTCTCCGCTCATTTATTTAATTTCACTGTCCACCGTGGGCCCCCATTGAGGGGGTAACATTCGAATCCCACCCTCTCCGCTAGACCAGCAGTGAAACTGCTGGTTTTCTTTTTTCGCTCCGAGGGTGCTGCGCGACCCTCTCCGCAAAAAATCCATAATGGTCAAATGTCGCAGATGGTACAGTGATAAGACTGGCTGGATCACATCCAGCCAGTTCTTTTCATTTTCTCATTCTTTTTCATCCTCCTTCGTGGTACAGTAATATCAAATGGGAACTCAATCCGGTTGGCGGGCGTCTTATCAGCGTGGTTGGCGGTCCGTCGATCCATTTCAGCCAATCACAGGATTTTGAAAAGGAGTAAAAATGAAATCCCGTTCCCTGAAAATCAGCCTGATGATTCTTGCAGTGCTTGTTTCCACCTTTGCACTGCCGTCCGCCAAAGCCTATGCCATGCCGGCTCCCGCCGCTGCCGGTGCGGATATGATCCATATCCTGTTTGAAAAAGACGCCACCTCTGCGGTCGTCAGCGGCAACCTGGCCGCCAATGCCAAGGTCCAGTACATCCTGCGCGCCTTCTACGGCCAGTTGATGGACGTGGGTCTTTCAGCCCCGGAAGGAGTTACCCTCAAGGTCACCAGCCTGGCCGGAACCGCTTTGACCCCCGTGACCGGCACCAGCGGCACCACCGGCTTCCGCGGCTACCTGCCGCGTAGCGGTAATTACGTCCTCACCGTGACGGCGGGCAGCAAGGCCGCCGCCTATACCCTCAATGTGTTCATCCCCCAGCGAATTTCCTTCAAGTGGGGCACCACTTCGGCCGTCCTGACTGGCAGCCTGAAGGCCCAGGAAAAGCATGATTACATCCTCAAGGCCGCCAAGGGCCAGTTGATGGAGATCAGCATCACCCCGGACGTGGCCGCCAACAGCCCGCAGATCATCATCTACGGCGTGGACGGCACCGTCCTGCAGAGCGGTATGGGTGAGGCCACCAGCTTCCGCGGTTTGCTGCCGCTGACTGAGGATTATATTGTCACCGTTCGGGCGGGTGCCAAGGATGTTTCCTACACCATGAATGTGATCATCCCGGTGCGGGTCACCCTGGCCGCCACCACCTCGTCCGCCAATTTCAGCGGCTGGCTGCCTGCCCAGCAAAGCCAGTATTACGTCCTGAATGGTCTGAAGGACCAGACCTTGAAGGTGGATGCCGGCCCGGCTGCCAAGGTGCAGCTCATCATCTATGGTGCTGACGGTACCGTGCTGAAGAGCGGTATGGGCGAGGGTGCATCCTTCAGCGGCAAGCTGCCCACGTCACAAGACTATATCATCGTCGTGCGCACGGGCGCCTTGTCCGCCTCGTACACACTGGCAGTCTCTGCCAAGTAAATTTCAACCGGAGCAAGAGAAAGACAGCCGGGGCGGATTTCCGCCCCGGCGTTGCATTTTCAGTTGCCTACCAGCCCAGCCACGGCCGCGAGCGGTACATCCACGAATCGTCGTCTTCAGGGTTTGGCGGGGTGGGTTTGGTTTTCTCCCACAATGCGTTGTACAGCTGGCGGGTTGCGGCCGGATCGTCCTGCCCGTTCGCATCCAGCGCCGTCAGCCGCAGTTTGAGCGGCTGCGCTCGGGCGGCAGTCAGGTATGGATTTTTCGTGTCGCACATGAGCGCATAAATAAGGACGATCTCCACCTCCTGCCCGGTAGAATCGGCGGAAAGCTCGCCTGAATAGCCCGGTGCATCCGCCGGGGCAAGATAAGTAACCAAATCACCCTGCCGGCTGGCCAGGCGGTAATATAAATAGAGTGCATGAAAGGGGACGATCACGCGGTTAACCTGGCCGGTGCCCAGTTGCTGGAAGCGGGCTGCATTATCCGCCGGGAACCATTTCCAGCCGGGCCGCGGCGGGTGAGGCAGCAGCCGCAGGCCGTAATTGGTCAGGGCGGTCTGCAGAAAGAGCGGATAGACGGTTTCCTGGCCGGGGGCTTCGGGCAGGTCGGGTGCAAGCGGGCGGGGGCCCGGGTTTTCCATCTCAACCGGGTAACAGCGCAAAGAATAATCCTGGCTTAAGCGCACCAGGCGGTTGCTTAAGATCGAGAAAAGCGCGAAGCCGCCAAACAGCAGCACCGCCGCCCCCAGGCAGATCCCGGCGGATTTGAGCAGGTCCAGCAGGGTATTGCCGATGATCCTGGAGGCATCCGGTTTATGAAAGAATTGCACCGTTTTCCAGGTGGCGATTGCCAGCAGGATCAGGCCGGTATAGATCAAAACAGTTGAACAACCGGAGTCGGACTTTTTCTCCATCATCCACCAGGACCTTTCCTCAGCCGTGGTTCCGGATGATAACTGCGCTGTTCACGGTTCGCGGGGAAAATCGCGTTCATACACACGATTGATCCTTATTGTAGCCATCCAGCCCTTGAAATACAACCACAGCCGCGCCAGGTTGCCCCCTGGCCTTGATTCGCGCCGATTCTTCATCTGGTATAATTTTCCCGGCGCCCCAATTCCATCTCCCAGGTTAAACATCCGTGGCTTCTTTGAAAAAAATACTGCAAGCCCAAAACTGGAAGGTCATCCTGCTGCTGGTGATCGCCACTGGCAGCCTGTGCGCCCCCATTTATTTTCACCGCATTACAGTCCCGGTGGATACGGACTATGGCACCCATGTGGCCTTCACTCAACAATTGCTGGCCGGGCAGGAGTTAAATACAGGTGTGCTTTCTCACCCGGTAATTCAACTGGTGCTGGCAGGCATGGTGCTGGCCAGCGGCGGCCGGTTGGGTCCCTACGGATCCTTGATCATTCTGCAGGTGCTCACCCAGGCTTTTACCGCCCTGATTTTGTACTTTTACCTCGGCCAGGGGCAGCGCCGGGGTTGGGACTGGCTGCGGGCCGGAGTCGCCCTCACCCTCACCTTTGTGGGGCCGATCATGCTGCTGGCCTTCAAGGACGGGTTGTTCTTTTACGGCTATGTTGGCCTGGCCAATTATCACAATCCGACCATCCATCTGCTCAAACCGTTTGCCCTGCTCAGCTTTCTCTTGGCCGTCCGGGCGGTTTCCGGGCAGATGAGCCGCTGGGGTGGCATCCTGGCGTCGGCTCTGCTGATCATGCTGGCCGCCTGGATCAAGCCAAATTACACTCTCTCGATCCTGGCAGCCCTGGGATTGGTGATCCTCATCCGCTTGCTGCAGCGCAGCCGGGTGGACTGGAAGTTGCTGCTCTTCGGCTTCTACCTGCCGGGTCTCCTCACCCTGGGGCTGCAATGGTGGATCGCATATTCGCACGGTGATCCGGGTACCGGCATTGTTTGGGCTCCCTTCCAGGTGGAGAGCGCCTACTCCCACGACCTGGCGCTCAAATTTCTCTTATCCGTTCTCTTCCCGCTGGTGGTGCTGGTACTGGCCCGCCGCAACCTGTTGAAGGATTCTGACCTGCTGGTGGCCTGGGCCGGTTTTCTGGCCGGCGCGGCCCAGTTTTACCTGCTGGCCGAGGGCGGCGACCGGATGTACCATGCCAATTTTCGCTGGAGCGCCCAGGTGATGCTCTTCCTGCTCTTTGCGGCGGCCGCCCGTTGGTTCTTCCGCCAGGGTTGGCTGGAGGGGCGCATTCGCCTGCTGCAGCGCTGGATCGCCAATCTCACCTACCTGGCTCACCTGGCAGGCGGGATAGCCTATTATATTTACTGCATGGTTTCCATCCACTACCGTTGAACTGCTGATCCCGCGCGGAATCAGTAATACTTCTCAACCCCCCCAAAGCCGAACAGTTTGTCCCGGGCCGTCATGCGCAGAAAGTAAGCCAGCCGCCTGGCAAACTCTGCCGGGCGGTCGCGGGCGCCTTCGATGAAAGCCACCCGGATGCGAATATAGGCGGGAGAAAAAGCCTGGAAGTTTTGCCAGGCTTGCGCGTCTGCCTGGATGGCCGCCAGTATATCCGGCGGTATGACGAACTCCCGCGCCAGTTCACCCGCCGCAGCCGCCAGCACTTCCGGCATTACCCGGCCCTGGTCTGCCAGGGCGCGCAAGCGCTCAATGTTGGCCTGCGAGTAAGGGCTTTTAGGGTTGCGCGGTGAAAATTTCTGGGCATAGCGGTCTTCATCCACCTTGCGCACGGTGCTATCAATCCAACCGAAACACAGCGCCTCTTCCACGGCATCGTTGTAGCTAATGCGCGCCTGCCCGGTGTGCTTTTTGTGATACACCAGCCAGATGACTTTGGCCGTCTGGTAGTGCTCTTGCAGCCAGGCGCGCCATTCTTTCTGCTGTGCAACATCCAACAGGTCGGATTCTTCCAGTTTTTGTGCCATCGGTCAGGTTCGCTGTTGGCGGTACAACTCCACTGCCCTGGCCAGCCGCTCATATCCCTCTGGCGTGGAGGGTTTGATGTGGAACATCAGGTGAGCTGCACCCCGCGCTTCGTATTCCGCCAGTACGGCTGCCAGTTCCTCCGCCGTGCCGCTCAACCAGCCGCGCTTTTTTGGCTTTTCCCAGCCCAGCAGGTCCGGCCAGGCCAGGCTGACCATGTAGGTTTGTTGCAGGCTGGCCGGGTCGCGTCCCACCTCATTGCAAGCTTTATGTAAGGCTTTCAACTCCTTCTCGATGGAGCGCGGGATGGACATATAGCCCACGTTCCACAGGTCGGCGTATTGCGCCGTCAGGCGCAGCATGCGCGGCTTGCCCCCGCCGATCATCAGCGGCGGACCGCCCGGGCGCGGGCTTTTGGGCGCAATTTCGCAATCCCGGGCCGTGTAGTACTGACCGGCAAAATCCACCCGGCCTTCTTTCAGCAGCGGGCGGAGGATTTGCAGGGCTTCTTCAAAGCGGTCCACGCGGTGATCAAAGGGATAGCCGAAGGCCTCGTATTCCGGTTGGTTCCAACCCGCCCCCACCCCCAGGACCAGCCGCCCGCCGCTGATCTCATCCACCGTGTGGGCCATCTTGGCCAGCAAGGCCGGGTTGCGGAAGGAGTTGCAGGCCACCAGCGTGCCCAGTTCGACCTTCTCCGTACAGGCTGCCAGGGCGGTCAGCATGCTCCAGCCTTCCCAAATGCCGGTGGTCTTTCCCTTTGGGCTGCGGTAGAGCAGGTGATCGTAGATCCAGATGGAATCAAAGCCCAGTTCCTCGCAGTGGCGCCCCGTCCAGCGGATTTCGTTCCAGGTCAGGGCGCGTTCCAGCCCGGATAGTTCCATCAAAAGGATCACGGCGCCAATTTTCATCCGCTAACCCTCCTCCACCATTACCAGTACCTGGAAACGCCTGATGACGGATTTTTCGCCTTCCCACTCGCGCCAGTGCTTCAGGCGCAAGTCGTGTTGACCGGACCGCCGGGCGCGGAATTCCAGCACCCGTACGCCGCCGGCGCCGATTCCGCCGCCGCCCTCGTTGCTGTCGTTCATCTGTTCCAGCCCGCCGCCGGCATCCACCGCCCAGCGGTAACCCGTGGTTGGGTTTTCCGCCAGCCGCAGAGTAATGGTTTCCCCCCGCCCCACCCGCACGGATTTACCTGAATCTTGCTCTGTCAGGATCATCTTGTTTCCTTTCTCCCGTTAAAAACCAGGAAGAGTAGCGGTGCAGTCTGAATGCATCCCTACTCTTCCCATTATAGATCAGCCGTGCCAATTTACCAGACGTACATCTCGTAAATCATGCCGTCGCTTTCCTCGCGGTAGTTGACCACCGAACCTTTTTCGCGGGCATGGGCGGCCAGCATCGTCAGGGCCACGATGGCGCTGTCGGAGTTGTTGGCCAGTTTCTTCCAGCCCACCCCGCTTACGCCCACCCACGAGTTGCGGTTCTGGTTGATCGACCACAGGGCGTTGATCTGTTTGTTATTCTGCCAGGCGCTGATGCCAGCCGCGATGGCCGCAGTCAGGGGCAGGGCCGGGGCAGCATCACTGATGCCCTGGATGCTGCCAGCCTGGACAGACGCAGCGGTGCTGCTAACCGCGCCGGCCGGTGGCATCTGGCTCGGCATACTCACTTCGCCGCTGCCGCCGATCACACTTCCCGGCAATCCACCGGGTTCCATCTGGGGAGTCTTGTCAGCCATGGTATTTCTCCTCATCTCTATAAGACGTAGATCTGCTTGATGACCCCATTTTCTTCATAGAAGTTAATGGGGCGGCCGGCCGCCTTGGCGGCTGCCAGTTGCGCAAGCATATCCAGGAAGATGTTGTCATTGTCTGGTGAAATCTTGCGCCAGCCCAGGCTTTGGATGTAGACCCAGGCATTCCGGTCCTGGTTGATGGCCCACAGGCCGATCACCAGGGCGTTATTATGCCAGCCGGTATTCTCAATCGCATCCACACCGTGGTTCTGCCAGGTGTCGATCCCGCATTCGCCGTAGGCGATCAGGAAGAAGCCCTGGCTGCCCCAGCCGGTACCCCAGCTGTTCTTGCAGATCCAGTAACCGGGGCTGTCGTTGTAACCGATAATGGTTACGCAGTGGCCGCCGGCCTGGCTGCCGGAAACATGGCGGTAGATGCCCTCGCGGTAGGAGAAGAAATCCTGGTAGACCACGAAACAGGCGCTCACCGGGCCTTTACCGGAGGAAATCCAATCCTTGATCTTGGCCGATTGTCCGGTCAGGGTGGTGTAGCCTGTGATCTTGATGGCGCTGTCCGCCCAGTTGGAGCACAACCCGCTGCAATCCTGCTTGGCCAGCCCGCTGGCGTAGGGGTAGCAGGCCTCGCCGGTGACGCCGGTGCTCTTGTAGGCATCGTAGGCATTGGCCGGCCACCAGCCGTTGGAGCAGGACGCCCCGCTGGATTTGCCGAGGCAGAAGAAGAGGTGCGCCTCGCTCAGGTCAATCGCCAGGTTCGGGTCGCCGCGCTGCAACCGCAGGCGGCTTTCCACCGTGGCGGTGGTACCAAAGGCCACGCAGGAACCGCAGCTTCCCTGGTCCTTAATGGGCGTAACATAGTTTGCGCCGCCCACGTTGCGCAGATCGTAAGCTGCCGGCGTGGAAACGGCTGCAATCGCCTGCGCCCGCATGGATGATTGCATCTCCAGGGCGCGCTGCGCCACCTCCTCGATGCTCAGTTCGCCGGGGGGTGGTACCACGCCCAGGCGGACCTTTTGTTCTTCAAAGCTCAGCGCTGATAGACTGGTTACCCCGGCTTCCCAGGGATCGCCGGCCTCTCTCAAGGCATCCTGGATATCGCCCAGACCGATATGTTGTTTCTTGACCATTTTGAACTCCTTTACCGTTCTCTATAACCAATCCGGGCTGTTCGTTCACCCGGCACTCACGTGATCAGAATTGCCAAAAAGCCGCCTGTTTTTTACCCCGCAGCCTCCTTTTCTATGGAGATGATACCGCCAGGTGTTGCACAATCGTTGTGACGGTCGGGTACGGATACAAAAATCGCTGATGAGCATTCATCAGCGATTGAAGGAATCAAACGATTTGTCCCTGCTTGTGAAAAACCATGCCAGGCAATACCATTTATAGTCATGGGTTACTCTGCTATATTGGATATTATATATCCAATTATATTAAGATTCAATCAAGGCGGTTTTATGATTCCATTAATCCCTGCCAAACTTTGATATTTACGGCGTTTGCCTTGCTTTTCTGTTAATTCACCCCGTTTTCGCTTGTCCAAAAGCGGATATTCCGCTACTATTAACATACAATTTATTGGTTGTTTTCTGTAGTCGGAATATGCTATATTCTTTTGGTAAGTCTGACCGACGCTCCGGCCGGCTGAAAACCCTGTCAGGATGAAAGGAAATCAATCATGAAGAGAATCCCCCTGTTTGTTTCGCTCATCGTCATCTTGAGCCTGCTGCTGACCGCCTGCGGCACGAGCTCAGGCACCCACCTGGACGCGATTAAAAAGGCCGGTACCATCAAGGTTGGTACCAGCGCGGATTATCCGCCGTTTGAATCCGTCGATGCCCAGGGGAACAAGGTCGGCTTCGATATCGAGCTGATGACCGAAATTGCCAAGCGCATGAACCTGACCCTCGAATGGGTCGATATGCCCTTCGACAGCCTGATCGCCGGCGTGCAGGAAGGCAAGATCGATGCCGCCATTTCGGCCTTCAACTTCAGCGAAGAGCGCGACAAAGTGGTCGATTTCACCGATGCCTACTACATCGGCGAGGACGGTTTCATGGTGGCGGATAGCTTCGCCGGCAGCATCACCAAGCCCGAAGACCTGGCTCCCTACAAGGTGGGCGTGCAGACCGGCACCACCCAGGATACCTACGTCACCGACGAATTGGTGGCCAAGGGCATCCTGCCGGAAGGCCAGCTCTTCCGCTACGACCGCGCCGACCAGGTGGCGATGGACGTCAAGAACGGCCGCATCGATGTGATGATGAGCGACCTGATTCCCGCCCAGGCCCTGGCCAAGCAGCTTGGCGGCCTGAAGATCGTCCACCAGGGTCTGTATTCCAGCGGCCCCTTCAATATCGTCATTCCGGATGGAGACAAGGGTTTGGCGGATGCGATCAATGCCATCCTCAAGGATTTGCAGAAGGAAGGCTTCATCGATAACCTGGCCATCAAGTACTTCATGGGCTCGTAATCATTGAGTGCTGTGCGGGGCGGTCCGTAAAACCGCCCCGCCTTCCACACCCATGGGATTTCAATTCTTCTCTTACATTGCTCAAGGTACCGCGACGACCATTGCCGTCACGTTGATTGCCTTGCCGTTTGGCCTGGTCATCGGCCTGGCGCTGGCGCTCGTCTATACCTACGGCGGCACCTGGCCGCGCCGCCTGGCTGCCATCTACAGCCTGATCATGCGCGGCATCCCCCCCATTGCGCTCTTGTTCATTCTTTATTTCGTCCTGGCCGGGCGGTTGATTAACCTCTCGCCGTTCTGGGCCGGGTCGCTCTCCCTGGGCATTGTCACCAGTGCCTACCAGATGGAAATCCTGCGCGGCGCGTTGCAATCCGTCGGCGGCGGGCAGATGACGGCCGCGCGTGCCGTCGGCCTGAGCCGCATGCAGGCCATCCGCTACATCCTCATCCCCCAGGCTGTCCGCCTGGCCATTCCGCCCTGGTCGAATGAGGCTTCCATCGTTCTCAAGGACTCCTCCCTCGTCTACGCGCTGGGTGTGCCGGAAGTGCTGCGCCGCGCCCAGCAGTTGAGCGCCACCACCCAGCAGCCCCTGCTGGCCTTTGGCGCGGCAGCCCTCATTTACTTCGTGCTGGTTTTCCTCACCAACCGGGGCCTGGATTGGCTTTCTGCCAGGACCAGGATCCCCACCCAGACGACTTAACCAGCGGATCTGAAAGCATCCATGGAGGCCATAGTTCTTCTATGTACCTCTATGATAAAAAAAATAAAACAGGATTTAGCTCATGGACTCTCCGGTCATTCTGCAGGCAGTCAACCTGACCAAGATTTACGGCACCAACGTGATCTTCAAGGATATTTCGCTGGATGTTCACCGCGGGGAAAATATCGTCATCATCGGCCCCAGCGGCACCGGCAAGAGTACCCTGCTGCGCTGCCTGAACCTGCTCACCCGCGTCAACAGCGGCCAGATCTTCCTCGAAGGCAAGGAAATTACCGCTGCCAAGGTCGATGAAGATGATGTCCGCCAGCAGATTGGCATGGTCTTCCAGAACTTCCTGCTCTTCAACCACCTGACCGCCCTGGATAACGTGATGATCGGCCTGACCAAGGTCAAGAAGATGCCCGGGGCGAAGGCGCGCGAAAAAGCACTGGAGGAACTGAAACGGGTCGGCATGGTGGATCGCGCCGGCCATTACCCGGGCCAGCTTTCCGGCGGCCAGCAGCAGCGCGTGGCCATCGCCCGCGCCCTGGCCATGGATCCCAAGGTGATGCTCTTCGATGAACCCACCTCGGCCCTTGACCCGGAACTGATTGGAGAGGTGCTGAGCGTCATGGCCCGGCTGGCCCGCGAGCGCATGACCATGCTGGTTGTCACCCACGAGATGGGTTTTGCCCGCGAGGTGGCCGACCGGATCGTCTTCATGGAGAAAGGCAGCATCGTCGAACAGGGCTCCCCGGATGATATGTTCGAGCATCCGCAGCACGCCCGCACCCGCGAATTTCTCTGGAAAATCTCTGACCTGTACGGGAAGAAAGAGAAGAAATGAGCGGCTTCCTCGGCTTCTTCATCAGCAACCTGCCGGACCTGCTCAAGGGCCTGGGCTGGACCCTGCTGTTGACCCTGGAAGGGCTGGCGGCGGGCTTCGTCCTCGGCCTGGCGACCACCCTGGCGCGCTCCTACGGTAACAAATTCTGGAAGGGTCTTTCCGTTGTCTATGTGGAGTTGTTCCGCGGCACGCCGCTGCTGGTGCAGATCTTCCTGCTCTATTACGGCCTGCCCGGCATTGGCGTCACCATGAGCCGCGAACTGGCCGCCTTCATCGCCCTGGGGTTGAACTCCGGTGCCTACCAGGCCGAGTACCTGCGCGGTTCCATCCTGGCCGTTGGCGAAGGCCAGATGATCGCCGGGCGCTCGATCGGCATGTCCAAGTGGGCCACCGTGTTCAACATCATCCTGCCCCAGGCGCTGCGCCTGGCCATCCCGGCCTGGGCCAATGAGCCGGTTTCGCTGCTCAAGTCCACCTCGGTCGTCTTCCTCATCTCCGTGCCGGAGCTGATGGCCAAGGCCAAGGGCATTGCCGCCCAGACCTACGACCCGATCGGCTCCTACATCGCGGTGGCCATCGTCTACCTGGTGGTGGTGTACGTGGTGGATGCGCTCATCAAGTGGGGCGAGCGGGCCACCCGCACCCC
>CAYOOA010000065.1:0-11630 GCA_964405455.1 uncultured Anaerolineaceae bacterium | reverse complement strand
ACGCCCCCAGGTTGGAGGGCAGGATGTACATGGTCAGGACGGCCGAGGTGTAGGCCCCCACCGACATGAAACCGGCGTGGCCGACGGAGAACTCGCCCATGTATCCGTTGATCAGGTTCAGGCTGGCGGTCAGGATGATATTGATCCCGACATACATGATGACCAACTGGATGTACGGGTTGAGCAGGTTAAAGCGCGGGACGGCGATGGACAGGACGAAGCCAACCCCGGTCAGGATGGGTAGTATTTTGCGATTGGAGGCCAGCTTCTCCCAGAAGACGCGCAGGCGGGCCAGGGTCGGGTTGACTGGTTTTTCGGGTGAACCTTTGGGTGTTTCGTTGGTAGTGTTCATGGTTACACCTTTTGCGGGCGCGGCTTGCCCAAAATGCCGTACGGCCGGAAGATCAACAGGATCAATAGCAGGCCGAAGGCCACAAAGTCGCGGTAGGTGGAAGGCATAAAGGCTGCCACCAGGATTTCCACCGCGCCGAGGATAAACCCGCCGATCATGGCACCGCGAATGTTGCCGATGCCTCCCACCACCGCAGAAATAAACGCTTTCCAGCCAACCATGATACCCATATACGGATCAATCACCGGGAAGGCCAACGCATACATCACCCCGGCGGCCGCCCCCAGGCTGGTGCCGAGCGCAAATGTGGCCGAAATAATCAGGTCAACCGGGACGCCCATCAAGGGAACGATGGTTTTATCCCAGGAAATTGCGCGCATGGCCATGCCCACCTTGGTGCGCTGGACGATGAAATCGAGCATCACCATCATGGCAATGGAAAGCAGGATGATGATGATCTGCAGCGAGGAGATGGAAACCCCGCCAAGCGTCCAGGTTTTATTCTCAATCAACGTGGGCACATGTTGCGGATACGGACTGAAGACCAGGGTGAAGTTCTCCAGGAAGAGACCCACACCCAGGGCGGTGATGATGGCTGAGACGCGCGGCGCCTGGCGCAGCGGCTTGTAGGCCACCCGCTCGATCGCCACGCCCAGCAAAGCCACCCCCAGCATGGAAACCAGCAGCGTTGGAATAAAGGGTAGCTTTAGAAACGTGGCCGCCAGGAAGCAGAAGAACGCCCCCACCATGAAAAGATCGCCGTGGGCAAAGTTGATCATGGTCAAAATACCGTAGACCATGGTATAGCCCAGGGCGATCAGGGCGTAGATGCTGCCAAGCTGTGCGGCGTTGAGAACCTGCTGCAGCAAATAGGTCATAAGCCCTTCCTTAATGCAGGCAGGCCTCCCGCAGGCCTAGGCCTGCGGGAGGGGATAAATGTGGATTGAAGGTTACGGATTGGCGTTGGCGTACCAGACGAACTTGCCATTCTTGATCTGCAGAATGACAGCGCTCTTGATTGGATCGCCGGAGCCTTCCTGGAATTGCATGTTGCCGGTGACACCTTCATACTTGGGGATGGAGGCCAGGGCATTGCGGACGGCTTCGCGGTCCACCTTACCGGCAGATTGCAGGGATTGCCAGAGCAGGCCAAAGGCATCATAGGTCAGGGCGGCCACATCATCCGGCGTGGAGCCGTAGGCAGTCTTGTAGGCCTCGATGAACTTGGTGGCCTGTGGGGTGGCGGCATCTGCAGCGTAGTGCGTGCTGAAATAGTAGCCCTCGCACTCGGTACCGCACAGGGTGATCAGCTCGGCGCTGCCCCACGAGTCAGAGCCCAGGAAGGGGACATTGATCCCCAGGCGGTGGGCCTGCTGGATTTGCAGCGGGACTTCGCTGTAGTAATTGGGCAGGAAGATCACTTCCGGGCCGGCATCCTTGATCTTGGTCAGCTGGGCCGAGAAGTCCTTGTCGCCGGTGGTGTAGGTTTCAAAAGCCACCACGGTGCCGCCGTTCGCTTCATAGGTCTGCTTGAAGTATTCGGCGATGCCCTTGTTGTAATCGGAAGCCACGTCATACAGCACGGCTGCCTTGGTGGTTTTCAGGTTATCCAGGGCGAACTTGGCCACCACGCGCCCCTGGAAGGGATCGATAAAGCAAGCGCGGAAGACATATTTCTTGGGTTCGTTGGTTTTAGCATCCAGGGTGGTCTTGGGGTTGGTGGACCACGGGCTGATCAAGACCGTCTTGGAGCTTTCGGCAATTTCCGAAGCCGGGATGGCATAGCGGCTGGCGTTCGGGCCGATGATGGCGATCACGTTATCCTGGGTGATCAATTTCTGGGCAGCCGAAGCAGCCTGGTCGGCTTTACCGGCATTGTCCTCGATGACGAGCTCGATCTGGTACTTGGTACCGCCCACATCGAGGCCGCCGGCATCATTGATTTCCTTAACCGCCAGTTCGGCTGCGTTCTTGCAGCTTGCGCCCACGGCCGGGATGTCGCCAGTCAACTCCGCATCCACGCCCACCTTGATGACGTTTTTGGTGCTGCCGGTGGTGCAGGCTCCCAGCAGCAGGCTCATCAGCAAGACTACGCTGATCAACAACATCGCTTTCTTCATCTCTTAGCCTCCTTTATTCAGGAACGATCCGTTTGGGTGGAAATGACAGTTTTCACCCAAAAAACAGGTTGATTCTTCGGTAACCTCACCTCCCTTCAGGGGTTATTCATCCAAAGGAGATTTGTTAAAATTAAAGTTCCTGCACAAGAGTACATGCAGGAACCCGACCATCCGCAAAAGACCCGGATGGACCATACCCATCGATTGAATTTACCGTCCAGTTTCGACCCTTCATCTTCTCTACCCCGTTCTTCGAAAACCTGGTGCCCGAAGGCGCAGTCAATCACCAGTAAGGGAAAAGGCGAGATAATGAACGAACCTGGTCCGCAAGAAACCTGCGGTCTTTAAACGTATAATCTAGTTTAGCACACTGGCATTGAAAATCAAGTAATTTTCGGCCTCATTTTCCATCCAAGGAGACAAAATGGATAAACCAGCCCGCCCGGGTGTCATCTCCCCTTCCACGCGAAGTTTCCTGCGCGAAAGCCGGCACGTGCCGGGATTTAGATTATTTGACCTGTTGCACGGATATTTTTACCTGCGCTTCCCCTTCTTATACATCTCCATGGCCACCGGGGAACATCCCCTGGCGCGCCGGCTGCGCCCGCTGCTCAACCTGCTGGATAAACTTTTCACGCCGCGCCAGGCTGTGGCCAGCGCAGACCTGCCGGGGCACAAGGTCACCTTTGCCGACGGATACCATGGCAAGGTCATGCCGCTGGGCGGGGCGAAGGAACTGATCACCATCGGCCAGGATCTGCGCCTGAGCGTGCCGGAGCAAGTCATCCCCTACATCACCGCCCGCGATCTGATCCTGCAGAATCCGGATTTCATCGTCGCGCTGGATTGTCCCTGCCGGCTGGCCCGCCCCAACCCGTGCAAGCCGTTGGACGTGTGCTTGATCGTGGGTGAGCCGTTCGCCAACTTCACCCTGGAGCACAACCCGCAGCATTCGCGCCGAATCACCCGCGAGGAAGCGGTCAAAATCCTGGAGGAGGAGGATGCCCGCGGGCACGTCCACCACGCTTTCTTCAAGGAGGCAGTCCTGGGGCGCTTCTACGCCATCTGCAACTGCTGCGACTGCTGCTGCGGGGCGATGCAGGCCCAGCGCAACGGGGTGCCGATGCTGGCCTCCTCCGGTTACACCGCCCATGTGAACGAGGTGTTATGCCAGGCCTGCGGCACCTGCCGGGAGTACTGCCAGTTCCACGCCCTCTCGGCCGGAGAAATGGGACAAACCGTGGTAGATGGGGAAAAGTGCATGGGCTGCGGGGTGTGCGTATCACACTGCCCCACGGAGGCGATTGAACTGGTTTTAACCCCGGCCCGCGGCGTGCCGCTGGAAATCCACCGGTTGATGGAAGAGGCGGCTGCGGAGCAGGTGTAGGGTTTTTGGCGGTTTATAAACACGGATTTTTACGGATGAACATAATAAGATGGTTGGAATGTAGGGGTAGGTCGGTGATGGTGGATGCCATAATCAATTGCGATCCAGACCCGCCCGGGAGATTGGATCGAACCGGGTTGGTCTGGTTGTGGTTTGGGGCCAGGACGCAATTCTTCACCGACCAACCCCTACATGGACGCGGAGAAATGGTGGGTTCAGACGGAGTTGTTCTGAAGGGAGCTGCGACTCGCCAGGCGGGTTGTATTGACAGCCCAACCAGCCATGGTTGCCCTGGAATTAAAAAGATATCCGAAATCTTAAAGATTTCGGATATCTGGTTGTAAACAGGCGGAAGCGGCGCATCCCTACGGGGTGCTTCGCGAGCGGTGCCTATAAACGAAGCCTCACCCTGTCCCTCTCCCTACGAGGGAGAGGGGATTTGGCAAAATTATTCCAATGCGCGCTTCAGGTCGCCCAGCAGGTCATCGATGTGCTCGATACCCACGGAGAGGCGCACCAGGCCGGGGTCCACGGCCAGCGGGGAGTTGGCGGTGGAGGCGTGCGTCATGGCAGCGGGGACTTCAATCAACGATTCCACGCCGCCCAGCGATTCGGCCAGCGAGAACAGGTGAGTGGCCTCGGCGATGCGCACCGCCGCGTCCTTGCCGCCTTTGGCGACGAAGGAGACCATGCCGCCGCCGTTGCGCATCTGGCGTTTGGCAGTTTCGTACTGCGGGTGCGAAGGCAGGAAGGGGTAAATCACCTTTTCCACGGCGGGGTGGCTTTCCAGGAAGCGGGCCACGGCCAGCGCATTCTCAGCGTGGCGGTCCATGCGCAGGGCGAGGGTCTTGATGCCGCGCAGCAGCAGGAAGCAATCCATGGGGCCGGGGATGGCGCCGCACGAGTTTTGCAGGAAGTGCAACCGCTCGCTGAGTTCCGGGCTGTTGACAACCACCGCCCCGCCAACCACGTCGGAGTGGCCGCCCAGGTACTTGGTGGCCGAGTGGACGACGATATCCGCACCCAGCTCCAGCGGACGCTGCAGGTAGGGGGTGGCGAAAGTGTTATCCACGCAGATGAACGGGCGGTAATCGGTGACTTTATTATTGTGCACCACCTCGGCCACGGCCTTCAAATCCACCACGCCCAGCAGCGGGTTGGAGGGCGTCTCCAGCCAGACCAGGCGGGTGTTGGGTTTGAGCGCAGCGGCGATATTGGCCGGATTGGTGGTATCCACGAAGGTGAAATCGAACCCCAGCGGGCGCAGGATCTTGTCAAACAGGCGGAAGGTGCCGCCGTAGACATCGTTACCGGTCACCACATGGTCGCCCGGGGCAAACAGGCCCAGGATGGTATCAATGGCGGCCATGCCGGAGGCAAAGGACAGGCCGAAATCGCTGCCTTCCAGGTGGGCCAGGCAGGCTTCGAGGGCGGCCCGGGTGGGGTTGCCGGTGCGCGAGTACTCAAAACCGAGGTGCTTGCCAACGCCCTTCTGAACGTAGGTGGAAGTCTGGTAGATGGGGGTCATGACGGCCCCGGTGCTGGGGTCTGGCTGTTGCCCGGCATGAATGGCAAGTGTTTCGAATTTCATTTTGGAATCTCCTGGGGGCTTGAAATGTTGGAAGAAGTTGTTATAATATATTTGTGATATATTAGTAGTATATTGATTCCTGAATTGCTTGTCAAGTTAAAATTTTCACAATTAGCCTGTTTACTTTTGGTGCGCCTCCTGATATACTTATAATATATTAGATATATTATACGATATATTCTTCGAGCTGTAGCGCGCACCCTGATGAGAGAGCCATGAGCCAATCTTTAGCCGGTCAGGTGTACGAAATCATCAAGAAAGATATCATTACCTGCATTTTCAAGCCGGGTCAGCAAATTGCCCAGCAGCAGCTTGCCGATCGCTACGGCGTGGGTGTGACTCCGGTGCGCGAGGCTTTGCAAAAATTGACGCGGGAAGGGCTGATCCAGCCCATCCCGCGTTTTGGTTATTTGGTGACCCCCATCACGGTGGCAGATGTGGCCGAAGTGTTTGAGCTGCGCATGATCCTGGAATCCGCCGCCGCCCGCCTGGCCGCCTTGCGGGCCACCCCGGAACAACTGGAACACCTCTCCGAGCAGGCCAGTTCGACCTACATTTTCAAAGTGCGCGATAGTTACTCCGACTTTCTCGGCCATAACCGTGAATTCCATGTGGCGGTTGCCAACGCCAGCGGCAACCGGCGCCTGGCGGCTTCGGTCGCCCAGGTCATGGATGAAATGACCCGCATGTTCCACCTGGGGCTGGACGTCAAAGACAGCGCCGGAGAAATGCGCGACGAACACCAGGAATTGGTGGAAATGCTGCGCCGAAAAGATTCTGTAAGCGCCGAGCAGGTCGTGCTCGCCCAGATCCTCCGCTCCCAGGGCCGGATATTTGAAGCCCTCCGGCCGGGTTCCGAGCGGCCGGCCACAGATGGGCTGGTGCAGGCCATCCAATTTTCACCCAATGAGCTGCGCTAAGGTTGTTCGGGTTGTCATTTGTTTAAAAGGATTTTTTGGCATTATGTTAGGTCTTCTAACTGTGCGCGCAAACCGTAGCTCGGATTATTCCGAGACCAAATTCAAACTTTTTGAGGAGCAGAAATGAAGAAAAGTTGGTTCGCGTTTTTGATTATGGTTTTGGTCCTCAGCACCGTGCTGACCGCCTGCGGTCCCGCCAAGGCTGAAACGATCAAAATCGGCCACCTGGTTGCCCTGACCGGCGGAAACGCCACCTGGGGCCAATCAGAAGCCAACGCCGTTGATATGGCGGTGGACGCCGTCAACAAGGCCGGCGGCGTCAATGGCAAGCAGATCGAAATCATTCGCTATGACTCCCGCGCCGACAAGCTGGAAGCCGTCAACGTTGTCAAGCGCATGGTCGAACAGGATAAGGTTGTCGCCATCATCGGCCCCGGACAATCCGGCGTGGCCAATGCGGTGCGCGAAGTTGTCAATGCGGCCGGCGTTCCGTTGATCGCCACCACCGCCACCAACCCGACCGTCACCGTCCAGGATGACGGCTCCGTCGTCCCCTACACCTTCCGCGTCTGCTTCATCGATCCCTTCCAGGGGACCGTAGCCGGCCAGTTTGCCATCAAGGATTTGGGCTCCAAGACCGCTGCCGTTCTCTATGATGTCGGCGATGAATATTCCCAATACCTGGGCAAGTACTTCGTGGAAGCCTTTGAAAAAGGCGGCGGCACGATCGTTGCCAATGAAGCCTTCCGCTCCGGCGAGTTGGATTTCCGCGCCCAGCTTGGCAAGATCAAAGAAGGCAATCCTGATATCCTCTTCGCCCCGACCATGAACAAGGAAGCTGCCCTGATCGCCAAGCAGGCTCGCGACCTGGGCATCACCGCTGTCCTGATGGGCGGCGACGGCTGGGGTTCACCGGACGTTTTTGACCTCTCCGGCGGCGCCATCAATGGCGGCTACCTGGTCAACATTGCCGATGCCTCCGATCCGACAATCAAGGACTTCATTGCTGCCTACAAGACCAAATACAACGCCGATCCCGTCATGCCCAACCCCGTGCTCGGTTATGATGCCGTTCTGTGGCTGGCCGATGCCCTCACCCGGAGCAATGGTGCAGGCGGCGAGGCCCTGAAGACCGCCCTGGAAAACACCAAGGATCTGCAGGTCCTGACCGGCAAGCTGACCATGGACCCCGCAACCCACAACCCGCTGAACAAGCCGGCTGTCATCCAACAGGCCAAGGACGGCCAGTTCATTTACGTCAAGACCTTCGTCACCACCAGCCAGTAATTTTGTTTCCAAATGGAGCAGGGGAGCGCATCCCCTGCTCCATTCTTTTTTGCAGGTTTGATCCGTACGCCGCTGCCCTGGCATTGTTCTGTACATCCCTCACAGGCATTTTCATTTTTCATCATCCAGAAGTCAACTGATCCAACCCGGGCAGATTTCCGGCTGAATTTACTGAGCGGAGGTTTTGTTATGATCTTCCAAACCATCATTACCGGTCTTTCGATTGGAGCCATCTACGCCCTGATGGCCGTCGGATACTCTCTGGTCTTTTCCGTGCTCAATTTCTCCAACTTTGCGCACGGCGCCGTGATCACCCTGGGCGCCTACTTCGCCTGGGCATTGATGGTCTCGGTCTTCAAGCTGCCCTTCCTGCCGGCACTGCTGCTTTCCATGCTGGGGGCGGGCATTGTGGCCTTCCTGGTGGAACGGGCTGCCTACAGCACCCTGCGCCACCGCAAGGCGCCTTCCCTGTTCTTGATGATCAGCGCCATGGGCGTTTCCATTGCCCTGACCAATATCCTCTACGCCACAGTGGGCGCCAACCTGTACGCCCTGCCGCCCGTTTTCACCCAGGATAGCATCAATATTGGTACGGCCACCATTAGCCGGATGGATATCTTCGCTTTTGTCTTCTCGATCCTGGCCATCGGCGCGCTGACCATTGTGCTGAACTACACCAAGGTCGGCACCGCCATCCGGGCGGCCTCCTATGATTCCGAAATGGTTTCGGTGCTGGGCGTCAACCTGGATGTGCTGGTGGCCGTGCTCTTCCTGCTGGCCGGCAGCCTGGGCGGTATGGCCGGGGTCTTCATGGGCGTGAAATACATGGTCTACCCCAGCATGGGTTGGATCACCAACAAGGCCTACATCGGCGCCGTAATCGGCGGGCTGGGCAGCCTGCCGGGCGCGGTGGTCGGCGGGGTGTTCCTCGGCCTGCTGGAAGCGCTGGTTTCCGTCACCACCATCGGCTCGGTTCCCCTCTCCACTTTCCGGGATGTCTTCAGCTTCGGCATCCTGGTGATCCTGCTCGTTGTCCGGCCGACCGGTTTATTCGGCCGCAACGTCGAAGAGAAGCTGTAGGAGCGCGCCGTGGGATACGCTGAAGCAATTTTCACGAATGCTGGAATTTATATCATTGCCACCCTGGGCCTGGCCATCTTCACCGGTTACACCGGCCTATTCAGCCTGGGGCATGCCGCCTTCATGGCCGTGGGCGCCTACACTGCAGCCATTATGACCTACTTCCTGCACTGGCCGCTGCTGCCCTCCCTGCTGCTGGGCATGATCCTGGCCGTGCTGGTCAGCCTGATCATCGGTTACCCCACCCTGCGGGCCAAGCTGCGCTCGGATTACTTCGCCATCGCCACCCTGGGCTTTGGCGAGGCCGTCAAGGTGCTGCTGGAGAACCTGAACCTGACCCAGAATGCGCGCGGCCTGCCGGGGATTGAAAAGCTGGCCGGTCCGCTCAACACCGCCATCTTCATCGTCATCACCATCATCCTGTGCCGCAACTTCCTGCACAGTTCCTACGGCCGCAAGATCATCGCCATCGGCCAGGATCCGGTGGCAGCCGAGATGATCGGCATCAAGCTGCTGCCCAACCAGGTGCTCTCGCTGGCCATCAGCGCGGCCTTTTCCGGGTTGGCCGGCGGCCTGCTGGCCCATTACATCACGTTTATTCAGCCGTCCATCTTCAATATGGACCTATCCAGCCTGCTGACGGCAGGCGTGGTGGCCGGCGGCATTAGCAGCCTGACCGGTCCGGTGGTGGCGATTGCCCTGTTCATCGTCATCCCGGAGCTCTTCCGCGGACTGGCCCTCTGGCGCCTGGTGCTCTACGGCGTGGTGTTGGTGGTCATCATCAACTTCCGCCCCAAGGGCCTGTTCGGCCATGAGGAATTGAGCTTCGACAACCTGCCCAAGCTGTTCGTGATCATCGGCATGACGGTCGGCCTGACCGTGGGCGCCGCCCTGGTTAAGTCGCTGTCCTACAACATGAACCGCTACCTGGCCCTGCTGATCGCCGTGCTGGCGGGCGCTGCCATCATGGCGGCCAGCTGGTACCTGGGCAAACTGCTGGGTAAGATTTTACATAAACCTGTTGCGGCCTTCAACCACGCCGTTTCCACCTGGTGGCAGGGGATCGTCAAGGCCCTGCAAAACAAGGGCCCGCTCTTCCGCAACCGCCCGCAGGTGCTGCTGGACGAAATCACCACCCAGGCCCGCACCGTCTCCAATGCCCGCCAGGAGGTTGACCGCAGCGGCCAGCCGATGCTAAGCATCAAGGGCCTGGAGAAGCGCTTTGGCGGCGTGGTGGCTGTGGACGGCTTTGACATGGATGTACATCCGGGCGACCTGGTTGGCCTGATCGGCCCCAACGGCTCCGGCAAGACCACCGTCTTCAACCTGATTAGCGGCTACTACCCGGTCAGCGCCGGCACCATCACCTTCAATGGCGAGCAATTGAACAAGAAAGCCCCCACCGCCATCGTGCTGGGCGGCATCTCGCGCACCTTCCAAAACATCCGCCTGTTTGGCACCATGACCGTGCTGCAAAACGTCACCACCGCCCTGCACGAGACCTGCAACTACAGCCTGTTCGAGGCCTTCATCCAGTGGCCGTGGACGGTGGCCGCCTCCGAGAAGCGCATGGTGGAAACCGCCATGGAACTGCTGAAGATCGTGGAATTGGAAGGCTATGCCGACCGGGTGGCCAACACCCTGCCCTACGGTCTGCAGCGCAAGCTGGAAATCGCCCGCGCCCTGGCCCTGCGTCCCAAGCTGCTGATGCTGGATGAACCCGCCGCCGGCATGAATCCCCAGGAATCCCAGGAACTGGTTGACCTGGTGCGGCGCATCCACGCCACCAAGAACCTGACCATCATCCTGATCGAACACCACATGGATGTGGTGATGAGCCTGTGCAAGCGCATCGCCGTGATCAACTTCGGCAAGAAGATCGCCGAGGGCACACCCGATGAAATTCAAAACAATCCGCTCGTCCTGGAAGCCTACCTGGGAGAGAAGGTGGAAAATGTTACTGCAAGTTGAGAACCTGAACGTCTACTACGGCGAGGCCGTCCACGCCCTGCGCGATGTAAGTTTTGAAGTGGAGCAAGGTGAGGTCATTTCGATCATCGGCGCCAACGGGGCGGGCAAATCCACCCTGATGTGGACGCTGATCGGCCAGCTCAAGCCGCGCACCGGCAAGATCACCTTCAACGGCAAGGTGTTGAAACCCGTGGCGCATGCCGTGGTTTCAGCCGGCATGGCCCTGGTACCGGAGCGCCGCCGCCTGTTCCCCAACCTGACCGTGCGCGAAAACCTGATGATGGGCGCCTACCTGCGCTCCGACAGCGCCGGGGTGAAAAAGGACCTGGATTTTGTCTTTGGCCTGTTCCCCATCCTCAAGGAACGCCTGGGTCAGTACGCCGGGACGCTTTCCGGCGGGCAGCAGCAAATGGTGGCCACCGCCCGCGGGCTGATGTCGCGCCCCAAGCTGCTGCTGCTGGATGAGCCTTCGCTGGGCCTGGCACCCATCCTGGTCAACCAGATCTTCACCACCATCCAGGAAATTGCCAAACAGGGCACCACCGTCCTGCTGGTGGAACAGAACGCCAAGAAATCCCTGGCCATCGCCGATCGGGCTTACGCCCTGGAAGTCGGGCGGATCGTCCGCTCCGGCACCGGCCAGGAACTGTTGAACGACCCGGCCGTCCAGGCCGCTTACCTGGGCGTCCGCCACGCAGCGGAAGTCATCCTGGATGAAATCCCGGAGGAGCCCCATGCTGACTGATGGACTGCCCCGTGTTTCGCTGGGTTTTTTCCCTACCCCACTGCATGAACTGCCCAACCTGTCGAAAGCCCTGGGCGGGCCGCGCATCTGGATGAAACGCGACGACCAGACCGGCCTGGCCAGCGGCGGCAACAAGACCCGCAAGCTGGAATTCAGCGTGGCGGATGCCCTGGCAAA
>CAYOOA010000064.1:5028-11753 GCA_964405455.1 uncultured Anaerolineaceae bacterium | reverse complement strand
AAATTTGGATCAATTTGGTTGAGCGGATATTCATCCCATGGGCCTGATCAAGAGTTGGTTTTGGATAGTAGAGGACCTCCTGGTAATTGCACTGCTGACCGGAACGGGGTTTGGTGGTAGAATTGGGGCGAAGGAGCAGCAAATCGATGTCCAACCGATCAACCAATGCGAAAAATTCCCGGCAGGAAGAAAAGCCGCGCCGCAACTGGCAGCAGATTGTGTTTATTACCATCTCTGTCATCCTGATTACAGCCTGGATCCTCTCGCTGGTCAGTACACTCTGATCCGGATCACTCCCCTGATTTCTGTCATATTCATATAATTCCAACCTGCCCTTTTCCGGGTGACCAATGTCAGCGGAAATGGGAAAAATGATACTTTGCACCCGGGCTGCCTTTCATTAACATTGATGCAATGTTAAGAGAGGATCTTGACCGGTTTTCGCTATTCCACGGGCTGAGCGAGGTGCAGATGCACCTGCTGGAGCCTTTGCTGGAGTATTGTACTTTTCCGGCCGGGCAGGTGGTTTTTGAGCAGGGGGCGGCGGCGGATTCGCTGTACGTGCTGCTGCGCGGGACGGTGGATGTGCGTTATAAACCGTACGATGGGCCGGAATTGACCGTGGCCAGGATCCAACCGGGGGGTGTGTTTGGCTGGTCGGCGGCGCTGCGGCGGGATGCGTACACCTCCGCGGCGGTAACCTGCGAAGCGGTGGAAGCCTACCGCGTGAACGGGGCCAAGCTGCGCTGCCTGTGCGAGCACAACCCGGAAACAGGTATGGTATTATTGGAAAGACTGGCGAGCATCATCGCCGAGCGACTCTCAAGCACGCACGATCAAATCATGACGATTCTACAAAACAGCCTGGATCGTTGCGAGAATCCCGAAAGGAGCAAGAAATGAGCGACGTGCCCCCCAATAATTTCCCGGTGGATGAACAGATGCGCGCCCTGGTGGAGCAGCTGGACGGCTATATCAGCACCTATCACGGCGGTTCGGTGGAATTTGTCAGCTTTGACGGCAAAGTGGTCAAAGTGCGGTTGGGCGGAGCATGCCTGGGCTGCCCGCTTTCTCCGGTGACACTGAAAGGGTGGGTGGAAGGCACCCTGCGCCAGTTCTTCCCGGAAATCACCGGCGTGGAAGCGGTGCAGGATTAGTCAAGAATTCATCTGTTATAAGGCCAGGGATCTGAAATTCTGTAGAATTCGGATCCCTGTTTTTTTACTACTGCCATTTTTCCGGGGTAGGGATGAGCAGGTGGGCGGTCAGTTCCTGCTGGAGCGGGGTGATGGAGACATAGCCTTCGGCCAGGGCGCCGATATCGGCGTCTCCTTATGCCATAGACGGACACCTAAATGATTAAGGGCAAGGCTTTCAGGCATCGGCAACGATGAAGATGTACTTGAGGGGCTGATCGCCGGTGTTGACTACGTTATGCGGCGTCTGCGGGGGATTATACAGGATGCAGCCCGGTTTAATCTGGAGGGCCTCCTGTCCTGGAACCTGGAGCTCGCCGGACCCCGAAATGGGGACGATCACTTCTTCGTGATCGCCCGAGCTGTGCAGCCCTACCGCTTCTCCAGGGGTGAGAACCACATAGCCTGAACGCATGCTTGCGGTTTCCGGGAAACCGGAGAGGAGGATGGTGTACCTGGCGTCAACTGTCGGCAGGGGGATCGATTTTGATTTGGAGGGAGCGAGTTGATCTGATTGTGGGGTGTTCATTGGTTTTCTCAAATGACCTTTCTAAAAAAACGTCCGCACTTAGGTGGATCTCGCAAAATGAAATTGACAATCGTTCTCGGTCTGGAGACCGGAGCGATCTTTATAAACACAAAAGATGATCTGGATTACCAATCCCATTTGGAGAGGGCGGGGATCAGGCCGTGGGCAGTCAAATCCAACTGGAGCGGGGTGATGGAGACGTAACCCTCGGCCAGGGCGCCGATATCGGTCCCCTCCTCCTGGATGCCGGTGGGCAAGTCGCCGCCGATCCAGTAGTAGGGGCGGCCGCGCGGGTCTTCACGACGGACCAGTTCATCGCGGTAGATGCGCAGGCCCTGGCGGGTGATGCGAAAGCCGCGGATCTGCTCCAGCGGCAGGTGGGGGATGTTGACATTGAAAAGCACCCCGGCCGGCAGGCCGCGGCGGATGACCTGCTCCACCACGCGGGCGACAATGGCGGCGGCAACCTGGTAATCGGCGGCCTCCAGCGGGGTCTCGGAGCCATCCAACGAGAAGGCGATGGCGGGGACTTCTTCGATGGCGGCTTCCATGGCGGCGGTAACAGTGCCGGAATAGGTTACATCATGGCTGAGGTTGGCATAAGGGTTGATGCCCGAGACGACCAGGTCCACCGGCTGCTCCACCAGCCCGAGCAGGCCGAGGGCGACACAGTCGCTGGGGGCGCCGTCCGAGGCGAGGGCGGGGGTGCCATCGGCCAGGCGGGTTTCTTTGGCCCGCAGCGGCCGGTGCAGGGTCTTGACGTGCCCGGAGGCGCTCCAGTTGTGATCCGGCGCGAGCACGGAGATTTGACCAAAGGGGCGGACGGCCTGCGCCAGGGCCAGCAAACCGGGCGCCTGGACGCCATCATCGTTGGTTACCAGAATGTGCATGGGAACTCCCCGAACCGTGAGATGCAATGATTGTACTCTAAACCGGGGCGGGGAATTTGAAAAGCAGAGAGAAATCCCTGCCCGCCCGGGTTTCCCCGGCCTCTCCCCTCCGGGAGTTGGGCGGGCAGGGTCTGGTTGACCAGCGCCTAGAGCCAGTAGTCGGCGTTGTTGCGGGTGCGATCCAGCTTGCGCAGGATGTGCTTGAGGCCGCTGCGCCGGTTGCGCCAGACGGTGATGATGGTGCGCCGGTCGCGGGCCATCACCACGGCGGTGCCGACCAGCCGGGTGGCAAAGGTCCGGCTGCGGTCGCCGACCGGCAGATCACTTTCGCGCAGGAAGTAGATGACCACGCCGGCCCGGTGGTAGCGTTGGGCGTAAAAGAGCACATATTCGATCTCGTCGTGCGTCAGGTTACGCCGGGCTGCCTGTAACTGTGAGTGTTCTGTCCATTGAAACGACATACCTGCCTCCTTTCGATCTCCGTGCTGCTGATTAAGAATATATTAACGGAGAGGAGGCAGGTATGAGTCAGATTATCTGTGGTTTAGGGGCAGAGATGCATTTCCGGCATGGTCAGGATGTGGAAAGCGAGGGTTTCCATATCGCGGGCTTTGTGTTTACCGGCCTTCAGTTGGTCGATGATCCCCCTGACGTGTTCCAGGGCCAGCGGATTGCTGCCCAGGGCTTCCTCCGGGGTGATTTCACCGTTGAGCAGCTCCACCAGGCCGAGCTTCTTGTAGATGCCGCTGACCAGGCCGTAACTCCAATCCTCGGTGATCTTTTTCTCGTCGGCCAGGTCGCGCCGTTCCATGCTGAAAAGCAGGGCCAGGCGGGCGATGTCCTCTTCGTGGTCGGTGAAATTGTGCGGCAGGGAACGGCCGTCAATCTCCAGGCGGTTGGGCGGCAGGCGGAAGTTCATACCGGCAGCCAGTTCTTCCACGCCGGGCGTGGAGATCCAATGGCCTTCCATGGCCATGCTGACCGCCCAGGTCAGCGAGTAGTTGATCTCATCCTTGAGGATGTAGCCGCAGATGCGCTCGTGGCGAGTCTGCTGTAGGATGCCTTCCAGCGGGCGAATGCCAGTGAGCAGGACGCGCGAGCCGCGCTGCAGGCCGTCGGCCAGGGTTTGCAGGTCTTTACTTGCGCCGAAGCGCTCGCCGATGTGATCGACATCCAACAGGAAGAGATCCACCTTGCCGGGCAGGGTTTTGACGAAGGGCAGCAGATCAGTCTTGGCGTTGACCTCGCCGGCCAGGGTGGTGCGCCAGTCGCGGGCCAGCAGCATGGCTGCCCAATTGCGGGCGAACAGGTCGTCTTCGATGATGACAACACGGATGTCTTTCATTTACAGCTCCTGCGGAAGGGTTGGATAAATTATACGCTAAAGGGAGTTGTTTTGGTGCGAATAAATGACTCACCACGGAGGCGCGGAGGTTACAGAGAACACTGAGAGTTTTTAAGGTTTCATCACGGAACAGAAATTACAGATTTCTTCGGAAAGAACCTTTAAGGATCTACGATCGCTCCGGTCTCCAGACCGAGAGCGATCAATAATGCTTTTTTTGTAGTTCGCCTTCCCAGAGGCATCCTGCGCCAAATATGACCTATTCATCCTTTCTCTGGCCAACATCTGCCTGACAACTGTGTTCTTTATTAAAATCTATAATTGAAAAATAGAACAAAAGTGCTATAATTTGATACACAAGGAGATGATTTCCCATGTCACGATTGTTGGTGCTGGCCGGGGCTGCCCTGGTGGGTGTCACGGCCTGGTTCCTGCCCATTTTCCGCTATGACGGCATCCTGCGCCCGGTGGAGATGTACGCGCGCGTCTCGCTGCTGGCAGCCGGGCTGCTGGTGCTGCTGGCCCTGCCGCGCGGGCGCTGGAAAGGAGCCGTGTGGATCTTTCTCAGCATCACCGGCGCATTGGGCGAGTGGTTTGTCTCCTACGGCGTGCATCACGTGGTCACCAGCGCGGTACCCGGGGTGCATTTTGGCGCAATGCAGCCGGCACCCGGCCTGGCCGCCCTGCTGCTGGGTTATGCCGTCTGCCTGGTGGCGGGCATCCGCGAGACGGCCGGGAAAAAACCAGTCCGCCGTAAGGGCAGCCCAGTTCCGCCGAGAATGATCCTCCAACCGGTGCCGAGCCGGGTGATCTTTGCCGGGCGGCAAGTCGTGGATGGGACATTCTATGAAGTCTATTCCGCCCCGGATGGCGAATCCGCGCGGACATTTCTCTCCACCCGGCAGGTGGGCCAGGCGGGATATACCCTGGTGGTGGAAACACCCGAGGGAAACTGGGGCCTGGATGCAGACGGCCTGTACCTGGAGGCGCTGCAGCCCTGGCAGGCGGACCTGGGCCTGGCAACCTGTGACGGCGAGGCGCTGGTGGTGGGCGGCGGCCTGCATGAGGTGGCGGTGGTGCGGGTGCGCTGCGGTCAGTGCGGGGGATTGTGGCTGGACGGAGCACTGGAGAATTGCGAAACTGTTGCGCGTTGCCCGACCTGCCAATCTTTCAACCGGGTGTGGGTGGAAACCACTTGACTCTCGTCATTTTGCGTGCTATGATGAGATCAATCAATATGTCGTCGCGCGACATATAGTGAGATCAACTCATCCCACCCGGCAGGTATGCCAATGAACCCTGAATTGGCCCAGCCGCTCTCTGAAGCGGTTTTCTATATCCTGATTTCCCTGGCGCAAGGCCCGCGGCATGGATACGCCATCCTGAAAAAGGTGGAGGAACTTAGCGAGGGTCAGATCCATCTGAGCACCGGTACGCTGTACGGGGCGCTCAAGCGGATGATGGTACAGGAGTGGATTGAACGGGTGGATGACCCGCAGCCCAATCCAACCGACCGGGAGCGGAAGGCGTACCGACTGACTTCCCAGGGAAGGCGGGCACTCTCGGCTGAAAAGATGCGCCTGCGGCACTTGCTCACCGCTGCGGATCTGGAGCCGCTGGAGGTGGACGGATGAAACCGCCCGGCAGCCTGGCAATCCGCATCTATGGGTCGCTGCTTCGGCTTTACCCGCCTGAATTTCGGTCCGAGCTAGGGCCGGAAATGCAATCTGTATTCACACAATTGGTGGGGGAGGCTGCCAGTGGGGTGGATTTCTGGCGGCTTTGCTGGCAGGAATTGCGCGACCTGCCCCGGGGGATCATCCAGGCGCACCGATTGCGCAGTAGACAAGGAGGAATTGCCATGAAGCCTTTTGACTCCCGGCGTTGGTTTGGCGATCCGCAAACACCGTCGGACGAGATGAGACCCCGTCCCTGGCGGGAGGTATGGTTAAGTTGCGGCTTTTTCCTGATTTTTTTGCTGATTTTCACCGATGCCTGGGGAAACATTCTACCGATTGATCCAGCCTACCAGATACTGACTGGCAATATTATTGCCGGGGTGCTGCTGGCGATCCTGGTTGGGCTGATGGTCTACGGCGGGATCCGCCGCTTCCAGGATTGGTCACTGCCATATCTCGGGTTTTTCGGCGGGTTGCTGTCCATGTTCCTGCTGCTGGCAGTTCGCAACAACCAGCCAACACTCTGGATGGCGATTGTTTTCTTCCTGATGCCGGTTGTCGTGGTGATCCTGGGCAAGTGGATCAAGCCGCTGCGGCCGATTTGGTTGAACCTTTGGGAGGATCCAACGCGGCTGGGGATGTTGTACCTGGGACTGATGAGCCTGGCATTTATCTTCGTCGTGGATGACCTGGAGCAAGAAATCTTGTATAAAAGCCTGCTGGTCCTGTGGCTAATGGTTTGTGCCGTGTTATTCCTGCGGGCAAACCGGCTGTGGCAGCGGGTGATCCTTCCACCGGCGGCCTTCCTGGTGGGCTGGCTGGCTTCCATCCCCATGGGTATGGGGCTTGGGATTTTCAACCGGCCCTTCCTGAAGTCGTGGGAGGAGGGTTTGGGGATGAGCGTTCGCATCGGCCTGTTGGTCCTGGCGTGGTTCCTGCTGCCGGGGATCTGGATTTTGCTGCGCCGGACGAAATGGATTTCCACGGCGGAAACTTGAGATGATAAATCCTTAATCATCTCTTTATTGACTCTTGTCTTGAATCTTGTTATATTGACAGGGTGTTGTGTTGGCCGGTGGAGAAACA
>CAYOOA010000064.1:0-4928 GCA_964405455.1 uncultured Anaerolineaceae bacterium | reverse complement strand
CTTGTCTTGAATCTTGTTATATTGACAGGGTGTTGTGTTGGCCGGTGGAGAAACAGCGGCTGAACCCCGGATGTTTTCGGGGTGACGAGGAGGAGGTTCCTCCCTGCGAAGGGAGCGCTAACCCTGCGAAGCCAGGGGAAAATCGAAAGATCAGCGGATGCCTCCGGAGCCAGACAGGCTCCATTTCTCCAAGTGCAGTTCGGCGCCCTGGATGGCCAGGGCAGAAACCAGGTTCGCCGCGGGGCGAATGTGGCTGATTATCAATTGGAGGTATGAATGGAACGACGGTATGATTATGACGATGAAGACGTGCAGGAAGTCCCCAATGTGGTCCTGCAGACACCCAATGACAGCATGGATGCAGAAACAACCCAGATTTTGATTGAAGACCGGGTATCCACCGGCGGTTAATGGCGCACTGCGGAGAGAACTCCGCCGGCCAGCACACACAGCGAGCTTGAGGAAAAACCTCAGGCTCGCTTTCGTTTTAACCAGGCCGTGATCTGCTCCGGCGGCCAGGTGGTGAGTACCCGGTCGGCGGAAATCCAGGCGCGGCGGGCCACCGAAACGCCGTATTCGGCCAAATCCATCTGGTCCGGGGCGTGCGAATCGGTGTTGATGGCGATCGGGATGCCCATCTCGGCCGCCCGGCGGGCATAGACCTCGTCCAGGTCCAGGCGGGAGGGGTTGGCGTTGATCTCCAGGGCCACGCCGGAAGCACGGGCGGCAGCCAGCACCTGATCCATGTCCAGGTCGGCGCCCTCGCGGTAACCAAGCAGGCGCCCGCTGGGGTGGCCGATGATATCCACGTGCGGGTTGCGCACGGCGTTGAGCAGGCGGGCAGTTACCTGCTCGCGCGGCTGGCGCAGGGAGGTATGCAGGGAGGCGACCACGATGTCCAACTCGTCCAACACCTCATCCGGGTAATCCAGGCTGCCGTCGGCGCGGATTTCTACTTCTGCTCCCTGCAGGAGCAGGATCTGGCCGTCCAGGCGGGCCTGCACATCGCGTATCTCCATCCGCTGCTGGCGCAGGCGCTGCACGTCCAGCCCGCCGGTGACGGACAACCCGCCGGAATGGTCGGTGATGGCCAACACCTTGCGGCCGCGGGCGATTGCGCCGCGAGCCATTTCCTCGATGCTGGCGGCGCCGTCAGACCAGGTGGTGTGATTGTGCAGGTCGGCGGTCAGGTCGGAGGTTTGGATCAAATCCGGCAGGCGGCCGGCCAGGGCGGCCTGGATTTCGCCGCGATCCTCGCGCAGTTCGGGTGGAATCCAGGGCAGGCCGAGAGCGGCATAGACTTCCTCCTCGGTTGCGCAGAGGATCTCGCCGCCATCCGGGCGCAAGATGGCCTGCTCGGAGAGCGAGAGACCTCTTTTCTGAGCCAGTTCGCGCAGGCGGACGTTATGATCCTTGCTGCCGCTGACGAACTGGAGCAGCGTGCCAAAGCGTTCCGGCGGCTGGACCCAGATTTGCAGGTTGATGCCGTTGGAAAGCTCCACGCTGGACTTGTTTTCCCCCTGCCCGGCGATGCGCACCACGTCCGGGTGATGTACAAAGGCCTCCATGAGAGGAGCGGGGGTACGGCTGGCAGCCACCAGGTCCAGGTCGCCGATGGTGGATTTCCAGCGGCGCAGGCTGCCGGCGATTTCGGCCTGCTCCACGCCGGGCTGGGCACGCAGCCAGGCCAGCCAGCGCAGGGCCAGCGGGCGGGCGTTGCCGAGCAGCATGCGCTTGGAGCGGCGGGCCAGGGCGGCCAGTCCGGCCAGGATGCGTTCCTCGCTTTTGGCGCCCATGCCGGGCAGGGTGCGCAATTGGCCGGCGCGGGCAG
Organism: uncultured Anaerolineaceae bacterium; assembly: GCA_964405455.1. Lineage (GTDB taxonomy): Bacteria > Chloroflexota > Anaerolineae > Anaerolineales > Anaerolineaceae > CALESS01. The sequence goes on along the minus strand of CAYOOA010000064.1, from coordinate 3,097 downwards.
CGGCCTCCAGGCCGGCAAGGTTGATGATGCCCAACTCGCGCCAGAACAGGGCTGCTTTTTTGGGGCCGACGTCCGGCACTGCCAGCAGGGTTTCCAGGGTGGGCGGAACCTCCTGCTCGAGCGCTTCCAGGAAGCGCAGCGAGCCGGTGGTGAGCAGTTCGGTGATTTTTTCGGCGATGGCCTTGCCCACGCCGGGGATCTCCTGCAGGCGGTTTTCGGCCATGATGGTGTGGATGTCCTCCGGCAGGGTGCGCAGGGTTTCGGCCGCGCGGCGGTAGGCCAGGGTTTTGAAAACCAGTTCGCCCTTGATTTCCAGCAGGTTGGCGATGTGATCGAAGATATCGGCCAGGTCGTTATTCGTCATGTTTCCTTCTTTGCGGCTTCCACCGGTCCCCAGCCGTCCCAGCGCATCAGGCTGAAGGATTCGGTCGAACCGCGCAAGCGGTTGAATATCTGCACCAGGCGGTGCAGGCGTAGAAAATAGGGGGTGTACTCTGCCAGCGGCAGGGTGTGAAAGCCAAAGCGGGTGTAGAGCGGTTGGAGATTTGGCCGGCAGGTCAGGTAGAGCGGGGGCTTTTCGGCCTGCATCAGGCGGGTGATGAGGGCGCGGGCGACGCCCTGTCCGCGGGCTGCCGGTACCACGGCGATGGAAGCCAGTTCGCGGGTGCCATCGCCGTGGGGTTTGATCTGCCCGCAGCCGAGCAGGCGGCCCTTTTCATCGACGGCCAGCAAGAACCGCCGCCAGTCCAACCCGGTCGGGTTGATCCCCACCTGCCAGATCAACTTGCGGATGGCGGGAAAATCGGCGGCGGTTGCAGGACGCAGAGTGACCACGGCTCAGGAGCCGAGCAATTGCTCCAGGATGGTGCGGGCCAGGGCCGGATCGGCCTTGCCGCGCATCTTTTTCATCACCTGGCCGACGAAGTAGCTAATCAGGGTGAGCTTGCCGGCCTTATAGGACTCGACCTCTTTGGGGCTTTCAGCCAGCACTTCCTGGCAGACGGCACGAATGGCGCTGTCATCGCTGACCTGGGCCAGTCCCTCGTCTGCCACAATTCGGGCCGGGGCAGAACCGGTTTGTTCGACTTTGATGAGCAGGGACTTGGCGGTCGAATTGTTGATCGTGCCGGCATCCGCCAGCTTGAGGATTTCAGCCAGGTAGGCCGGGGTCAGTTTTAGCTCCCCGGCGGATTTACCGGAATCGTTCAGCATGCGCATAATGTCATTCATCAGCCAGTTGGAGACGCGCTTGGGATCGCCGCCGTAGGCGCGCACGGCCTGTTCGAAATAGTCGGAAAGCTGGCGCTCGGAGGTCAGGATTTCGGCGTCGTATTCGGGCAGACCGTAATCGCTGATAAAGCGGGCGCGGCGCTCCAACGGACGCTCGGGGAAATTGGCCAGGATGGCGGCGCGCCATTCATCATCCAGGCGGATGGGCAGCAAATCCGGCTCGCGGAAGTAGCGGTAATCGGCCTCGGTCTCCTTGGAGCGCATCTTGCGCAGGGTGCCGGTATCTTCGTCCCAATCCAGGGTCCAGGTTTCAATGCGGCGGCCGGCCTCCATTTCGCGCACCTGGCGCTCGTATTCCTTCTGGATGGCGTCGCGCACAGCATCGATGGAGTTAATATTCTTGATCTCGCTTCTTGGATTCAAGTAATCAGCCCCCACCGGGCGGATGGAGACATTGGCATCGCAGCGCAAGTGGCCGCGTTCCATATTGGCCTCGGAAACGCCAATCCAACGCAGCAGCTGGCGCAGGCGGATGAGGTATTGGGCGGCTTCATCCGCGGAGCGCAGGTCGGGGTTGGTGACCATCTCGATCAGCGGCACGCCGCAGCGGTTGAAATCCACCATGCGCTGGCCGTGCTCATTGTGGGTCTTGCCGGCGTCCTCCTCCAGGTGGAGGTTGTGGATGGTGACGCGGCGGGTGTAGCCCTGGGGCATGGGCACATCCAGGTAGCCGCCCTTACCCAGCGGGCGGTCAAACTGGGAAATCTGGAAGCCCTTGGGCAGATCCGGGTAGAAGTAATTCTTGCGGTCGAAGAAAGATAATGAAGGGACCTCGGAATGCATGGCCTGGGCCAGGATCACGCCTTTTTCCACCGCGGCGCGGTTGAGCACCGGCAGCACGCCGGGCAATCCGCTGCAAACCGGGCAGATGTTGGTGTTGGGCGGCTCATTCCAGGAATCCGCTTTGCAGGAGCAGAAGATCTTGGTGGTGGTGTTGAGCTGGATGTGGGTTTCCAGGCCAATGACGAGTTCGTATTCAGGCATCGTAGCCCTCCTCGGGAGATTCCGCGATTCCATGAGCGGATTGATCTTTAAAATTGGTAAATTTCATTCCTTTGAGTACATCCGGGAAGGAATAAATTCCATTCACCTGTAAAAAGCATAAACCCGGGAACCTGGCCCATCCACGCGAAAGGCCGATCCGCAGGTATACATCTTTCTTTTTTAATTCCCTGGTCAGGCGGTCAGCAATTTCCTTTGGTTCGGAATTTTCGTTACGCAGACTGGTCAGGTAATAAAGATAGGTCAGGTCCGTGATTTTTAGCCTGTAAAAGGTATCCGATTGATCGTAAAAGCTGAGGCGATAGTCCCAGGTATTTTCAGGACCTTGATCAAAATGAACACCGACAATGGTTTTTACGTGAACAGTGCCAACACTGCGCGGACCTTCTCCATCCATAATGTGCGTGCCGGGTTGATGGAGAATCGGACGTTCAAAAATTTCCTGGATACTGGGGAACAATGACCACGAAAGGACTTTCTTGCGATCATCGATCTCTTGAACGAATTGAAAAGAACCGGGTATAAAATATTGATCTTCGGTGTGAGGGGGCTCCGGGCGTTTATCAAGCAGATCCAATTCCACCAACGCAAAGGGGAAGACGATGGGCTGCCTACTATCGAGTATGGAATCTTCCAGGATGCCCGGGTAGGCAGTAATCGGGCGAACACATTGATGGTCCTTGTCATAACCCGAAATGCAGACGGCACCGCGGCGCATCCGGGTTAAGTCCGTGACAACAATGCGTTTTCTCATAAATGAATAATCTCCACCCCCGGCCAGGCGGAGGCCAGGCGCTCGGCCACC
>CAYOOA010000063.1:10520-11952 GCA_964405455.1 uncultured Anaerolineaceae bacterium | reverse complement strand
ACGCCTTCGCCAATCAGGATGCGCTTGTATTGATATTCCGCCCGCGAACACGGCCGCGAGCTCACCAGCCGACCGCCCTGCAGCGTCTTGCAGGTGGCATCCAGCCGGGCTGGATGAGGGAAGACAAATGCATACAATGCAATGTTGAGCACAATCCAGAGTCCCAGCAGGGCGAGCAGCGTGCGAAAGAGTTTCATTCAGGCTCCTGTGGCGAGATGTTTGGGGAAATGCGTATTTCTATTGTACCCCGATCCCGATCTTTCACCAGCCAGGAGGGAATAAAAAAGGGGGCGGCCTTGCGGCCGCCCCGGGAACATCGTTAGCGATAAATGATTGGCAGGAGGAAGCGGTACAACGTTGTGAACCTGTAGGCCTGCCCGCGTACCTGCAAGTCCCCCACGGCATCATGCAGGGCGTAGATCTCCACCGTGTATTGCTGACCGTACTGCCAGCCGTCCACCGGTACCACCGAGAGGGTATCCGTCCCTTCCAGGGTGGTCACAGCCGGTACCGGCGTGCTCCCGATGAACAGGTACAACTCCGCGCTGGCCGGCATGGCCTGGGAGAAGGTCACCCGCGCCACGTGAGCGGGATTGGCCGGATCAAAGGCAATTGTTCCATCCGCCGGCTCAAAAGAGACCACCAGCGGATCGCGCCAGTTGAGCACGCTGTACTCATAGGTTTGCAGCCCGGTCGTGCCGTAGGCGGCGGTGAAGGTCAAGTCAGGTACCTCGGTGTTGCCGTCGGCGGCCTTGATGACGGTATCCCAACTGCCGCGGGTGAATTTGAACTCCGCCTGCGTCCCATCCAGCAAGTTAATCACGCCCGTCCAGACGTTTGGCGTACCGGAAGGGGTCAGCGGGGTCGCTGCCGGATCCCAGTTCCCCAGCGTGCCGTCCGGGTTGACAAAGCGGGTGAAGTAGATTGTGTCATCTGCCGGAGTGAAGGCGGGCACAGTCACGTTGATCGTCACCTGGACGATCTTGGCTTCCGCGGCATGGCTGACCGAATTCGAGGGCGTCGAGGGGTTGAAGCTGGTATCCAGGGCAACCACGTAATAGGTATAGGTCGTCCCGGTGACAACCGTGGTATCCGAATAGGTCAGGGTTGCTGAATCCACCCGGCCGATTTTCAGCGCCGGATCAGCCCCTTCCGAGCGGTAGATATCGTAGGCATAGACGCCGGAATCATCCGTGGCTGCTGTCCAGGAGAGGCTGATGAAATCCGCGCCCCAATCCGCAACCGAAAGGACCGGTGCTGTGGGCGGGAGGGTATCCGTAGAAGGAACAACGACCATTTTACCGGGGTTGGTCGGGGTGGTATAAACAGGTCCGTCTTGGTCTGCGACCAGCCAGCTCACACCGCCGTCCGTGGAGTAACGGTAGACATAATCGAAGGTGCCGATTTGCTCCGGCAGCAGGGTGCCAACATA
>CAYOOA010000063.1:0-10420 GCA_964405455.1 uncultured Anaerolineaceae bacterium | reverse complement strand
AACGGTAGACATAATCGAAGGTGCCGATTTGCTCCGGCAGCAGGGTGCCAACATACTCGTCGTTATTGCCTGCATCGGCTCTGAAAGATGCATCCCACCAGGTCCAGCCGCCGAGCGCCGGATCGCTGCCGACAGCACCAAAACCCACCTGGGCCAGCACGCCTTCGCCCTGGCCGCCGAAGTTGGTGACCCCGTCAATCCAGATCTGGCCGTAGATATTCACGGTGGGAGTGATGCCGATGGTATGGGTGATGGTGTACGGCCACTGCAGGTTGGCCCAGCCGATGGCCGGGTGCGGGATGCCGCTGGCTTCATTGGAGTAACCGCTTTGCAGCCCGCTCGTGTTGTTCACCGCGACGATGACATAGTAATACCGCCGGGCATTGACCAGCCCGCTGTCATGATAGGTGGTGGCGGCCGTTTGGCCGATATACTGATAACCGCCGCCCATCAGCTCACTGCGGTAGATGCGGTAGGCTTCCGCGCCGGTAGCCGCCGTCCAACCCAGGTCGATCGTACCGTTGCCTTCCGCTGTGACGGCCAGGTCGGTTACCCGGTCGGGCGGATTCACAGCACCGGTTTGCAGCACCAGCACAACCCCGCTGCGGCCCGGTACGGCATCGATGACAATCTGGCCGCTGCCGTTCACAGTATAGACGGTCTCGGTCAATGCATCCACCAGGCTGCTGCCCACTGCCAGGTAACCGGAAACATCCAGTGTGGCAGGTTGGGCGGTGGTGTGTTGATTCAAAACCACCACTGCCGCATCCGGGGTTGCTCCAGTGATGCGCCGACCGTAGGCATACAGCCCGTTGGTGTCATCCACTAATAAGGTTTTGAAATCACCTGTGCGCAGGGCCGGATGATCATTGCGTGCCTCCCCCAGGTTGGCATAGTAATCATACAGGTTCTGCTGGGCTGCTGCCGACTGCAGGTGGGTGTAGAAGGGCGTCCCGCTCGCATCCAACCAAGGGAACGGTTGGCGGTTGTAGGGATCGTCCTCCCATTTACCGCCGGAATAAGCCATCGGCCCCACCAGGCCGACCTCATCACCGTAATAGATGGTCGGGGCGCCGGGCATTGTCATCTGCAGGATGACGGCTGCCTTCAGGCGAGAGATGGCGTCGCTCCAGTCATAGGCCGGGTTGGCGTACAGGGATGGATCATTCAGGCTGGCGTTTTCATCCAGCATGAAGAGCACCCGGCTGGTATCGTGGCTGTCAAACAGGTTCAACATGGCCTGCAGAGCTTCCGGCGGGTAACGCTCCGCCAGGCTGCGGATGCGGTTGTCAAATGCGGAGGGTGTCAGCGGGACAATCAGACCCGCCGCACTGCCGCTGGCATGATCATTATCGGTGAAGGTGGTGGTGCGCCAGAAGCCCAACGCGGCGGTGCTGAACTGGTAATTCATCACCCCATCCCACTCGTTGCCCAGCAGCCAGGAGGAGGCATTGCCCCACTCCTCGCCGGCGATGTAGGCATCCGGCCGGACGGCGTGCACCGCGGCGCGGAATTCCTCCCAGTAGGTGTTGGCCGGGTCGCCGGTCACACCTGGATCCAGGTCACCGCCCACATCCAGGCGCCAGCCATCGGCCCATTGCAGCCAGAACGGCGCCACAGAGGCCGTCCCGTTGGCGTACACCAGGTTGCGGACTTCCGGGTTGTGCGAGTTGAGGGTGGGCAGGCTGTCGTAGCCCCACCACGAGCTGTAATTGGCGGCCATCGGCGTGCCGTCCGAGCCGGCACAAACACCCGTCCCGGCGGGCACATCGGTGAAGGTGAACCACGCCCGGTAAGGCGAGGACGGACTTTCGCAGGCACCGACTTCGCTGTAGCGCGAGTAGCGGTCAAAGTAAATGCTGTCCGAGGAGACGTGGTTGAATACGCCGTCCAGGATGATATGGATGCCGCGGGTGTGCGCCTCGGTCGCCAGGCTGGTGAACAGGGCCTGGTCTCCCATGGATGGGTTGATTGCCAGGTAATTGCTGGTATCGTAACCATGATTGGAGGGGGAGAGGAAAATCGGGTTGAGGTAAATGGCCGTCACACCCAGACCTTGCAGGTAATCCAGCTTGTCCATCAAGCCTTGCAGGTCACCGCCGTAGAAGTTCTTGGAATAAGTCCCGCTGCAGGGGGTGGCAGCCGCACGCGGATCGCACACGGGAGTATTCCAATCCGTACCCACGGAGCGGTACACTGTCCCGCCGGGCTCGTTGTAGAAGAATGTTCCCGCCGGCGTGTCATTGGCAGTGTTGCCGTCGCGGAAACGGTCCGGGAAGACCTGGTATACGATCGCATTCTTGATCCAGTCCGGCGTCTTGTAAGCCGGATCATAGACCGTCAACTGGTAGGAATTATCCGGCGAGGAGGCAAACGCCTCGCCCCAACCGCCGTCGCGGGCGGCATCGTCCTCATAATACGCCGTGGCCGTGCCGTCAATGGCGATGAAGCGGTACCAGTACACCGTTGGATCGGCCGATGCAGGAATGGTGGCCTGCCACCATTCGTAGGTATCATCCGCCGCAGCCGGCGTCATATTGAGGAAAGATTGGGCATTGGTGCGGTCGTTGTAGAGGCGCACCCGGGCTGCCGTCAGGTCGCCGGCTGCCGCCCGCAGGCGCAGGGTGACCGGCGTGCCGGTGGTCACCGGTCCGCCGGGGGTGCGGTAAAGGGCATCCCGGCTGTCATGGCCAAGGCTGGCAAACCAAATGTTGTTGTCATGGCTGGCGCCGGGGTTGGGTCCCGGGACAAAAGCGATTCGCCCGGCACGCGCATCCAGCAGGTTGAAGAAAATCTGCCCAGAAAGAGCCGTAAAATCCACGTTGCTGGCATTTACCGAGCGTCCGTCGCCGCCAAAGCCATCCCAACTGCCGGGGTTGACCACCTTGCCGGAGTACGTCTGCGAGGCAGCCGCGGTGTAGTTGTACTGGTAACTGTCGTTCCCGTAAGCGGTCATCACCGTGGAGGCATCCGCATTGTTCCACCCATTGAAGGAACCAACCGCGGTGAACGAAGCGGAATCATCCCAGACATTGACGACGTTCACGGCCGGAAGGTAGGCAATCCCGGCATCCGAGCTGTGATTGTTGGTATCAAATGTGAATTTGACGGTCTTATCGCTGGTGGTGGTATTGAACCAACTGTTGCCAGAGGCTGGATAGGTTGTTGACCAGGAACAGTTCGTGATCTTGAACTCATAGCGGCCTGCCGCGGCGATTGCCATATCCAGGGAGAAAACGCCGTCGTTGCCAAGCACATCCCCATGGGTGCCATCATCATACAGGGGGGCTCCATCTGCGCTCCAGCCATTAAAACTACCGCCTGCACACCAGGTGCCGCTCCCCGCGGCAGCGGGTTGGACGAGTGCCCGGCCGGTGTAGACATCCAACAGAAAAACCATCTCGGTGTTGGGAGCAGTGGTGGTGAAGCTGAAATTCGGGTCGCCCGTCGAGCGGCCGCTTGGTCCAAAGCCAATCCAATCGCCTGTTTTCACCATCCGGCCGTTGTAGGTGTTAGCGTAGGGAATCACGTAGGACAGCCGGTAAAGGCCGTGTCCCAGGTAAGTCATCAGGGTTTCCGAGTAATTGTTGATCCAACCCTGGAAATCTCCCACGACTGTGTAGGAAGTGGGCAGAACATCCCCGTTGACATTGACGATGTTCTGGGCAGGCAGATAGGCCGGGCCGGCATCCGCAGCGTGGTTGTTGGTATCAAAAGTGATCAGCACGTTTTGCCCGGCGGTCGAGGTGCTGAACCAGGAATTGTTGGCGGGATAGATCGTACCCCAATCCCCGCAGGCCACCACCTTAAATTGGTTGTCACCAGCCGTCAGAATGGACTGGCTTAACGAATAGACCCCATCGCCGGGGATCCTGTCGCCGTGGGTGGCATCGTCATACATAGGATGGCTGGAATTATTCCAGCCCTGGAAGGACCCGGCCACACACCAGGCCGGCGCCTTGGATTGCGCCGGCAGGGTTTGAGCCTCTCCCGCAGCCGGGGCGGAGAATGCCGCCTGCACCGGGGAACCGATTGCGCTAAAAAGCAGCGCCAATGTCAAAAACAATCCGAAAACTCGCTTCATTGCACAGCCTCCCTGAAAGGTTCGACGAATAGCCTCTTAATTATACAAAACATGCTGATAAATGTCGTTAAATTGATTGACATTCTTTCAAACCAAATGATTACTTCATTCAGGCTGATTTATAAAATTGAAAAGAACCACCTCTTGACATTAACGTTACGTAATGGTTTATACTGGCAGCATGTTCACAGTCAGGCAGCTTTCCAGGTTGGCGGGCATCACCCCGCGCACGCTGCATTATTACGACGAGATCGGCCTGCTCAAACCCACCCGGGTGGGTGAGAACGGCTACCGCTACTACGGCGAGGAGGCCCTGTTGCGCCTGCAGCAAATCCTGCTCTACCGGGAACTGGACCTGTCCCTTGAACAAATCCGCCAGATTATGGCCAGCCCGGATTTTGACCTGCTGCGTGCCCTGGAGCAGCACAAAATGGAACTGGCCGGACGCATCACCCACCTGGAACGGTTGGTCACGACCGTCGAGAACACCATTGATCACCTGAAGGGAAAGAGACAAATGAGCAACAAACAATTATTCGATGAATTGAGCGAAGAACAGCAGGCTGCCTATGAACAGGAAGCCATGCAAACCTACGACCCGGAGATTGTACGTGCTTCCAATCGGCGCTGGAAAAGCTATTCCGCCGCCGAGAAGCAGCGTATTGGTGAAGAGGGTGAAGCTGTCTACCGCGGTTTCCTGGCCGCCATGCCCAAGGGCCCTGCCTCGCCCGAGGCGCAGGCTTGCGTGGAGGCCTGGCGCAAACACATGCAATACTTCTGGTCGCCGGACGAAGAACAAATGCTCGGACTGGCAAATCTATACAACGACGACCCGCGCTTCAAGGCCAACTTCGACAAGATCCACCCCCGCCTGGCGGAGTTTGTCCGTGAAGCCATCCAGGTATACGTAGCAAAGCAGAAGAAATAATTAACGAAAAACCATTTGCCCGGGCTGAACGCCCGGGCTTTTTTCAACTGGCAGCAGCTTTCAGCACCCGCAGTGCCCGCAAAGTGACCCACTTGTTAGGCTGGTCCTTGGCCCCGTAATTGCCCCAGGTCTTGCCAGCGTAATCATATTCCAGGCTCCAGCGACCCAATCCATCCCGTTTATGGCGGACAATTTGTAGAAGGTTCGCCAGGCGCGGGTCGCGACCGCAACCCAGGCGGGTAAGCACATCCGCAAGCTGCAGCACGTCCGTAATGTAGAAGACGGGGAAACCGAACTTCCACCAACTGCGGTTGGGGGCCTGTCCTTCAGAGGTGGGATAGGCGGCTGTGGCCGGGTCAACACCCAGCAGGAAATCCAATCCGGTTTGAATGGCAGCCTCGACCAGGGGCGTTCGGCGGTCTGCCGGAAGGCAGGCCAGGGCCAGCATCACCTTGGCAGCCCCCCAGGCGCAGGGCAGCCGGTTATTGGCCCCACAGGCGAAGTTCGGCCCGCATTTATAGGCCGAGTAGCGCAATGCAGCTTTTTTCTCGCCTGCGGGGGCAATCCCGTCACCGGTGACGGTGCGCGCCATCCACTCATAGGCGTTTTCCAGCCGCGGATCCGTGCAGCCCAATTCGGTCAAGGCCCAGCACAGGTTGCCCTGCAGGCAGTCAATGGTACCAGAAGGGGCGCCGGAATAAGAAAACTGTCCACCCGGGGCAAGGGCATGATCCAGCATGTACTCGCAGGCGCAGGTAATGCGCTCATCCAGATGCATAGACGCCCCCAGTTGGGCCATCAGGATGAAGGACCAAACGGATGAGCGATATTTGGGTCCGTAACCCGGTCCTGGCCTTTCCCAGAATCCGGCCGGGGCCATGTGGGCGAGGATATTGGGGATGGCGCCCTGTTGATGAGCAGCCTGGTGGGCTTGCTGCAACTCTGGGTCGCCTGCTGGTCTATCCAGCAGGTCGCGCAGGGTCAAATAACGCACGCCCGGCGTTTGTGGCTCCAGCAGCCAATCCAGGACAGGTTGAAGATAATCTGCCTCCCAGGACATTCAGACCTCCTTCAGCGAATCAGCGCCAGGGCGTAGCGGATGAACTCCTCCGTGTGGCGGACATCTGCCGCATCCGCCATGCAGCGCACCTTGATGCCCGGGTCGGGCCGCTCCGCCCAGGCCCGCTGGATCAGGTCAGCCCACTGCGGATCGAGATTCTGCAAGCCCCAGCGCACCCCGGCCGGCTTGGATTCGACCGTCCCGGTTTGCAGGGTTTGCAGCATGCGGCAGTAGCTGATCACCGCGAACGGTTGCGCCCAGCAGTTGTTGATGGTGTAGCGCCCGGTCAGGATTTCCTCAGCCCACTGCCGCATGACCCCCCGCACCTCGCGGCGCAAATCCTCGGCCGGCACCGGGTCGACCAGGCTGCGCGGCTCCGGCCCGGCCAGGGGGATGCCGTGTTCGCGCAGCGTCCAGCGCACCACCAGGCTGTTGTCGTGAGCTGACCGTTCCAGCTCGCGGTGGGCGTTATCAATATAAACCAGGGGTGTCAGGGCCGGGTCCTCCCGCCGAAGCAGGTCTTTGGGAAAGTAAGAGCCTTCCAGGTGCTGCGCCCAGGGGCAGGGCTGGTCATAAATTCGATGATGCAATTCCTTCAGCCCGGCAAATTCCTCCGCCGAGACTCCCTGCTCGACCACCACGATGAAATCCACGTCGCTGTACTCGTCCCAATCCCCAATGGCGAAGGAACCCTGCAAATAGGCGCCGCAGAAGTTGGCTCCAAGGACAGCCTGCGCGCCATCAACCAACTGGACAAGCACATCATTCAGCTCTGGATTGGAAGTTGGAGATTTTTGGACTGACATTTGGTCAAAGCTCCCTGTCATTACAGATGGACCTATCTTTCAATCAAGCCATCATCCAATTTGGGCCAACCAACGCTCCTTCCAGGCCGCATCCATCCGTGATAGACGGTTTTTCTTGAGATTTTCCTTCATGATCCAACGAACATCCTTATCCGGATGGACAAGCCATTTTTCCATCCATGTTTTTCCTTCGGAGGGTGAAGCGGCTACAGCAACGCTCCAACAATATGCCAGCCCTTTGCGCAAGGCAATAAAGCCGTCACATTTTCGGTCATCCGCCTGGACGATGGCAAGGGTGATGGCATCCAGAATTTCCAGCACGGCCAGAACAATTAGCGGCTGTCCAAGCAGGCGGGGCTCGCACAGCGCAGCAGCGGCAGCCCGCTGCTGAAAATAATCGTCTTGAGCCCAGTTACGCATTTCTGCAACCAACCGGTCGATCTGCACATCACCCCAGCGTTGGAGGGCCATCGCCACCGCCTCGCGCGTCCTCCAGCGCGGGTCCGCTGCTGCCTGGCGCAACCGCGGAAGAAACTGCTCATCACCTTCTGCCAGCAATCGGCCCAATCCCAGGATCCCGCAAAAAGCCAGGAATTCATAGGGTGAATTAACCGGCGCCAGTTCGGGTGAATAGGAGATGCAATGCAGGAAGAACTCAAGATTGCCCTCTTCTGCAACTGCCTGGGCTAACTCAATGTTTCCCCGCGGTCCCGGCAACCCGGAATTGGACAACAGGAACTCATCCCAATCCGGCCTGTTTTTCAGCAATGCCCGATATTCATCGATTCGGCTCATAAGCACCTTTTCTGGATTAATACATCTCCTTTGCATCCCGCGGCAGGTCGTGGACATGGTGCAGGTGAACCGTCACTCGCTCGTCTTCCGGCTGGGGATAGGTATAGCCAAAGTGCTGCGCCACGGAGCAGGCCGTCCTTCGGAAAAGCCCGCCCATCGCGAACAACGCCTGCCAGGTATGTTCCACCTCCGCATCGGAATAGGTCAACAACAGCAACTCCCACAGCTCGGGCTCCAGGTATTGCTGCAGGTATTTACCCAGTTTTCCAGTGCTTTTGGCGAACTGCGTCCGCGCGCCGACATACCATTTCAACATCTTCATCAGTTGCTCGCGGACATAATCATCCAGCATGGTTTTGGCGTAGGGCATCTCCCCCCGCCACAACCCCTTGGCGGCATATGGGCTGACCCACCAGAACTCGTTGCAGCAGTCGTTAAACTGCTTTTGGGTGGGCGGTTGGGGGATGAAGTCCCGATCGGAAGGCGGCGGATACTCGGGCAAAACGCCGTCTTTGTCCAGTAGGACGATGGTCTGGCTTTCCGGCTCCAGGTGATCCAGCTTGTCAAGTGGGAAAATGGTCAGATCAATCCGGTTGCCATCCGTGAACTGCATCAGGTAAGCATAACTGATCTGGTTTTCCGGCGGCGGATCCACCATGTCATCCGGCAATTGCAGGATCATCAACTCGCCAAAACGCCGGATCCACTCCAGGTTACGGGTGAACGGGACCGGGTCGGTGACAAAATAGATGATATCGAAATCCTGGAAGAAATCCCGCGGCGCATTCGGGTTGGCGCGCGAACCGTTGAGCATGACAGCCCGAATGCGCGGGTCTTCCCGTGCGGTGGAGAGAATGAGGTCAACCATTTCCTGTTCAGAACGCATTTTTCCCTTTTTGAAATTTCCATTACCCTGGATTGGATGGCGCACCCAACGCCGCAGAGTGTGTGAGTGGTTTTTTTATGGTTTTTTGGGCGGCAGGGAGCGGGCATAGTCCACACCCCGGTTCACCCATGCCTGTAAATCGGCCTCCGTGGCAAAACCTTCCGGTTCCACATAAACCCAGCCGCGCATTGGTTTACCGCTCAGGTCAAACGGCCGGGTGTGAGGGCGAGTTAATACCTTTTCACCATCTGCCGGGGAAAGCCGAATGATCAGGTTTTCACCATGTACACCGCAGGCCATGTTGCCATTCACCAGGAATCCCACTCCACCGAACATCACTTTGCTGGTCAGACCCTGGACGTCCGTCAGACATTGCCGAATCCGGGTACTTAATTCCTTGTTGTAGGCCAATCATCCTCCATTATGGATTCAATTTTGCCATTGGATTCTGCAGACAGGCGGAGCCCTGTTCACCCGTCTTGCACAGGATGTATTGATTTCCATCGCCGCGCATCAGATAAACGGTCATTTCAACCTGGTTGGTAACTATTTCCGGGCAGCGGGCCGGGATGTCTTCCGGATCATACGTGGCCGTGCCAGTATAAACCAAGGTAATGATGTCAGTCTGCGGGTCATAGGTGCCGCTGACCTGGTCTGCTTCATAGATATATTCCCCTTTATCACAGGGTTGCTGAGCGGCGGTATAGTTGGTGAAAATATGGAAGTAAGCACTCCCGCCAGAGATGGTGCTATCCTTCTCAACCTTCAGAGTGACTGTTCCAAGAAACCAGGCCAGCGGTGGGGCTCCACCGCCAGTCAGCGGGAAGTTTTCCAGGAATTGATCCGATATATCTCCAATAATCCGATAGGTTCCCCAGGGCAGCTTTCGGGCTGCCGGAGTAGGGGGAACCGGCGTTGAACTGGCTGCCACAACAATTCCTTGCGTGGGGGTGGGCGAGGGCGAGACCAGAGTCGGGTTCCCACCGGAAGAACCGGCATCCGTAGCATTCGCCTGGGGCGTGGTTGTTGCTACTGTGGATTTCCCTGTTCCCAGGTTACAGGCCAGCGAAACCACAAGCAATAGAAATATAGAAACGGCAACAAGGGAGCGAGTTTTCATAATATTCTCCTGAACAAAAAGTGCATGGATACTCTAACATTATAGTAATGTATTCGACAAATGGTTCCCCCCACTCAGAATTATATGTTAAAACCGCCAATTTCATTTCGGAATCGCCGATATTCTTTGCAATTCACCGCCCCCTTGCATGGAAATTGCCCGGATGATTTAATATTTTTTGCCTTTCCCTTTCAAGAGTCCTTGAAATGGATCCAGGTATTCTTTTTCCTCAAACAGGATTCGTTAATTTCTTACGCTGATCTGCAAACATCAACAGAATTTCAATCCCCAGCCAGAGGACAAGCCCGGCCCGGAAGAGCCAGATGCCCCACAAAGCCGGATGCATTTCCCATTTTTCGGCCATGCTGAGCGGGAAAGCCACCGCAGCCGCTAACCCCCAGGCCAGCCAGTGGAGCGCCAACCGCAACCGGTTTTGCTTCCCAAAAGCCAGCAGCAGGCCGGTCAGAAAGGGCAGAAACATCAGCAGGTATAGCAGCGCCAGTGTATACTCCCGCGCAGCCTGCCAGACTGTTTCTTCTCCTCTTAAGATAACCCCGGGAATGGTTAAGAATCCAACAAACAGCCAGGGAATCAGGCGCAGCCCGGACATGGGCTGGCCGCAAAAGTTGCTTTCCAACCGGTAATTGGGCGGCGTGCAGGTATATTCATCCGGAACCATGATCGGATCAAACACCCACGGACCCAGGATGGATGCAGCCAGGATAATTACAACCCCCACCC
>CAYOOA010000062.1:10527-12134 GCA_964405455.1 uncultured Anaerolineaceae bacterium | reverse complement strand
ACCTGCTGACCGGCAACCCGGTCACCACCAGCGATGGCGCCATCTTCCAGACCATTGGCGGCGGTGTGGCCGGCCGGATGCCCGCCCTGCGCGAGAACCTGCCCAACCCGATGGACCGCTGGAATATTGTCAATTACCTGAGGAGTATCCAACCGTAAGGTTTTTTCCGGGTAGAATCATCAACGCCCTGGAGGTCTGTGTAACCTCCAGGGCGTTGACTTTTTAATGAAATTGGGTTGCTTACTGCCTGACTCGTAAATAACCCTGCAATTTTTCCAGGCCTTCCGGAAAATTCTCCCGGCCAAATCCCAGGCGGAAGTGGCGATCGCCATATCCGTATACCGTCGAGGGCAGCAGCATGATGTTGGCATCCTGGACCACTCTACGGCAAAATCCCGCGGAGCTGATTTCAAGGCGGATCCGTGGAAATCCGATGGTGCCTGCCCGCGGCTTGATCCACTCGAAATCCTCTTTAAACTCGTTGAAGAACTCATCCAACAATCCCAGGTTGCGCTGTATCCTGACCAGGTGCCGGCCAATGAGGGTTTGGCGGGCCTGCAATCCCATGATGGCGAGGATTTCGCTCGGTGCGCTGCTGCAGATCGTGGTGTAATCCTTGAATTCTGCCAAACGTTGGAAAAGTTCTGTATCCCTGGTGATCAGCCAGCCAAGACGTAAACCGGCCAATCCGAAGGTCTTGGACATGCCAAAAAGGGAAATGGCCTTTTCGTATTCTTCACAGGCTGAAGGCAAGCGGTCCCGCGGATCGTATTCCAGGAAGCGGTACATTTCATCTGAAAAAAGGTAGAGATCACGCTGCCGGGCAATCGTGATGATCCGGTTGTAATCCGCCCGGCTGGGCAAATGCCCGGTCGGATTATGCGGAAAATTAACAACCACCAGCCTGGTATTTGGCCGGATGTTCATCTCCAGGAAATCCGGATTGAAATACCAGCCATTCTCTTCTTCCGGCTCCCAGCAGGTGATTTCACAGCCCAGGCTTTCCGCAATTTGGTAGAGCGATTGGTAGCCTGGAAAGGTGCAAATTATGTGATCGCCCGGTTGGAGGATGCAGTTCATGGCTATGAGGATGCCTTCCTCCGGCACAACCACCAGGCAATCCTCAGGGCGGATGCCGTGGTAGAGGTGGGCAATTTCTTGTCGAAGCTTCGGGTGACCCAAGGATTCGGTGTAGCCGAGGGTCAATTGATCCCATAGTTCGCGGGTTTCCGGGATGGCATTTGCCACCAGTTCGGATTGTGATATTCCGTCGCAATCTGAACTGGAGAGAAGATAGCGTGCAGAAAATTCGTAACGGGCGAAGTAGCGCTCAAGTTCAAATGGGGGGATTTTCATCAGATCTCACCTGTGAGGGAATGAACCACGCTATTAATTATAGCGAGATTATGGTGGTGTAAGAAAAAAGCAAAGTAACTGCGTGGAAAAGTATTCTTCAGACAGTCTCTCAGGGCCTTTCTCTGATAGCAGGAGGGACAGTTATCACTTATGGGGTCGCTTGCACTCCCGAAGGGAGGTGGGATTCGAAATAAAAAACGCCCAAACAGGCGTTTTTTGCTGGCGGAGAGGACCTTGTCCCCTTATGGGGA
>CAYOOA010000062.1:0-10427 GCA_964405455.1 uncultured Anaerolineaceae bacterium | reverse complement strand
TTGGATTCGAAATAAAAAAAACGCCCAAACGGGCGTTTTTTGCTGGCGGAGAGGACCTTGTCCCCTTATGGGGATTGGATTCGAAATAAAAAAAACGCCCAAACGGGCGTTTTTTGCTGGCGGAGAGGATGGGATTCGAACCCATGACACCTTTCAGTGTACCCGCTTTCCAGGCGAGCGCGTTAGGCCAGACTACGCTACCTCTCCGGGTTGGAGCGGGGAGATTATAACATAAATTCCCTCTTTCGAGGGATGTGCACACCCCCTTTTCGTCGTATCCTGAGGCCAGGAGAACTGCCATGAAAACCCCTGCCCAATTCAATAAGCCCTATTTCTATGCTTATCTCACCCTTGTCTTGCTGATCGTCAGCCTTTCCAGCGTGGTGATCGCCCTGGTCTTCAACCAGCCGCTGCTGGCGCTCCTCCTGGGCGCCTTGCTCGGTTTTTTGGCTCTTACCCCCATCAGCAGCGCCCTGGACCGCCTCAGCCGCGGCCTGGGCCGGCTGGAGGTCGGCCGCTCCCCGCAGGTGGAAACCCGGCGCGATTTCTGGAACCCGCTTATCGGGCTGCTGCGCCAGCTCAACCGCCTGGGTGGTGGGATGAACCAGGCGGCTGCAGCCGCCACTTCCCTGGAGGAGCAGGCTGCCCAGCAGGAGCGCAACCGTCTGGCGCGCGAACTGCACGATTCGATCAAACAGCAATTGTTCAGCATCCAGATGAGCGCCTCGGCCGTCCAGGCCCGTTGGGAGGAAGACCCGCAGGGTGCCCGGGCAGCCCTGGAGGATGTGCTGGGCAGCGCCCGGGCCGCCCTGGCCGAGATGAATGCCCTGTTGCAGCAGCTTTCGCCGGCTCCGTTGGAACGGGTGGGGCTGGCCCAGGCTCTCAAGGATCAATGCGAAGCGCTGGCCCTGCGCAGCGGGGCACTGGTGACCTGTGAGGTGGGCGACCTGCCTGCAGAGGATTGGCTGCCGGTAGGCGCCTTCGAGGCCCTCTTCCGGATTGCCCAGGAGGCTTTGAGCAATATTGCCCGCCACGCCCGGGCAAAAACTGTCTCGCTAAAGCTTTCCACGGATACCGCCAAAGGGCTGCTTGTATTATCCATCAACGATGACGGTCAGGGTTTTGACCCGGCCAATTACACCCCCGGCAGAGGGCTGGACGGCATGCGCGCCCGCCTGGAAGCCCTGGGAGGAGATTTCAACGTCCAGGCAGCACAGGGCAGGGGGGTGAAGTTGCTGGCTGCCGTGCCCTTCCACCCGCCGGAAGCCGCAGTTGAGCTGGCCCCGGTCAAGGTCAATCCCTTCCTTAATCGGGCTGCGCTGGTCGGTCTGGGTGGGGGCATCCTGGCCGCGGCTGCGCTGCTCGTCCCGGTCGCGGATTCGCTCGCCGGCTACCTGGGTTGGAATATCGCCGTCAGCCGTCTCTTTGGCACTGCCATGGCCGTCCTGGCCATGCTGATCGGCGCGCTGACCGGTTTCCTGGCTGCCCGTTGGATCAAACCCGCCGGCCTGCTGGGATCAACCCTCTCCGGTGCGCTGGCCGGGTTGATTGGCGGGGTGACGGCCTTTGGCCTGCTGGCAGCCGGGTTTGCCGCAGTGGACGGCGCTGCCGGCCTGCTGGATCATGGTCTGCAGCCGGCTTCGGTGGCAGATACCGCCCGCCTGCTCTTCGGGGCCATCACCGGCCAGTTCCAGGCGGTGCACCGCATGTTTGTCAATTTCCTCTTGATGGGGCTGCTCTACGGCAGCTTCGGCGGACTGTTGGCCTGGCGCAAGCGCACACCTGCACCGGATGGCATTGCCTGGGAGGGGCCGGCCGGGCTGCTGGTTACCCTGCTGGCTCTGGGCAGCGGCCTGGCCCTGGTGGGTGGTACGCCGGCCCTGCTGGTGAGTGAAACGGCTCTCCTCGATATGAAAGCACAAGCCGGCCTGACAAATGTGATGCCGCTCTTCCTTTCCGTTTTCTGGGTGCTGGGAGTACCCTTCCTGTTCTTCCTGGTGGCAAATATTGCTTCCTACGGCCTGCTGCGCCGCGAGCTGGCGGTAGCCGATTCAGCAGCCGCCTGGCACCTGCACTGGCGCGCCTTCAATTTTGGCCTGCTCGGGGTGATTGTCCCGGCGGGTATGGGTATCTCACTGGCCTTTGCCCTGGGAGATACTCCGCTGTTATCATCCAGCCTGACGCTGGGGATCCTCTTTGTCAGTTTGGTGGCGGCCGTGCCTTTTTTCTGGCAGGCTGTGGTCATCCGCCAGCGCCTGATCGGTCAAATGGTGCGTGTTCCACCGGCCTGGTTTTACCTGCTGGTGGGGGCCAGCCTGCTGCTGCCGGTGCTGGCGTTCTACGCCCTGGTGCAGGAGAACTCCTACTGGATCCTGCCGCTGGCCATGCTGGCTGAAGCCCTGCTGGTCCTTGGGGCGTTTGCTGCCCGGCGCAAGATCTCATCTCCCGGCCAGGTTACAGCCTGGCGGATGCAGGCGGCCAACAGCCTGGCGGGTTGGCTGGCCGGCGCGTTTGCCCTGCTACTGCCGGCCCTGCCAATGCTTTCCAGCGCCTCCGGTATCCTCAACCTGCCGGTCCGTTTTGCCAGCGTATTGGACAGCCAGCGCCTGGGTTATGCTCCCACCGGACTGACAATCCAATCCATGACCAACGAGACCCTGCTCTGGGGCAGCGCCCTTTTTGGAGGATTGCTCCTTCTGTCGGTCCTGGTGATTGGCTTGTACCTGCTGGTGCTGGGTCTGCGCGTTGGCCTGTCCAAAAAGCGGCTATAATCGGATCAAATATGAATAAGCCCTTTTTACGCATCGCCCTCGTGGATGACCATGCCATTGTCCGGCGTGGAATCCGTTCCTATCTGGAATCTTTCCCGGACCTGCGGATCGTGGGTGAGGCGGCCAGCGCCGAGGAAGCCTTACGCAACCTGGCAGATTGGCAGGCGGATGTGGTGGTGCTGGACTTGCTCCTGCCCGGCGGCATGGACGGCATCGAGGCCACCCGGCGCATCCGCAGCCTGCCCGATGCCCCGCAAGTGATCATTCTGACCGCCTACACGGACGATGCCCGGGTGGCGGCCGCCCTGCGCCAGGGCGCCATTGGCTACGTCCGCAAGGATGCCCGCCCGGAGCACCTGCTGGAAGCCGTGCGGACTGCCGGGCGGGGGGAATATTACCTGGATCCCGAATCGGCGGCTGCGCTGGAAAATCCCATCGAGCCGGGGCTGGAGCTTTCCACCCGCGAGCGCGAGGTGCTGATCCTCCTGGCGCGCGGCTGCACCAACCGGGAAGTGGCCGGCGAACTGGTCATCAGCGAGGAGACGGTCAAATCCCACGTAGCCAGCATCCTCTCCAAATTGGGGTTAAGCAACCGCTCACAGGCAGCCCTGGTGGCGCTGCGCCGCGGCTGGGTGCGGATGGAGGATTTGTAAAGGATTGGCTTGTTATTGAAATGTAATTATCCTTGTACATAAAGATGATAATTTTTTACGATTTCTCGCCAGGTTTTATGCCAGGTTATAAGTGCCCATGAGCAGACCACGAGAAAGTTTTTCTTGCAAAATCCCCCAAACCGGGGTAAAATATGGTTCACAATTTCGGGCGGATAGCTCAGTTGGTTAGAGCACACGGTTGACATCCGTGAGGTCGCAGGTTCGAGCCCTGTTTCGCCCACTGGCTTTGATCAGGACGAGTACCCATTTGTCCTCTGACAGAAACGAGGAACCACCGGCTGAGAGTTCCTCCTGGAGTCAAAATGGCGAAAACCCCCTGGGAGCCTGACCCGGAACCACCTCAAAATCGGGGTGAATTATGGGAAACGGTTGGCCCCGTTATCGGCCGCCCATAAGATGTTCGCTCTGCGTGAGCGGATAATCTGGGTGGAACCGCGTGAGAGCCCCTCCCGCCCCAGAATCGGGCGAGGGGCTGTTTGTTTAACTTTGGAGGCATGAATGGCTGAAAAGAAGCAGGAAAACTATCACGACTCGCTGCTGTATCGCATCCGCCACTCCAGCGCCCACATCATGGCGCAGGCTGTGCTGGAAATGTTCCCCGACGGCCAGGTGGCCATCGGCCCGGCCATCGAGGACGGCTTTTACTATGACTTCGGCCTGCCGCGCTCGCTGACCCCCGAAGACCTGGTCAAGATCGAAGCGCGCATGCGCGAGATCATCAAGGGCAACCATCCCTTCGTCCGCCGCGTGGTCAGCGCGGAGGATGCCCGCCAGATCTTCAAGGACCAGGTTTTCAAGCAAGAGCTGATCGACGGCCTGGAATCCGGCGGGATGGATGAGGACGGCAACCCGCTGACGGAAAAGGCGGAAATTTCCACCTTCACCCACGCCAGCTTCACCGACCTGTGCCGCGGGCCTCACGTTGAAAATACCGGGCAGATCAACCCGGATGCGATTAAATTGATGAATGTGGCCGGCGCCTACTGGCGCGGGGATGAGAAACGCCCCATGCTGCAGCGCATCTACGGCACCGCCTGGTACTCCAGGGAAGACCTGGAGAATTACCTGTGGCGGCTGGAAGAGGCCAAGAAGCGCGATCACCGCAAGCTGGGCAGGGAACTGGGACTGTTCTACTTTTCCGAGGATGTCGGCCCAGGCATTCCGCTCTTCACGCCGCGCGGCGAGATGCTGCGCCACCTGATGGAATCCTACGTCCGCGAGACGCAGACCCGCTACGGCTACCAGCACGTCTGGACGGGCCACGTGGTCAAGGAAGATCTCTACAAGCGCTCCGGCCATTACGACAACTACAAGGACGCCATGTTCCCGCCGATGGTGGACGAGAACGTCACCTTCCGCCTGAAGCCGATGAACTGCCCCAGCCACATGACCCTCTTCCGCGAGATGGGCCGCCATTCATACCGTGAGCTGCCGCTGCGTTTTGCCGAGTTTGCCACCCTGTACCGTTATGAGAAGACCGGAGAACTGAACGGCCTGACGCGCGTGCGCGCCCTGACGCAGGATGACTGCCATACCTTCTGCACGGAGGAGCAAATCGGCTCCGAATTCCTGCGCTCACTCAACCTGATCCGCGAGGTGCTGGAGCGTTATCACTTCACCGATTACCGCGTACGGCTTTCGCTGCGCGGCAAAGCCGGCAAGTACGTCAAGGACGATGAGAAGTGGGATAAGGCGGAAAACGCCCTGCGCACCGCCATGGATGCCGCCGGCCTGGAATACTTTGAGGCTGAAGGCGAGGCTGCCTTCTACGGCCCCAAGGCCGACTTCATGGCCAATGATGTGCTGGGCCGTGAATGGCAGCTCTCCACCATCCAGGTGGACTTCATCCAGCCCGCCCGCCTGGGCCTGTCCTACATTGGCGAGGACGGCGCCGAGCACGTGCCGGTCGTCCTGCACCGCGCTGTGACGGGCACGACGGAGCGCTTCCTGGGCGTGCTGATCGAGCACTTTGCCGGGGCCTTCCCGGTCTGGCTGTCGCCCGTCCAGGCGATGATCATCCCGATTGCCGACCGGCACCTGGAGTACGCCCATGCCGTGGCGGAACAGCTCAAGCAAGCCGGTGTGCGGGTGGAAGTGGACGAGCGCTCCGACCGCATGAATGCCAAGATTCGCGACGCCCAGAACCAGAAAATTCCCTATATGCTGGTGGTGGGCGACAAGGAAGCCGAGCAGGGGGCGGTGGCCCTGCGGCTGCGCAACGGTGAGAACCCCGGTCCCATGCCGCTGGCCGCCTTCCTGGAACGGGTCAAAGCCGACTGCGAAGCAGGGATTTAGCTCAAATTTGTCATTGCGAGGGCTGAATGCGCGAAGCGATCTGAATCATGGATGGGGATAGCTTTGTCCGGAAGTGCCCCGGCCTCGCAATGACACTATTATTGTTGACGATTCGGGCAGGATTGTGGTATCATCCTACCGCTTTATTCCCGTCGAGTGATGGACGGATCGTGTCTGCAGATTGAAAAGGAGAGCGCCATCAGTACCAATATTTTTCGTGTCAATGAGATGATCCGGGTCCCGGAAGTTCGCCTGATCGGACCCAACGGTGAAAATATCGGCGTCGTTCCGATTGACCAGGCCCTGCGCATCGCCCGCGATGCCGAGCTCGACCTGGTGGAAGTGGCGCCCAACTCCACACCGCCCGTTTGCCGGGTGATCAATTTTGGCAAGTTCATCTATGAACGCGAAAAGAAGGAACGCGAGGCGCGTAAATCTCAGACCAAGATTGAGATCAAGGAAATCCGCCTGCGGCCCAAGACCGGCGATCACCACCGCGGTTTTAAAACCCGGGATGCCCGCCGCTGGCTGCTGGAAGGGATGAAAGTGCGGGTTACCGTCCGCTTCCGCGGGCGTGAGATTGACTACCCCGAACTGGCGCTGGAGGACCTGCGCGATATCGCCAAGGAACTGGCTGACATCGCCGCGATGGAAGTCCCGCCGATGATGGAAGGTCGGGTGATGACCATGGTGCTCACCCCGGCCAAGCCCGGCCGCAAGGCCGAGACCCCGGCTGCCCCCGCGCCGGTCAAGGAAAAAGAGTAGGCAAGAAGTTTTACCAGCCGTATCAAAATTGCGGCGGGCCAAAACCGCCGCTTATTTTGTCGAAAGGAGTTTCGCTGTGCCACGCAAGCCAAAAGCAGGTAAGATCAAATTGAAGACCCACAAGGCAACGTCGAAGCGTTTTCGCGTTACCGGGTCGGGCATGCTTGTACGGACCAAGGGCGGCAAGAGCCATCTGCGCCGCCGCACTTCGGACCGCACCAAGGCCCTCCTCAGCGAGATGATCGAAGTCAAGGGCGAGAACATCATTAAACGTGTTCACCGCCTGGCTCCGAACATGGAGAAGTAGGAGTTTTTGCCCGTCGTATTCGTTTTTAGGAGCGGCTGTTGGGTGCACGCAACGGGTGAAAAGAACCACCGGCGCCCAGGGGTTCGCAAAGGAGTAAAGGTATGGCTCGTGTAAAGGGAGGCCCGAAAGGGCATCTAGGTCACAAAAAAGTTTTGAAGACAACGCAAGGCTACTATGGTTCGCGCCATCGCCTCATTCGACGCGCAACCGAAGCCATGCTCAAGAGCATGTGGTATGCCACGCGCGATCGCCGTATCCGCAAGCGCGACCTGCGCAAGTTGTGGATCGTCCGCATCAACGCGGCTGCCCGCCAGCATGGTTTTTCGTACAGCCGCCTGATGTTCGCCATGAAGGAAGCCGGGATTGTGATCAATCGCAAGATGCTGGCTGACATGGCCGTGCGCGACCCCCAGGCGTTTGCTGCGATCGTTGCCAAAGTTCAAAAAGCCTGAGTGCTACAGCGTCAACTCCAATCGGGATGGTGGAAAACCACCATCCCGTTTTCTTTTAACGGGAAAGATGATAGGATAAAGATACTTCCGCACCATGTTAGAAAAACCCGACCTCCCCGATCAAGCCATCCTGGCCTGCCTGCAGCGCGAATACAGCCTGCAGGTGGAGGATCTTTCGTTCCTGCCCATCGGTGCGGATTTGAACACGGCCGTCTTCCGGGTGGATGCGGCCGGCCGGGAGGTCTATTTTCTAAAGCTGCGTAAAGGGGAGTTTAATGAAATAGCCGTCCAGGTACCCCGCCTGCTGTACTCCGCAGGAATCTCAGCAGTCATCCCGCCCATCCCGACCCGGGTTGGACAGTTATGGGCCAGGTTGGGGGAGTACACCGTTGTCCTGTCGCCGTTCATCCAGGGAAAAGACGGCTACGAAGTAAAGTTGTCGGAACGGCAGTGGGTGGATTTTGGTTCCGCCCTGCGGGCTGTGCATACCGTCCGGGTTCCGTCCGAACTGGCAGAACGCATCCCAGGGGAAGATTATTCCTCCCGGGAGCGGGTCAGGGTGCGCAGTTTTCAACACTTGGTGGAAGAACAGGAATTCACCGATCCCGAGGCGCGGGAGATGGCCAGGGTGATGCACCAGGAGCGCGCGGCCATTACCCAGGCGCTGGAGCAGGCGGAGGAATTGGCAGCCGCGCTGCGGGCTTGCGGGCGGGAATTTGTCCTCTGCCATGCGGATATTCACCCGGGCAACCTGCTCCTGCCGGACGAGAACTCCCTGTATATCGTGGATTGGGACAGCCCCATCTTTGCGCCGCCGGAACGTGATTTGATCTTGATCGGCGGATGCGCCACCTGGAACAACCCGGCAGAGATTGCTTCTTTCTTCCAGGGTTACGGTACCTATGAAGTTGATTGGGCAGCCATGGCTTATTACCGCTACGAGCGCATGATTGCAGATTTTTCCGCCTTTGGCCAGCAGCTCTTGCTCTCCAAGGACGGCGGGGCGGATCGGGTGCAAGGTCTGGCCTGGTTCAAGAGTAATTTTCTGCCCGGCCACGAGTTGGAACTGGCCCGCGAGGCAGATGGGATGCTTTCATCCAATGCCGGTAAATCAATACCTCAAACCTTTTCCAAAACCGGAAAGGGGTGAAAGGAAGCATGATCACATCCACCAAGAATCCAAAAATCCAGGCCGTACGTAGCCTGTTGACCCGCCGCTCGGAGCGCGAGGAGCAAAAAGCCTTCGTGGCAGAGGGGGTGCGCCTGGTTGAAGAGGCCCTGCGGGCTGGCTGGCCGGCGCGCGAGGTGTATTTCAGCGCCCAGGTTTCCGAGCGCGGACGGAAAGTGGCGGAGGGGTATGCCGTCCGGGGAGCCGTCGTCGAGGAGGTCAGCCCGGCGGTGATGGAAGCCCTGGCTGGAACGGAAGCGCCGCAAGGGTTGCTGGCTGTCTTGCAGGATCATTCGCTGCCCCTACCGGAGAGGCCGGATTTTCTGCTGCTGGCGGACGGCTTGCGCGATCCGGGCAACCTGGGCACGCTCTTCCGCTCGGCTGCGGCTGCAGGTGTGCAAGCTGTTTTCCTGCCGCCCGAGACGGTGGATGCGTTTTCCCCCAAGGTGCTGCGTTCGGCGATGGGCGCTCATTTCCGCCTGCCCATCCGCAGCGTGGATTGGACCTGGCTGGATGATTGGCGCAAGCGTACACCCAAACCCTGGCGTATCTTCCTGGCGGAGGCGGAAAACGGCACACCCTGCTGGCAGGCTGACCTGCGCCAACCGCTGCTGCTGGTGGTGGGGGGAGAAGCCGAGGGTGCCAGGCCGGATACTTTACACCGGGTGGATGAAAACCTGACCATCCCCATGCCCGGCAAATCGGAATCATTGAATGCGGCAGTGGCTGCCAGCATTCTGCTCTTTGAAATTGTTCGCCAGAGGTCATTATGAAAATTCGCTCCATCACCAGTTTTTGGGATCCCACCCAGGTTGTTGGACCCCTGGTTCTGCCGGCCGAATATGCCCACTTTCGCGAGGCAGCTGCCGGGCGCTTCCTGGATACCGGTTTTATCGTCCAGACCAGCCGGTTAACCACGATTGACTTTCCGCGCTACCTGGATTGCCAAAAAGGAATCAAGCAGGCCCAGGCCCAGGCTCGGGACCTGGAAGCCCAGGCAAGTACCGCCGGTTTTGAATACATCTCTTTCGGCGCGGTGGATCCTTCAGATGGCCCGGAGATCTACGATATGATCCCGGGTTTACTGGCCGCTACGAACACCTCCTTTTTCAGTGGGATCATGGCTTGCCGTAAGTTGATGTACCCGCAGGAATCACGCAAATGTGCCCAGATCATCCGGGCCAGCCGGGAGATTGAGCCAGAGGGTTTTGCCAATTTACGCTTTGCAGCGTTGGCCCAGGTGCAGCCGGGCGGGCCGTTTTTCCCTTCGTCTTATTTTGCGGGCGGTCAACCGGCATTTGCTCTGGCGATTGAATGCGCTGATGAAGCCGTGCAGGCCTTCTCATCGGCTGCTTCCCTTGGGGAGGGACGGCGCAATTTAATTGACCGATTGAACTGGCTGGCCCGCCAGATGGAGCAGACAGCTTTTGAGTTATCCCAGGAATTTGGGTTTGACTTTGGTGGCTTTGATTTTTCGCTGGCGCCCTTCCCGGAGGATGCCGTTTCGTTGGGGGCCGCCATGGAGCAGCTGGGCATCCCCAACCTCGGTCAGGCAGGTTCCCTGGCGGCTGCAGCTTACATAGCCGACACCCTGGATTTGGGTCAATGGAAACGCGCCGGGTTCAATGGATTGATGATGCCCGTACTGGAGGACTCCCGATTAGCCCTGCGTTCAGCTGAGGGCAGCCTGACGGTGCAGGACCTGCTGATGTTCTCGGCTGTTTGCGGAACGGGATTGGATACCGTCCCGCTGCCGGGGGATGTTTCGGAGGACGATTTGACCGGTCTGTTGGTGGATGTATCTGCCCTGGCCACCCGCTTGGGCAAGCCGCTGACGGCCCGCATGATGCCCATCCCCGGCAAGGTGGCCGGTGATGAAACCCATTTCAATTTTGATTATTTTGCCAACGGCAGGGTTTTGGCCATCAAGCCCGGCCGGGTGGGCGGGTTGTTGGCTGCAGCCGAGGTGCTGGATCTCAAACCGCGCCACAAGCG
>CAYOOA010000061.1:0-12394 GCA_964405455.1 uncultured Anaerolineaceae bacterium | reverse complement strand
GCTCGCTGACCTTCCCGGCCAACTTCCAATTGGTGGCGGCGATGAATCCCTGCCCATGCGGTTACTTCGGCGATCCAACACATCCCTGCACCTGCTCCATGGGCTTGGTGATGAAATATCAGAAACGCATTTCCGGCCCTCTGTTGGACCGGATTGACATCCACATCCAGGTGCCGCGGGTGGAGTACGAAAAACTGAGCGATCAACGGGTGGGGGAGCCCTCCAGCGCGATCCGGGCGCGGGTGGAAGCAGCGCGTGAGCTGCAGCGGGCGCGCTTTACCGGTTCGGATGTGGCCTGCAACGCCGATATGCGCCCGGCAGAAGTTCGCCAGTTTTGCGGGCTGGATGAAACCGGCCGGACCCTGATGAAGAATGCCATGAACCAACTCCAACTGACTGCCCGGGCATATCACCGCCTGCTGAAACTGGCCCGCACCATTGCCGACCTGGCCATGAATGAACGCATTTCCCCGGCGCACCTGGCTGAAGCGTTGCAATACCGTCCGCGGGATATTGTGGGATAGAGTAAAAGCGGAACTTTGCTGCTTCCAAGGTGGGTGTGGTACACTTAGGCCGACGAATAGAAATAATTCGCATAGCCAATTATTAATAATAATGAATTTATGAATTTAGCTTTTCCTTTTCTCTTCCAAATGCTCTATTATGCCGGGATCGCGGTGTTCAACCCGTTCCTGGCGTTGTACTACCAGAGCATCGGCAGGAGCGGAATGGAGATAGGCCTGCTGACCGGGATCATGCCGCTGGTCAGCATGCTGGGTGGGCCGGTCTGGGGGGCGGTCAGTGACGTTACCCATAAACACCGCCTGGTTTTAACCGTCGCCATTGTGGGTGCCATCACCGTCTCCCTGCTAATTCCCAATGCAGCTGGCCTGGGTGCCTTGCTGATCCTGGTTGTGTTGTATGCTTTCATTTCAGCCCCC
The DNA here is from genome assembly GCA_964405455.1 of uncultured Anaerolineaceae bacterium. Taxonomy (GTDB): domain Bacteria; phylum Chloroflexota; class Anaerolineae; order Anaerolineales; family Anaerolineaceae; genus CALESS01. The sequence goes on along the minus strand of CAYOOA010000061.1, from coordinate 11,453 downwards.
ATTCAATCCCTGGGTGACAGCGCCACCATCTCCATGCTGGGAGAGCGGCGGAACCTTTACGGCCGGGTGCGGGTGGGTGGAACCATCGGCTTTGCCCTGACAACCATCCCGGCCGGAATTATTATTGGTAAGTTCGGATTGCCCGTCATGTTTTGGATGTATGCGGCGATCATGTGCCTGGTGTTGATTGTGGCCCAGTTTCTCTCCTTTTCAAGGTCGGAACGGACCTCAGCATTTTTGACGGGCCTGGGCAGCATTCTTAAATCAAAATTTTGGCTGGTCTTCCTCGGCATGACCTTGTTTGCCGGGACAGGCATGGCTGTCATCAACACCTACTTCCTGATTTATATGGAAGATGCCGGTATTCAACGTTCCGCGATGGGGTTTGCACTGGCGCTGGCCACAGTGGCAGAAATCCCGGTCATGCTGGCTTCCAACTGGTTGATGCGGAAATTCAAATCCCGCGGAATGATGGTGATTGGCTTGAGCTTCATCGGCCTCCGGTTGATCTTGCTGGCGTTGTTTCCCCAACCGGTCTTTATTTTCAGCCTGCAACTCATCCATGGGCTGACCTTTGCGGCGGTCTGGCTGGCAGGAATCAATTATGTGGCTGAAAATGCACCGCCGGGGTTGCTGGCCACCACCCAGGCCATCTTTGGCGGGGTGATGATGAACCTGGGCTCAGCACTGGGGAATTCCATCGGCGGGGCTTTGTTGGAACGCTTCACTTCCGCACAGATGTACGGCATTATCGGGGGGCTTGTCCTCCTTGGATTGTTAGTCTTTACACTCCTCGGCGGCGTGAAAAATAAACCACCGGTGCCAGTGGAAGAACCAGGCGTCCGGCCCTTGGATATGGAATAAGAGGGAGATAAACTGTATGCGGATAACCACCTGGAATGTGAATGGGTTGCGGGCGGTACTTGGCAAAGGCTTGCTGGAAAGCATCCAACCGTTGAATACAGACATCCTTTGTCTGCAGGAAATCAAGTCCCGGCCGGAACAGGTCGAAGATGGGCATTTACAGGCCATTGAGCAAGCCTACCCGGTCTTAGCCTGGAACCCGGCCCAGCGGCCCGGTTACAGCGGGACGGCAACCTGGTCCAGGATCGCTGCCGACGAAATCTTCTACGGTTTGGGTAAAGTAGAATATGATGATGAAGGGCGGGTCATCGTCCACCGCTTCGGGGATCTCTACCTTTACAATATTTACTTCCCAAACGGCGGCCGCACCCTGGAACGGGTCCCCTTTAAACTGGATTTTTATGCCTACCTGCTGGATCAATGCGATCGGTTACATACACAGGGCAAGCAAGTCATCCTGACGGGTGATTTCAACACCTCCCACCGCGAAATTGACCTGCGCAACCCCAAATCCAACCAGAACAACACCGGCTTCCTGCCGGAAGAGCGAGCCTGGATCGACCGCTACCTGGAGCACGGCTTTGTGGATGCATACCGGGCGCTTTACCCGGACAAGGTGGAGTACACCTGGTGGACTTTTATCGGTGGGGCGCGCTCCCGCAACGTAGGCTGGCGTTTGGATTACTACCTGGTGACCGCCAACTTAATGGACCGCGTGGTGGATGTGATCAATCATACCGATATTATGGGATCGGATCATTGCCCGGTGACACTGGTTTTGAAGGATTAGTCCAAGGCTCTTTGGAATCCAGGACAGTATCCTGGTCGTAAATAAAACTGGGCGGGATGTTGATCCGCCCAGTGCTGTTTTAAGATATGACTTACCTGATGATCAGGCAGGTTTTACTTCTTTGCCCTCGTTCAGCAGTTCCTGCCGGTATTGCTCGGCATTCTCCAGCACGCTCACCGGGTTGATCTTGAATCCCTTGAGGGTATCCACCAGGACGCTGGAGATCAACAGGTCGCGCGCCCATTTCTTATTGGCCGGGACGATCCACCAGGGTGCCCAGGGGGTGCTGGTCTTATTGAGCATATCCTCATAAGCCTGCATGTATTGATCCCACAGGGCGCGTTCTTTCAAATCGCCTGGCGAGAATTTCCAGTGCTTGGCCGGGTCAGCCAGGCGTTCCAATAAACGCTGGCGCTGCTCCTCCTTGCTGATATGCAGGAAGAATTTGAGTATGGTTGTACCCTCGTTGACCAGGGTGTGTTCAAATTCATTCATCTGGAAGTAGCGCTTGCTCCACACCTTTTCCGGGACGAGCGAGTGAACCCGCACAACCAGCACATTTTCATAATGGCTGCGGTTGTGGATGACAATTTCACCCAGGCCGGGGGTCTGCAGGTGGTGGCGCCAGAGATAGTCGTGGTCGGCTTCAATAGGGGTGGGGACTTTGAAGCTGGCCACCCGCACGCCTTGCGGGTTCACCCCGTCAAACACACTGCGGATGACGCCGTCCTTGCCGCTGGTATCCATGCCCTGCAGGATGACCAGGACGCTGTGCTTGTGTTCGGCAGCCAACAACTCTTGTAATTCCTCCAGCTTGGTATTGAGAACCAGGAGGCGGGCACGGGCTTCTTCTTTGTCACCGGCGATACCCCGCGCATCTTCAGGATCAAAATCAGCTAATTTGATCTTCTTCTTTGGATTTACCAGGTAGCGTTCCATAATTTCCTCCAGGGTCGAATTACTTTGATTGTATAACAAAACAGACTGAATGTAATAAAAAGCAGGCGGCTAATTGGCCGCCTGCTTTGGAAGATTGTGAGCTGATTTAATAAATATCGTAAACCGTATTGTACACGTTGAATTTTCCGGTCGGGGTCACCAGGTTTGGGATGCGGGCAACCTCTTCCAGGGTGGCGTCATCGTAGATCACGATCTCGCCAGTTTCGCCGGGCCTGGAGGCATCACCCCAGACGCTGACCCAAACCTGGGTGCCTTGTTTGTTGTACTCAAAGTGGACTGCCCGGCCGTAGCTTGCCGCTTCCCAGCATTTGTATACCTTGGAGGGGTCTGCCTTGGCGATGACGCAGATGGTACGCGCCAGGACAGGGTCGGAATTGAGGGTCATATCCACCCAGATCCACTGGCTATTGGGATGCGTCTTGATGAATAGTGAACCCGAACCGGGCAGCGGGATGGTACGCACAGCCTTCCAGGCGTTATCAGGATGATTCTCCGGGTCGGTGCCGATGGCAACGATGGATGCATCGCCGAGGTGGGCGGTGCTCCAGACTGGGCCGAACTCCGGGTCAATCCAGTTGGCTCCGCGGCCGGGATGGGGAACTTGCGGAGTATCCACGAGTGCCACCAGCTTGCCTTCCTTGGTATCCACCACGGCCACCTTGTTGGACTGGTTGGCTGCCACCATAAAGTAACGCTTGGTCGAATCCAGGCCGCCGTCGTGCAGGAAGCGGGCGGCTTCGATCATCTTGATCGAAGGGTTGTTTGGATCAGTGTAATTGACCAGCCAGATCAGACCGGTTTCCTTGATATTCACAATCCATTCCGGCTTAAAGGCGGAGGATAAAATACTGGCCACGCGCGGCTCGGGATGGTATTCCTCCGTGTCAAAGGTGTAGCTGCGCGTGCTGACGATCTTGAACGGTTCCAGCGTTTGCCCATCGAGGATGACAAAATGAGGCGGCCAGTAACAGCCAACGATGGCCAGTTTATCCTCAAAGTTACCTTCTTCGCCATTGTACTTGCTGACCTCGACAGAACGCGCATCGTAACAAAGCTGGGCTTCGGCCACTTCACCCGGGACCTTCATCCACAGGTCGATCATGACCAGTTTGCCGTCCCGGCCAATCACATAGGCATAGCGGCCAGTGGCGGACATGCGCGTGATGTGTACGGCATAACCTGTGTTTAGCGTGGTTACAATTTCGTGAGTGTCGCCGTCAATTACCGCAATTTGGCCGGCATCCCGCAGGGTGACCAGGAAGTAATTCTGCCAGTCGCGGGTGGTTTCGGGCTTTGTGGGGCGCTGATCCGGAGGGACGAGTAATTTCCAGGTTTTCTTCATCTGCTCCAGGGACATTTCTGGCGGAGTGGGCGGCTCGTTTTGCAGGAATTTGGCCATGATTTCGGTTTGTTCCTGGGTTAAAAAGCCTTGCTTGCCCCAGTCCGGCATTCCGCGGGTGGTGCCGTTGAAGATGATGGCTGAAAGAGCCACAGTTCCCTTGGCCAGGGTGACATCTGGAGTCAAGGCCGGGCCGGTGGCGCCCTTGCGAAGGGTGCCGTGGCAGCCCGCGCAGCGCTCAAAGTACGTCTGCTTGGCCCAATTAAAATCTGTCTCAGCCAGGATGGGGGCGGCAATAGTGCCGGGCTCCGGGGTGGGTTGGAGCTCACCGGCTGCGGACGGCTCTTTCAGATCATATAAAAAGCCAGTCATGGCCTGGAGCGCATTGGCATCAAAAGTCTTAGAGAAGGTACCAGGCATCAAGCCAGCCTGGCAGGCCTTTCCGCCGCAATCGGTGGAAATAAAAACATCGGGATGCGTGATGGATTCAAGAATAAAATCAAACCCTGTTTTGGCCTGGCCGGTATAAGCAGGGTTTGAAACGATCTCATCCGCTGTTTTCCCAATCACGGTCAAGTCCGGCCCGATGGTGCCAACGGCATTTGGCACACCCGGGATGACGTGGCAGGCGCCGCAGCCGCCAGCATTGAACGAGGAAAGTGCAAGTTCCTTATCGTACAACCCGGCGGGTTGAGGGTTGATTGCCGCACTGGTACCGGCCGGCTTGATAAACCGGGATAATGAGGCTCCCAAAACAATGATACCCAGCAAAATGACCAGGACCAGGAAAACTTTTAATACTTTCATATACCACTCCCTTCAATTAGTTGTTTAACTACTTCCTGGATTTGCTCCACGAGGGAGCCAGCAGGGAGACGAAAATCAAATTCCACCTCTTGTAGCGTGCAAAAACGAGCCAATGGACAGCCCAGGCAATCTGTGCGCATCTGGATAAAGATACGGGCTGCAGAGGGATAATTCTGCAATGTCCGGTGGACCGTCCAACCGGCCTGGGGGATGGTTTTCATCAAATCTAATTGTAAGAAGATCGGGAAAATTCTTCTTTGCGCCGGCGCAAAGATTGATGAGTTTGGGATTAAGAATCCAAGTCCTCGGCCAATCGCACCAATTCATGCGGACGGATGATGGTTACCCGCTCCCGGCCAGTGGAGATCAAGCCCTGCTTCTCAAAGCCGGATAACACCCGGCTGACGGTGAAAAGGGTGGTGCCAGCCATTTCGGCCAGGTCCTGCCGGGAAAATGGGAGATCAATCAGGATGCCGCTGCCCATTTTTTGGCCGGATTGGGCAGCCAGGCGTAACAGGACGCGGGCAATCCGCTGGTGAACCTTCTGCGTGGCCAGCTCATGGTAGCGTTCCTGCATTTCCTGGATATATCCCGTCATGAGTCGCATCAATCCAAAGGACAATTGAGGGCGGTCTTTGAGCAACCGGGCAAATTCCTGGCTATCAATCACCAACGCGGAGCAATTTTCCAGGGCCTGGGCGCTGGCCGGGTAATTCCCTTCCGGTTCAACAGACCCGATGGCACCGAACAACTGGTTGGGGGAAATGGTACGCAGGTTGATCTGCTGGCCATCCGGGCTAATCTTGCAAATTTTTGCCCGACCCTCTACCATGATGAATAGCCGCCTGGCCGGATCGCCCTGGTGGAAAAAGAAACCTTCCTCGTTGACCTCCGTCGTTCCAGCCAGGCGGGCGATGGCGGAAATATCCTCCCTGCCGGTCTGGCGGAAAATGGCGACCTGCCGGATGATCTCCTCGAAAGTTGATGGATGTGGTTTCAAGCTTTTTCCCCTATCGGCGATTGGTTGCGGCTGCTTACAAATTTTCCCGGGAGATTTATCACCGGCCGGGTGTACACCCGGTAACGTTTGTAGATCCTCCCTCCAAATCGTTCAGCCAGGACCGGTGTGCGTGGGTTGTCATCAGAGGTCAGGCTCAAGTCAATCCACTGGTATCCCTTATCGCGGGCGCGTTTGTATAGTTCGGCAAACAGGAGGACAGCCACCCCCCGGCCCCAGTATTCAGGCAGGACGAGGACGCTTTTGACAGCCAGGCAGCGGGTAGGGCGGCGCATATAATAAGCCAGAGACAAATAATTCCACGGATAACGCAAGCCGTTGGCGCGGATGAAGGCCTCATTCAGGTTGGGGATGCCGGGAAAGAAGCCGACCACCTCGCCTTCGTCCTCCGCAAAGAGGATCAATTCCGGGTCGGCCAACTCGCGGAAGGGGGCAAACAGATTTTGGATGGCCTCCCGCCGCCAGGGGGCAAAATCGGGAAGGTGGGCCAGGGCCCGGTTGATCAGGTAGTACACCCGGTCAATTTCTGCATCCCACTCGTCCAGCCGGGCCGGGCGGATGGTGTAGCTGCGGATCTCCTTCACCCGCTCGGCCATGCGGAACAGGGAATGAATAGCATCCGTATCTTCAATTTTGATAGCAAAGGCCAGGTTATCTCCGCGCGCCGGGGTGAATCCCGCTGATTCGAAAAATGACTGGTAATAATCCGGGGTATGACCGCAAAGCAGGGCCGGCGGCCTGTCGCGACCTTCGATCAGAATGCCGTAGCCGTCTTCATAATCAAAGTTGAACGGACCTTTCAGATGGGTCAGCCCGCGCCCGGCTGCCCAATCATCAGCGGCTGCGAACAGGGCTTGGGCAACATTGGCATCCGGGATGGACTCAAAGAAGCCGATCATGCAATCCTGCAGGCCGCTGAGCTTGTTCTGGGCAAAATCCTCGGCCGCGCTGAGGGTACCGGCCGGGTGACCGTCGCGCCAGGCGATGAAAAACTGCGCTTCAGCGTGGCTGAGATATTCACTCCGCCGAGGATCCACCAGTTTTCGCCGTTCCGGCAGCAGGGGCGGTACCCAGAGTGGATCATGGCGGTAGACTTGCCAGGGGAATTTCAGGAAGATTTCCATCTCCCGGGCGGATTGAACAGGCCGGACGGAAACCTGGGAGGTCATTCTGTCTCCGGACCCTTTTGGTTTTTCAAGGCACGCCGCTCTTCCAGTTCGGTCAAAATCTTCTGGAATTGCTCTCGGCTGAGGGGGTAAAACAGGCAGAACACGATCCCGGCGATAAGCAAGGCAGCCGGAATGGGGCCGATGATGATGCGAATACCGGTCACCGCGCTGGCAGGTTGGACGGCTGAGTTGGGGATGTAGCCGGTGACATCCAGCACCACCAATGCCAGGGGGATGGCGATGGAAGAGGCGGCTTTCTGAGCCAGGGTGAGCAGGCTGTAGAAGGTGCCTTCGTGCCGCTCGCCGGTTTGCCATTCATCCCATTCCACTGCATCCGGGAAGATCGACCAGGGCAGCACGTGCGCTGCTCCCACGCCGATACCGGCCAGGATACACAGGCCCATCAGCAGGGGGGTGCTGATTCCGGCCGAAAGGTTCATCAGGGTGAGTTGGACGGCTGCCCAGAAGGCTACCCCGGCGATGTAGGCGATGCGTTTATTCCACCGCTTGCTAACCCACAACCAGAAGGGCAGGGAGATCAGTGCAGTGATGAAGATGGCAGCCATGATCAGGTCGCTCTGCGCTTCACGGGCAACCACGTATTTGATGTAATAAAGCAATGAGACCTGGAGGATATCCATGGCACACCAGGTCAGCAGGTAAATGAGGGCCCCAAAGACGAATAATTTATTCTTTACGGCCGCTTTGAGCGAAGCGAGCAGGCGGGGCGGCTGGCTGTGCATGAATACTTCCCGTTCACGCGTGTTAAAGAACACCAGCAGCAGTGGAATGGCGCTAATCAGGCCAAAAATCACCGCCATCAGGAACACCTTGGGCGCATTTTGCGGCTGGAAGGTGCCGATGATCATCAAGGGGATGGTGAAAGCGATCAGGCTGCCGAGGATGGAGAAGAACATGCGGTGGGTGGTCAGGGAGGTGCGGTCGTCGTAACCTTCGGCCAGTTCCGGTGTGAGGGCGAAATAGGGCATGTAGACGAAGGTTGCCGCGGCATCGAAGAGGACATACACAATCGCATAATAGGCGGTGAGCAGGGCGGTGTTTTCAATTGGCGGGCGGACCCACATCAGAGTGAAGATCAGGCCAAAGGGGATGGCGCCGAACAGGAGAAATGGGCGGCGGCGGCCCCAACGCGTGCGGGTGCGATCCGAGATGTAACCGATCAATGGGTCGTTGATATAATCCCACGTCCGGCCGATAAAGATGGCGGCTGCGGCCACGGAAGCCGGGATGCCGACTACATCCGTCAGGAAAATGGCAAAGTAGGCTCCGATGATGGTCGAGGTCAGGCTGAAGCCGGTGTCGCCTGAACCGTAAATCCACTTCTGGGCTTTCGTCAATGTGCCGGACATATGGTTCTCCAGGGTTATGAATTAACCAAGCAGGGATTGATATTCTTGCAGGATACGTTTGGCGATGATCTGCCAGGAGAAATCCTGGGCGTATCGGGCAGCCTGGGCGCCCAGTTGGTTGCGCAATTCCGGGTTACGCAGGAGTTCTGCCAGGCGTTTTGCCAGGGTGGTGGCATCGCCATCGGGGATCACGTAACCCGTCAGGCCGTCCTTCACCAGGAAGGCCAGCCCGCCCACCTGCGAGGCCACCACCGGTGTTCCGCAGGCCATGGCTTCCAGAGCAACCATGCCGAAGGATTCGTAATGAGAGGGCATCACCACCGCATCGGCGGCGGAATAGTAGTAGGGCAGGGCATCCTGGCTGCGCTTGCCGAGGAAAAGGACGAGATCATCAATCCCAAGCGAGCGGGTGAGCTGCTGCAAGCGGAGCATCTCGGCGTTCATCTCCTGGAGACTGGCGTTTGGATCCCCCCCGACGATGGCCAGGTTGTGCGGCGCCTCTGCCTGGAGGCCGGAGGCATGCAACTGCCCGATGGCTTCCAGCAGGGTATCCACGCCCTTGAGCGGTTCGATCCGGCCCACAAAAAGCAGCAGCCGGTCTGTTGGCTGCAGCCCGATGGCAGCCCGGGCTTCATCTTTGGGGATGGGGTAAAACCGGCTGGTATCCACACCCGGCGGGATGATGCTGATCTTGCGACCGTCCAACCGGTACAGGAATCCGAGCTGGGATTCTTCCGCCGGAGTGGCGGCAATGATGCGGTCGGCAGCGCGCATGACCTGCTTTTCACCGTTGACGCGGTATTCCCCTTCCATTTCGGCAGGACTGCGGGCGATGCGGTTCTTCATCAACCCCAGGGTATGGAACATCTGCAAAATCGGGACATGCCATTCCGCCTTGAGGGAAATGGCCGCCACACCAGACATCCAGTAATGGCTGTGGATCAGGTCGTAATGGATGTTCTTTTCGGCGGAAAACTGGCGGATGCCGGCTGCAAACTCCGGGATGAAGGAGGCCAGCACCGGTTTGGGCAGCGGCTCCTGCGGGCCGGCGGTCACATGTACCACGCGGTTGCCGTAACCCAGGTCGTGCAGCACATGGGGCACGTGCTCATCCTCGGAGCGGGTGAAAACATCCACATGCACGCCCAGTTCCCCCAGGTGGCGGGTGAGTTCACGCACATACACGTTCATCCCGCCGGTATCTTTTCCGCCCAACGCAGCCAGCGGGCAGGTGTGATAAGAAATCATGGCAATATTAAGCATCATATTCCTTGATGAAAAATTGAGGATGCTGGTATAATTTCACCCACGCCACCGTAGCTCAGCTGGTAGAGCAGACGTTTCGTAAACGCCAGGTCATGGGTTCGAATCCCTTCGGTGGCTCTTTTATTTTAACCCCGAACCTGCGAAATCAGACGAAAATGATGCAAAATCATAAGGCCGTCGAATTCATCGACGGCCTTTGTCAACGTTATGACAACCCCAATTAACTACCTGAGCACGGCCGGCAGGAAGATGAAGGCATTGCCCACCCGGATGGTGCGGCAAACCGTTTCTCCATCCACCGCAGTGCAGAGTTGAACGATGCCGGGTGCAAGGGGAGCGGTGTAGGTGGTAATGGCGGCCCCGTTAAGCAGGTCGGTTGGATTCGGGGAGAAATTGCCGGAGGTGCCCGAGAAAGCAGCCGTGATATGGGGGGCGGCAAAACCCTGACCGGATTTATCCTGTCCGGCGGAATTCATCAGCAGGTTGGCATTTATGGAGATGGGATCTCCCGGGGCCAGGGTGGAGATTTCAGGGGCCAGCGAGAGGACCAACCATGGGTCGGCATTGAATAAGCCGGTGGTTGTATCACAGCCGGAATGATTGGGACCGGCATTGCAGCCCCACCAGTTATTGATCGCCGCGATCGGTGCCCCCAGGCTGGAGACTGCCCCGCTGCTGTTACCTTCCATGGCGTTGAACTGGACGGTGATGGAGTGGGCATCAGCGCTGTTTTCAAACACCAGGTTGTTGGTGAAGCCGGTGATGCGGTTGCTGTTGATATCCACGGTACTGCCGGCACTGCCGCCAAAGGAGGCTCCCAGGCGGATGGCGGCTGCGCTGATGCCGGAAGCCGCCAGGGTGTTCTGGCTGATGATGAAATTGCCCGAGTTAGCTCCAGCCAGGTATATACCGTTATCAGGTGTATAAAGTCCATTGTTTAGAATAATTTGATTACCTGTAATGGTGTTCGTGAGGTCTGAATTGTATAGATAAATGATTCCCAGACCATCAGGAATTTCACTGGCGGCATTGATGTTGTTGTTTAGGATATTCATTTGGCCCGCCCCGACGACGGCAATGGCCGGCTGTTGAGCGTAGGAAATATCCATTGCATTGTTGATCACGGTAATATCGTGGATGACAGCATTCGAGGAGGATTTACGAATCCGCACAAGGGTGCTGCCCTGGGAGCCAATTCCATTACTGAGCCGATTCAAGGTATTGTTGGAGAGGGTCACCCCGCTCAGGATTGGATTGGTGGTGCCAAAATTGGTATCAAAGCTCTCAATTTCAAGGGCTGCCAATGAGGCTCCGTTGACGATGTTTCCATCCACGATAACCCCAGCCCCATTTTGAAATCCAGAATTGGCACCGGTCGATTCGGAGGCAATCCAGATCCCTTTTTCGATCCGTCCTTCGATCACATTCCCCTGGACCAGGGAATTGCGGCAATTAGTACATTCAAGTCCCACCGAACCTGTAAGTTCAGTGAAATTCGACGTGTTCAGCACCTGGTTGTTAAGGGCTTTGACATTATCAAAATACATGGCTGCATCCGAACCGACACTGAAGAACATCAAGGCTTCCCAGCGATTATCAATGAACCGGTTATCGTTGATGGTGATATTAGTCATCGGACCAGTGCCGCCGTTTTTTATCCGGATGCCAAAACCACCATCATCCCCTGCGCCAATACTTCTTGGATGGTCACGGATGATAAACCCCGCTACACTAACATTACTGAAGGCCAGGGTGTCTGAAAAAGAAATTCCATTACAGTACGGATAGGTGGGCGATGAAGCTGGGCAACCTTGGATGGTTGGCGCATTTGGACCGGGCCCGGGGCCGGCGTCGCCCGGGTCGCCCACCA
>CAYOOA010000060.1:0-12778 GCA_964405455.1 uncultured Anaerolineaceae bacterium | reverse complement strand
TCACCATTGCCGTGCAGATGATGTGGTCCATGCTGGCCGTCTACACCACCCGCAATTATCATTTGACCGAGAGCCAGTACGGCTGGCTGCCGGCCACCAACGCCATCATGGTGGTGACCCTGCAGTTCATGATCACCCAGTTCACCAAGAAGCGGCCCACCCTGCTGATGATGGCCGCCGGGGGCGCAGTTTATACCCTGGGTGTGTTCAGCGTCTCGCTGGGCAGCCAGTTCTGGCATTTCTGGCTTTCGATGGTTATCTTCACGCTCGGCGAGTTGATCCTGGTGCCGACCGGCACCACCCATGCCGCCAACCTGGCCCCGGCGGATATGCGCGGACGCTACATGTCCCTCTACGGCCTGACCTGGAACGTGGCCCAGATGCTCGGCGCGCCGATGGGCGGCCTGCTCAGTGATAACCTGGGACCGAAGTTCATCTGGTACGGCAGCGCCGTTATCGGCATGCTGGCTGTCCTGTTCTTCCTCTTCCTGGCCGGGCGCGAGCGCCGCGCTGCCTTGCCACAGGTGCAGGATGTGGCATAATTCATTCATTACGTTGATTGGAGATTATCCCCGTGGAATTTAAAAAAATTTGCATGTTGGGCCTGGGCTACATCGGCCTGCCGACCGCCAGCATGTTTGCTTCTGCCGGAGTGGAAGTGGTGGGCGTGGATGTCAACCAGGATGTGGTTGCAACCCTGCAGCGCGGTGAGCTGCACATTCACGAGCCGGGCCTGCGCGATGCAGTGTCGGCCGCCATTGCCTCCGGGCGGCTGACCTTCAGCACGCACACCGTGGCTGCGGATGCCTTCATCATCGCCGTGCCGACCCCCTTCTATGATGACAAGCGCGCCGATATGCGCGCCGTGACCAGCGCCGCCGAGATGGTTTTGCCGGTGCTGCGCCCGGGCAACCTGGTGGTGCTCGAATCCACCTCCCCGCCGCGCACCACCATTGACCTGGTTGCCCCGATCCTGGAGCGCAGCGGCCTGAAGGCCGGGGTGGATTTCCACCTGTGCTACTCCCCGGAGCGCGTTCTGCCCGGCCAGATCCTGCGCGAGCTGGTCGAGAACGCCCGCGTGATGGGCGGCGTGGATGCCGCCTCCGCGGCGGCCGGCCGCGACCTGTACGCCGCCTTCGTCAAGGGTGACATCTTCCTGACCACTGCCACCACGGCCGAGATGGTCAAGCTGATGGAAAACACCTATCGGGATGTCAACATTGCCATCGCCAACGAGTTCTCCCGCCTGGCCGACCGCTTTGGCGTGGATGTCTGGGAGGCGATCAGCCTGGCCAACCGCCACCCGCGGGTCAAGATCCTCAACCCCGGGCCGGGCGTGGGCGGGCACTGCATCAGCGTGGACCCGTGGTTCTTCGTCGAAGCCGCCCCGGACCTGACCCCGCTCATCCGCACCGCCCGCAACGTCAACGACAGCCAGCCGCATTTCGTGCTGGACCTGGTTCACCGCGCCCTGGGCGAGGACTTGAAGGGCAAGAAAATTGCCGCCCTGGGCCTGGCCTTCAAGCCGGATGTGGACGATCTGCGTGAGAGTCCAGCGGTTGAAGTGGTCCACCTGCTGCGGGATGCCGGCGCGGAAGTGACCGCCTTTGAGCCCTTCAAGCCGGAATTCACCATTCCCGGCGTCGCCACCGTCGGCTCCCTGGCCGAGGCGATTGCGAACGCCGACTTGATCCTGGTTCTTGTGGCGCACAGCCAGTTCAAACAGGTCCAGGCGCACGCCCTGGTGCTGCTCACCCCGGCCCGCCTGGTGTTGGATACGGTCAACATCTGGCCGGTTGCGCCCCTGCAGGAACGCGGCTTCACGGTGCTCCGGCTGGGCGTGGGCAAATAGCATGCTCCGCGTGGTTTCGATCTTCGGCACGCGCCCCGAGGCGGTGAAAATGGCCCCGGTGGTGCAGGCCCTGGCCGCCGAGCCGCAGGTGGATGCGCGGGTGGTGGTCACCGCCCAGCACCGCCAGATGCTCGACCAGGTGTTGGGCCTGTTCGGCATTACGCCGGACGTGGACCTCAACCTGATGCGCCCCGATCAATCCCTGGCGCAGTTGACCGCCGAGATCTTCAGCCACCTGGACCCCGTTCTAAAATCCCTGCAGCCGGATTGGATCCTGGTGCAGGGCGATACCACCACCGTCATGGCGGCAGCCCTGCTGGGCTTTTACAACCGCATCCGCGTCGGCCACGTGGAAGCCGGATTGCGTACTGGCGACAAGTGGCAACCTTTCCCGGAGGAGATCAACCGCCGGGTGGCCGGCGTGGCTGCCGACCTGCACTTTGCCCCCACCGAACATGCCCGGCGCAACCTGCTGGCCGAAGGAGTGCCGGACGGACGCATCATCGTCACCGGCAACCCGGCCATTGACGCGCTCAACCAGGTCGTCCAGACCCCTGCACCGGCCGAGGTGGTGGACTTGTTCCAACGCTACGATATCCGCCCCGGCGGGCGCAAGCTGGTGCTGGTGACCGCCCACCGCCGCGAGAACTTCGGCGCGCCGTTGGAGAATATCTGCCGCGCCCTGCGCCGCTTGGCTGAACGCTACCCCGACCGCCAGTTCATCTACCCCGTCCACCTGAACCCGAACGTGCAGGCCACCGTCCATACCCTGTTGAACGGCCTGGCCAATTTCACCCTGCTGCCGCCGCTGGATTACCTGCCGATGGTGCACCTGATGAAGAATGCCGAGTTGGTGCTGACCGATTCGGGCGGCATCCAGGAGGAAGCCACCAGCCTGCGTATCCCCACCCTGGTACTAAGAGCGGTTACCGAGCGCCCGGAGGGCGTGGAGGCAGGTGTGCTGCGCCTGGTCGGGACGGATGAAGAAAACATCTTTAATGAAGCAACTTGCCTCATTGATAACCCGGCTGCCCGGGCAGCCATGACAACCGCCGCCAATCCCTTTGGCGATGGGCATGCCGCACCGCGCATCGTCCGCGCAGTACTCAATTATTCGGAGAGAATCGAAACCCAACCTCATGACTGAACTGAAAAATTTGTGCATCCTCCCAAAGATTCAAGGCCTTGGGGGGCCGGCATCCTTTCAAGCGCGCCTGGCGGCAGGATTGCGAGCCCGAGGCGTGGAAGTCCACCACGACCCCGGCCGCCGCGATACCGATGTGATCCTGGTCATCGGCGGCATCTCCCGCCTGGATTTGCTCTGGGCGGCCAAACGGCGCGGCGTGCGCATCGTCCAGCGCCTGAACGGGATGAACTGGGTGCACAAAAAAAAGCGGGTTCCCCTGCGCCTGTACCTGCGGTCGGAGTGGAACAACTGGGTGCTCTCCACCGTCCGCCAGAAAATTGCCGATCATATCGTCTACCAGAGTCAATTTGCCCGCACCTGGTGGCAGACCAGTTACGGTAAATCCGGCCGCCCCGACTCGGTGATCTACAACGGCGTGGACTTGCAGGCCTGCTCCCCGGAGGGGGATCAGGACCGCCCGCAGGATCACGCTCGCATTTTGCTGGTGGAGGGCCGCATGGGTGGCGGTTATGAAGCCGGGTTGGAAAACGGGGTGATGCTCGCCCGCCGGCTGAGCGCGGAGTGGACCACTCCGGTGGAGTTGATGGTGGTCGGCCAGGTGCCGGACCGCCTGCGCTTGCAGGTGCGGGTCGCCGCCGGCGATGTGTGGATCACCTGGGCCGGCGTGGTCGAACGCGATGCCATCCCCCAGTTGGACCGCTCGGCCCACATGCTCTTTTCCGCCGACTTGAACGCGGCCTGCCCCAATTCGGTGATCGAGGCGTTGGCCTGCGGTCTGCCCGTGGTCAGTTATGCCACCGGCTCCCTGCCGGAACTCATCACCGAGGAATCCGGCATGGTGGTGCCCTACGGCAGCAACTACTGGAACCTGGAACCCCCGGATGTGTCCGGCCTGGCGGCTGCGGCCCGCACCATTCTCTCCAACCAGGAAAAATACCGTCCCGGTGCCCGCGCCCGCGCCGAGGCTGCCTTTGGTCTGGATTTGATGGTGGACGAATATAGCAAGGTGTTGGTGAATCCAGATTAATGCTTATTCCCGGGGTTGTAACCGATCCTGGAAGTATAATTAAAATATGACGGATGATCTCAACGAAGCCAGAAATGAGGTGGGATTTGCTCTGGAGCCTTCCAGGGATTCTGCTATCACAATCAGCAGTGCTTCAAAATCGTTGAAACACGCCCGGAATCATGGTGATTTGGAAACCATCTGTGTGGCACTCATTCGCCTGGCTCATTTACATTTTCGGCAGGGGCGTTACCATCAGGCTCGTTCGCTGGTTGAGGAAGTTTTACGGGATGCCCCACCCGAATCGCTAACACGTTGTGATGCGTTGCGGATTCTGGGAAACTGCGCGGCTGAGATGGGAGATCCGGATACAGCAGAAATTTATTATCACCAGGCCATCGACCAGGCACGGGAACTGGATTATCGCTACGCGCTGTATAAATGCCTGCACAGCCTGGCAACGAATATTTACTGGCCGCGCGGTCAGTTTAACCTGGCGCTGGCAGCTGGTAAGGAAGCACTGGCACAGGCTCAGCAGCTCAACCTTGGGGAAGAACTCTGGTTTCCACTTTCCGACATTGCCTGGGTGTACTGGGACACAGGCCAGGTGCAGCTTGCGAATGAAATAGCAGATCAAATGGAAAAAGTGGTTATCCCCGGCTCGCTGGGTGAGGGATTTTATTGCTGTTTGAGGGCTGGGCTGATGCGGTCTTCTCCTGATTTGCTTCATAAAGTCTTACCAATGTATGATCGTGCCCGATCCATTGCAGAGATAAGTGGGGATCCTGGTTTGAATGTAGAGGTTCGTCTGGGATTGTGCCGGGCTTACCGTTTGGTCAAGGACTTGCCGGCTGCAGCAGATTGGGCAGACGATGCTGTGGATGTAACAATCCGCATGAAGTACCGCCAGTTTCAAGCGCTGGCGCTGATTGAACGTGGAAGAGTACTTATCGAGATGGGGGATTTTAACAGGTCAGAAATGGATTTACGGGCTGCGATCGAGATTTCGAGTGAATTAAAGGCAAATTTTGATCTTACCAGGGCCAGTTTATATCTTGCGGCCTTATATTCCAACCAGCACAAGCCAGGGGCACAGGCTGAATGGACAAGAGTTACCGGCTTGATCCAGGAGCACGGATATGAGTTTCTGCTCGAGCAAGAACGAGCCCTGGCCCTTCCGTGGATTGCACAAACGCTGGATTCGGCTGACCCGATGGTCGCCAGATCAACCAACACTTTGTTTCAGAGTTTACAACGGTTACCGCCTGCACCGATCACTTTACACACCTTGGGCGGATTTTCTCTGCAGGTAGGGTCTGAAGTCCTTGCGAAAGAAAATCTACGGCAACGACGGTCCGGGGAATTGCTGGTTTTGTTACTATCCAGCCCGAGTTATATGCTTTCTTCAGATCAGGTGACCGACGCCATGTGTCCGGAAAAAGACCCCAGGGCAGCCCTTGATTTTTACCATCATGCAACCTCTGCCCTGCGGCGGCTGCTGGAACCGGATTTGCCGGACCGGCGCTTTCCATGCCGATACCTGGAGGTAGACGAGGAACGGATTGCGTTGCTCCTCCCGCCCGGTTCAGAAGTAGATTTTTTGGAATTTGAAAACCAATTAAAAACGAAAAACTGGGAGGGGGCTATTCAACTATACCAGGGCGAATTCTTGCCAGCTTTCCGCTTCGTAGAATGGACGATCCCGATCCGGCAGCGACTTGCTGATCAATATGAGGCGGCTTCATTATTGCTCGCAGAACAAAAGCTGGAAGAGGGTGCCCCTCTGGCCTGTATTGATATCATTCGACAGGTATTATTGCACAACCCCTGGCAAGAAAGGGCCGTTGAGCTGGGCATGCGCGGAGCGCTGGCACGCGGGGATCGGATCACCGCGGTGAAATTGTATCAACGACTGGAAAAAGTGCTCGAAACCGACCTGGGGATTGCTCCCCAGGAGGGGCTGCAGCGACTTTTCAAACAAGCCAGACAGCGGACCAGTCAATAATTATCCAACCCCGATAAATTTTGGAATAACGAAGGAGAAATCATTTTCTCCTTCGTTTTTTCCTTAATATCCCCATTTTTGGCAATCCAGTGGCAAACCTTTTTGATACAGTCTAGCCAACGGAGATATCATGCGATTTGTTCAAACCTTTCTCTTACGGATCTATGTAGACCCCCAATTTCCCAGCCGGTTATGCGGTGAGCTTCGTCCGATTGAAAAACGGGAGATTTACCCATTTAAGAACGAAACCAGTCTGATGGAATTACTCCAGCAGTTATCTATTTCATCAGATAAAAGTGATCAATCCGGTTCCATAGAGTCATTACCAAACAGGGAGTAGAAAACATGAAATACAGGATTTTTTCGTTTTTGCTTGCGCTGGTGCTGATTGTGACCAGTGGTCTGTCTGCGGCCCTGGCCGAGCCATTCCTGCCCGGCGGATGGGTTAAAGCGGGGGGGAATCCATTGCTCAGCCCCGGATCTTCCGGTGCATGGGATGATCAGTATGTCTTTGCGCCCAGTGTGATCCTGGATGGCAGCACTTACAAAATGTGGTATGCCGCTTCCAGCGTTGCCAGCACCAACAGAAAGATTGGCTTTGCTACGTCGCCGGATGGCACAACCTGGACAAAAGTTGGGACCACCCCGGTGCTTTCACCCGGTGCAGCTGGCAGTTGGGATGCCATCGGCGTTAGTTTTCCGATGGTAATCAAAGAGGGCAGCACCTACAAAATGTGGTACACCGGCATGGATGCTTCCACCATTGGGCGGGTGGGTTATGCCACCTCCCCGGATGGCATCACCTGGACAAAATATGCAGGCAACCCGGTGCTGACGGTCGGGGGAACTGGTAGTTGGGATTCAATATATGTGGGCCAGACCGGTGTAGTCAAAGTTGGCTCGATTTATAAGATGTGGTACCGCGGCGGGAGTGCGGACAATGGTGGGATTGGTTATGCCACCTCCCCGGATGGCACCACCTGGACGAAGTCTGGCACGGCGGCGGTTCTACCCAACCTGGGCTATGATTGGGATTCCACTCCCTACCATCCCAGCGTGATCTATGATGGCAAGGTCTACCATATGTGGTATTCGGGCTGTGATTACAGTGGTGCTGTTTGCCAGGAAGGCTATGCCACGTCACCAGACGGCGCCACCTGGACGCGCCGGCAG
The DNA here is from genome assembly GCA_964405455.1 of uncultured Anaerolineaceae bacterium. Taxonomy (GTDB): domain Bacteria; phylum Chloroflexota; class Anaerolineae; order Anaerolineales; family Anaerolineaceae; genus CALESS01. Next base: position 5,595 of record CAYOOA010000060.1, on the reverse strand, counting down.
GCAGTTATCCCTATGGGCATAACCGGTGCGTTTGACGATGAGAGCGCCGATCATGCTGCGGTTTTACAGGTTGGCAGCACGCTCAAGATGTACTATTCCGGCTATCATGCCGGGGTGTACGCCATTGGGCTGGCTTCAGCACCTGCCCCGCTGGTGGATACCAGCTACACCTGGCACACCTTCTACGGCACCTCCAATATCAACGACTCTGCCGATGCGGTGACGGTGGATGCCGAGGGCAACAGCTATGTGCTGGGGACTTCGATGAGTACCTGGAACGGCCCAGCGGGTCAGGTTCCCCTGCATGCCCACAACCCCGGCAGCAACACAGATGTCTTCGTGATGAAGCTCAACAGCGTGGGTGAATACCAGTGGCACACCTTTTTTGGCGGGTTGGCCGCGCCGCTGACGGATACAAATAACCCTGTCAATACCGCTTATGATATTGAACTGGATGCCAGCGGTAATATCTATGTGCTCGGCACCAGCCGCAACAGTTGGGGCACCCCTCTGCACGCTCACAGTGGTATCTCCTCAGATCAGCGAGGCAATTTTTTTGTGATGAAACTGTCGCCTGCCGGAGCCTATCAATGGCACACCTTTTATGAACAATTGGGCTCGATGAGAACCATCGGAGGACGCGGGCTGGCAGTGGATGCCAGTGGAAATGCCTATGTGGCTGCAACGGTCAAAGTTCCCTGGAGTGACACGATGTTGACGCCCCTGCACCCCTACAGTGGGATCGATCCTGGCCAAGGCTGGAATTCCAATATGCTGATCCTCAAGCTGAATTCAAACGGAGCCTACCAGTGGCACACTTTTTACGGTACCACCCCGTCTGTAGACCTGGATGATTGGGCCTGGGATATCGCAGCGGATGCGGGCGGAAACACCTTTATTGCCGGCACCGCCACAGCCTGGGGAAGCCCTCTGCACGCTCACAACGGAGCAAGTGACATTATCGTACTCAAGCTGAATACGAATGGCGCCTACCAATGGCATACCTACTATGGTTCGGATAAAATGGATGAGGCCAGTGGGATCACTTTGGATCGCAATGGATTTATCTATGTCACCGGTGTTGGGCGGCCCTATCTGGGTTCGTCTGGCGAGCAGCCTTTGCATCCTTTCTCAGATGATGGAGAGACGGCGTATAACAGTGATACGTTTGTCTTGAAACTGACCCCTGCCGGAGGTTACGTCTGGCACACCTGGTACGGTTCGCCTGGGGAAGAAACAGGTTACAGCACCAAACCGCTCACGGACAGCCAGGGAAACGTGTTTGTGGTGGGAGCAGAAGGCACAGAACAATCGCCTTATAATGCTTCAAGTTGGAATGGGCCGGATGGACAAGCGCCCCTGCGCCCCTACAAAGTGGGCAGTAACAACAACTTCTTTGTGTTGAAGTTGACCGGCGCCGGGGCTTACCAGTGGCACATGTTCTTCGAATCGAAAACGACTGCTTTTGGCCTGGCGCTTGACGCACAGAACAGCCTGGTCATGGATGGTACCTCCCGGGTTGCCTGGAACGGCCCGGACGGACAGGCCCCGTTGCAGGCCTTCCTGGGTAGCGCCTATATTGTAAAATACAGTTATGACCTTTTTAGCCTGACAAACCTCAGCCAGTATTCGGCAGCGGAAGACAGCAACCAGTTCACACTGACCGTGACTGGTAAGAAGTTTTTGAATGGGGCCGTGGTGCAGTGGGACGGCACTCCCCTGGCGACCACCTTTGTGAATGCCACCACCTTGACAGCAGTGGTTCCGGCCAATCAATTGGTCACCTCGGGTGTGTATGCCGTGCGCGTGGTCAACCCAGCGCCTGAAGCCGCCACCTCCAATGTACGGTACGTCTTTATCACTCCCACCGGAGCCGGAGTCTCCAGCCAGGGCAGCGGGATCAGCAGCACAGCGGAAGGCAGTGCCACTGCCAGCGCTTTCGGCATTACCGCCAGCAGCACAGGCATGGGAACGCTGGTGGTTGCCCGGTACAGCGCCAACCCGGGCGGCGCGGCGGGCTTTGCCAATAACACCGGCGCCTACACGGATGTGTATATTGCTCCCGGCAGCACTTTCACCAACCTGACGATCGTCAACTGTGCCTTGAACGGCGGCAATACAGCTTACTGGTGGAACGATAGCATCTGGCAGGCGGCTTCCAACCAGAGCTATGATGGAGCAACCGGCTGCGCCAGGATCCTGGTCAACGCCAGCACCTCCCCCAGCCTGAGCGACCTGACCGGCACTCCATTTGGAATCGGGTTTATCGGCAACCGTGTTTACTTACCAATGGTAAAACGTTGAGAAAAGGAAAGAAAACATGCGCCGAATTTTCTGCTTTCTCATAATCATCTTCAATCTAACCGGTATATTTTTGGGATCTGGAACAATGGTGTACGCCCAGGCTCCTGATAATAATCCAGATGACCCGATTTCTGCTGGGGAGGAAATCAAGTTATTTTTACCCATGATCGTCCGATCAAATGGTGAATCGACCTCCCTGGTTTCTATTGGGCCGGATTGGCAGCTGCCCAACAAGGATAGCAGCAGTGCGGCCATTTCTACGGATGGACGCTATGTGGCTTTTGCCTCGGATGCGACTAATCTCTTGCCTGGTGACACCAACGGGAAGCGTGATATCTTTGTCGTGGATCGAACTCAAAACAGCATTGTGCGTGCTTCCGTCTCTACCGGCGGAGCTGAAGCCAATGGCTCTTGCGATGAACCTTCCATTTCCAGCGATGGGCGTTTTGTGGCCTTCAGCTCTTCCGCCACCAACCTGGTCAGCGGGGATGCCAATGCTCGCAGGGATGTTTTTCTGCGGGATTTGCAGACTAACCAGACTTCACTGGTCTCTGTCTCCACCGGCGGGGTCCAGGCCGATGAAAATATTTACAACCCACAGATCTCTGCAAACGGGAACTATATTGTCTATGAAACCAGCGCCTCGAACCTGGTGGCAGATGACACCAACAGCACCACAGATATTTTTCTGTTTGACCGCCAACTGGCGCAGACGACGCGCGTTTCGCTGGCCTACAACGGAGCTCAGGGAAACGATTCCTCCTCTTATCCGTTCATCTCGGATGATGGACGCTATGTTGCCTTCCAATCCGGGAGCAGCAACCTGGTGGAAAATGATACCAATAACCAAGGGGATATCTTTGTGCGCGACTTGCAGGCCGGGCAAATCTGGCTGGTTTCCGTGGCGGACAATGAGACCCAGAGCAATGGCGGCAGTTTCTATGCCAGCCTGAGTGCAGATGGGCGCTATGTTGCGTTCACCTCGGATGCCAGCAACCTGGCCAGCGGCGATACGAACACCTATTATGATATTTATGTGCGCGACCGCCAGGCGGGCAGTACCCAGCGCGTGTCGGTCTCCAGTGCAGGCGTCCAGGCCAATGAAGCCAGCGGCGGGGCGCGCATGGCCTCCGGTGGGCGCTACGTGGTCTTTGAAAGCTCGGCGACCAACCTGGTTCCGGGTGATGGTAATGCAAAAGACGATGTTTTCCTGCGCGACTTGCAAACCGGGACAACCTCGCGCCTGTCAGTCACTTCCGCCGGGGCTGAAGCCAACAATAACAGCTGGTATGCGGCTATTTCGGCGGATGGAGCGCGGATCGCTTTTCAGTCCACAGCCAACAACCTGACCGTGGGGGATACAGCCATTCCTGATGGCGTTTTTATCACCGGAGTAGATATCTTCCTGCGAGACATTAACTCCGGTCAGACCAATGTGGTCAGCCGGCTTTACGCACCGATGCAAAGCAATGCTACCAGCATGAACCCGGTGGTTTCGGATGATGGACGTTATGTCGCCTTTGAATCAAAATCGACATCCCTGGTGCCGGGCGACGGCATGGGAAGTTATAAAAAGGTCTTTGTTCGGGATATGCTGACCAAACAATCCGTGATCGCCTCAATATCTTCTGTCGGTGTTCTCAGCACCGGGGATAGCACCGATCCTTCCATTTCCGGTGATGGACAGGTGGTATCCTTCACATCCTACTCCTCCGCACTGGTTAATGGAGATACCAACAGCGTCCAGGATGTTTTTGTGCGCAATCTGGCGATGGGCACGACAGTCCGAGTTTCAGTAACCACTGGCGGCTTGCAAGGCAATGATACCAGCATGCAATCCCGCCTCTCTCGTAATGGCGGTTTTGTCTGCTTTTCCTCCTATGCAACCAACCTGGTGAATGGGGATACCAACGCTGCGATGGATGTATTTGTTCGCGATTTGTCCAATGGATTGACCGAGCGAGTCTCTATCTCTTCCAGCGGTGACCAGGGAAATAACTATAGCTGGGGTTGCGCCATCTCGGCGGATGGTAGGTATGTGGCTTTCCATTCCGGCGCTTCCAACTTGGTTAACGGGGATAGCAATGCGAAACAGGACATTTTTGTGCGTGACCGGCAGACCGGGCAAACCACGTTAGTTTCGCCAGGATTGGGAGGGGCTCAAAGCAACGGCGACAGCTACCTGCCCAGTATTTCAAATGATGGGCGTTATGTCGCCTTCGAATCTGATTCCAGTAACCTGGTGGATGGCGATACCAATGCTTGTAAGGATGTCTTTGTTTTTGATCGCAATACCGGCAGTATGCTTCGGGCTTCGCTATCGTCAACCAGCGAGCAGGCGGATGGTGCATCTTTCAATGCAACCATCTCGGGCAATGGGCAGTATATTGTATTTGAAAGTATTGCCCGAAACCTGATCACAGGTGACACTAATAACAACAACGATATCTACATGCGAAACCTGATCACCGGAAAAACGATTCGAGCGTCAGTGACGGTTACCGGGGACCAGGGCAATAATGCCAGTAATGCACCGAGAATCTCTGCCAATGGAAAGTTTGTGGTTTTCCAATCTGCAGCGTCCAACCTGGTGGCCGGAGATACGAACAACTACACGGATATCTTCCTCCGGGATAATGGCTTTGCTTATTAGCAATCTTCATCAGTCAATGAGTTCACGGGAGAATTCGAAAAAATAAAAAGCACCCGGTTGGAGAAAATCCAACCGGGTGCTTGATTCTATTTTTTTAAAGCTGGCCGCTGTTGAAACATATTAGAGTTCTTTCAGCAGCACCACATCCGGGCCGCGGTTGATCTCCCATGGATAAATGATATGGGCATCCGTCACCTCGGCGTAATAATCCGGCCGGACGTTGCCGAACAGGCTGCGGTAGGGGTTGAAATGCAGCACGCAGGTGTAGGGCACCCCGGCTGCGGAGGAAATCCGGCTCTTCACCGCCGTGATGGTGCGCCCGGAGCCCCACACGTCATCCACCACCAGCACCCGCCGGCCGCGCAGCAGTTCCGTATCCGGGAACATGATGAACTTGGGCCAGGCCGCCAGGCGTTTGCCCTTATCGCCGTCGGCCATCTCGGCTGGAAAATCCACCGAGGCCGTGACGATGTCATCAATGTGCAGCGCTTCGGCCAGCATTCCGCCTGGCACCAGCCCGCCGCGGGTGATCATCACCATCACCTCAAACTCGGTCTCAAACTGCGGGATGAGATGGTCGATCAGCTTATCAACATCGTTCCAGGTCAAAACAAGGCGGCGCATGGGTTTTTCCTGTG
>CAYOOA010000059.1:0-13174 GCA_964405455.1 uncultured Anaerolineaceae bacterium | reverse complement strand
CCCCGGCTGATGAATCGCACCACATCAACAAGCACAGTTTCCGCGCCCCGTTCGTCTGCGGCTGCCGCAACCTGGGCGAAGCCCTGCGCCGCATCGGCGAAGGCGCCGCGATGATCCGCACCAAGGGTGAGGCCGGCACCGGCGACGTTGTCGAAGCCGTCCGCCATGCCCGCACCGTGCTGGGTGAAATCCGCCGCCTGCAGAACATGCCGGAAGAGGAAGTGATGGCCTTCGCCAAGGAAATTGGCGCCCCCTACGAGCTGGTGATGGAAACCCGCAGCCTGGGCCGCATGCCGGTGGTCAATTTTGCCGCCGGCGGGATTGCCACCCCCGCGGATGCCGCCCTGATGATGCAACTGGGCGTGGACGGCGTTTTCGTCGGCTCCGGTATCTTCAAGTCCGGAGACCCGGCCCGCCGCGCCGCCGCCATCGTCAAGGCCACCACCCACTACAACGATCCCAAGATCCTGGCCGAAGTCAGCCGCAACCTGGGCGAACCGATGGTCGGGCGCAACGTCTCCACCATGCCGGATGCCGACCGGATTGCCGGGCGCGGCTGGTAGACAGACCCCATAGGTGTCATTCTGAGCCCTCTTCGAGGTTGCGGAGCAACCTCAAAGAGGCGAAGAATCTGTAGACAGGATGCTTGGCCGTGCGCTGCGCTCAGAGTGACACTTTGCTAACGCTCGGAGACTCTTCGCTAACGCTCAGAGTGACAATAAGAAAACAAGGAAGCACGAACGAGTTTTATGAAGATTGGCGTCCTGGCCTTACAAGGCGACTTTCATGAACACCAGGTGATGCTGGAAGAGCTGGGCGTCCAGGTGGTGCAGGTGCGCCTGCCCGCCCAGTTGGACGACCTGGACGGCCTGATCATCCCCGGCGGCGAATCCACCACCATTGGCAAGCTGGCCGTGGCCTTTGACCTGATGGACCCCCTGCGCCGCTTCGGGCGCGAGCATGCCATCTGGGGTACCTGCGCCGGGGCCATTTTCCTCTCCAAGGATGCCAAGCGCCACCAGCCGCTGCTGGGGCTGATGGATATCCGCGTGGAGCGGAACGCCTTTGGCCGCCAGGTGGATAGTTTTGAAGTGGGGCTGCACGTGCCGGAACTGGCCGGGCCGGGCGGGGAGAATCCGCCCTTCCACGCCGTGTTCATCCGCGCGCCCCTGATTGAAAGTGTCACCCCACCGGCGGAAGTGCTGGCCCGGCTGGAGGATGGACGGATCGTGGCGGCCCGCCAGGGCAAGTTGATCGCCACCTCCTTCCACCCGGAGCTGACCGGCGACAGCCGCTTCCACCGCTACTTTTTGGAGTTGGCAGAATAAGCGTACGTTCCCTGGCCTGGTATGACCTGTTCACGCTGCTGCGCTATCAGCGGCACGCGCTGTACTTGGATTCCGCCTACCACCTGACCCGCGGCAGCATGGCTCGCTTCACCGCCCTGGCCAGCCACCTGCGGGTGGACCGCGGTACCTTTACGGCCAAGGTGGATCCGGTCCGCCAGGCTCCCTCGCCGATTGCCCAGGTGATGTATTCGCGCGGCGCGCGCGCCGCCCGCATCACCTTCCTTGTCCCGGAGTCTGCCGCCGCCTCGCCGGACCTGGCCGAACTGGCCGACGGGCTGGCCTGGCAGGCAGCCAGTTGGGGCGCCCTGCAGCTTCTGGCCGAGCTGCCGGAGGACAACCCGGCCTTTGAGACCTTCCGCCGGGCCGGTTTCTCCGTCTATGCCCGCCAGCGCATCTGGAAGTGGCCGCAGCTCGCTGAATCCGCCACGGCTGCCCGCCTGTGGAGCCTGGCGAAACCAGAGGATGAAGCGGCCGTGCGCTCGCTCTACCAGTCGCTCGTCCCGCCGCTTTCGCAATCCGCCGAACCGTTTGTCTTCCGCCGCCTGCCGCCGCTCATTTACCGCAGGGACGGCGAACTGCTGGCCTCGGTGGATGCCTGGTTCGGCCCGCGCGGCATCTTCCTCCAGCCGCTGGTGCACCCGGCGGTGGAGAATGCCGCCGACCTGCTGGTGGATTTGCCCAACCTCCTCCAGCCCATCCTGGGGCGCCCGGTGTATATTGCCGTGCGCTCGTACCAGGCCTGGCTGGAAAATTTACTGGAAGCCGTGGGCGCCTCCGCCGCCCCGGAACAGGCCCTGCTGGTGCGCCACCTGGCCGTCAGCCAGCGGGCCGCCCAACTGGCCCCGGCTCTTTCACCGCTCAAAAACCACGCCGCCGAGCCGACTTCGATTGTACAGAATATAGAAGGATCTGATCGTTCGTATGACACAACGCCGAATCACGGATGACCTGCACGCCCTGCTGGGCGTGCTGCCACCCCATATCGCCGCCGCAGTGACGGCAGCCAATAACAGCGATTCGCTGCTCGAAATCGTCCTCGACCTGGGCCGCACCCCGATTGCGCGCTTCGTCAACGGCGAGGTGCCCCTCTCGGATCACGAAGTGACCCATGCCGAGTTGAATCACGTCACCAGCCAGGTGGGTGAGTTTGATGCCGATAACCGCGCCGGCCTGGAGCGCACCCTGCACCGCATCTCCGCCATCCGCAACCGCAAGGGTACTATCGTCGGCCTCACCTGCCGGGTGGGGCGGGCGGTCTACGGCACCATTGATATCATCCAGGACCTGGTTGAGTCCGGCAAGAGCATCCTCATCCTCGGCAAGCCGGGGATTGGCAAGACCACCATGCTGCGCGAGGCCGCCCGCATCCTGGGCGAAAGTAAGCGGGTTGTGATCGTGGATACCTCCAACGAGATTGGCGGGGACGGCGATGTGCCCCACCCGGCGGTGGGCAAGGCCCGCCGCATGCAGGTGGCTCGACCCAATTTGCAGCACGAGGTGATGATCGAAGCGGTGGAAAACCACAACCCGGAAGTGATCGTGATTGACGAGATCGGCCGGGAACTGGAAGCCGCCGCCGCCCGCACCATCGCCGAGCGCGGCGTGCAGCTCATCGGCACCGCCCACGGCCGCACGCTGGAGAACCTGCTGCTCAACCCCACCCTCTCCGACCTGATCGGCGGGATTGAATCCGTCACGCTGTCAGATGAAGAGGCTCGCCGGCGCGGCACGCAGAAGACCGTCCTTGAGCGGCGCGCCCCGCCTACCTTTGATGTGCTGATCGAAATCCAGGAACGCGACTACCTGATCATCCACCCGGATGTGGCCGCCGCCGTGGATGCGCTGGTGCGCTCGGTGCAGTTCAAGCCCGAAATCCGCTACCGCGATCCGCAGGGTGAAATCCACATCGAAAAACCGGCCGCCCCCACCGCCGGGCGGTCCTCCAGCGGTAACGGCCGGCGCAGCCTGGGGGATGCCGGCGCCGGGCGCATGGGCACCGGCCCGGTGCGCCAGTATGCGGCCGCCGAGGATTTTGAGCGCTCCATCGATTCTGAACGCCCCACGGCCGGGTTGATCGCGGATTCCGCCCAGACCGTCCACATTTTGCCCTACGGCGTGGCCCGCAACCGCCTGATGCAGGCAGCCAAGCGCCTGGGCGTGCCGGCGGTGGTGGTGCGTGACCTTTCCGAAGCGGATGTGCTCTTCACCCTGCGCAGCTACTACCGCGACCGCCAGCAAACCATCCAGGCGGCCGAAGCGCGCGGGCTTTCGATTTACGTGCTGCGCGCCAACACCGTCAACCAGATGGAAACCCAACTGGCCGAGATCTTCAACATCGGCCTCGACGGCGCCGACCACGGCTGGGAGGAAGTCAACAGCCAGACCCAGGACGCGATTAATCTCGTCCTCAACGGCCAGCGCTGGGCGGATTTGCCGCCCGCCTCGGCCGCCATCCGCCGCCTGCAGCACGAGATGGCCCGCCAGGCCCAGCTCACCTCTCACTCCTACGGAAAGGAACCCAACCGGCGCGTGCGCATCTACCGGGATTAACCTGCCCATGTTCATCACCCTCGAAGGCTCTGAAGGCAGCGGTAAGACCTCCCAACTCCCGGCGCTGGAGGAATTCTTGCGCCACCAGGGCGTGCCGCTCTATGTCACCCGCGAACCGGGAGGCACCCCCATCGGCAGCCAGGTGCGCGAGATCCTGATGGGCATGGAAAACAAGGCCATGCACGCCCGCACCGAGATCCTGCTGTTTTGCGCCTCGCGCGCCCAGCTTGTTGAGGAGGTCATCCGCCCGCGCCTGGCGGCCGGACAGGTGGTGCTGTGCGACCGCTATGCCGACTCCACCCTGGCTTACCAGGGCTACGGCCGCGGCGTGGACCTGGACTGGCTGCGCCGCCTGCTGGATTTTGCCACCGGCGGCCTGAAGCCCGACCTGACCCTGCTGCTGGACGTGGACGTGGAAGAAGGTTTGCGCCGCAAGCGCTCCTCGCGCGAGTGGAACCGCCTGGATGCCGAGGAGGTGGCCTTTTACCAAAAGGTGCGCCAGGGCTACCTGGCCATGGCCGCCGCCGAGCCGCAGCGCTGGGTGGTGATCGATGCCGGCCTTTCCAAGCCGCAGGTCCAGCAGACCATGCGGCAGACCATCCTGGAACGATTGTAATAAGGAATCATTCGTTTATCTGCTTTTAATCCAGGGCGGGTAAACTGAAATTGTATGCAGTCTTGCAAGGGCGAAGCAGCCGGAACGACGCAAAGGTTTGGTAAGCACAGACAGCCGGCCGCTTCGCCCTTAAAAAAATCACAAGCCCCCCGGGCCATCTGGAGATGAAGAAAGGTTTAGATCCAGTATGAAGAAAACGTTGCTCTTTATTGTCATGGCAGCTGCGCTGGCATTGGCGGCCTGTAAACCAAAATCCACCATTGCCACGGTGGCTCCGGCGGCATCCCAAACCCCCGCTGCCACGACCGAGCCCACCCAGGCCACCATCACCACCAGTGATCCCATCCCCGCCCTCTGCACGGTGACCTCGCTCCTGCCCACCCCGGAGCCCACCGAGGCGGCGGTCATGTCGCTCTTTGCCCCGGCCAGTGCCGCGGATCATACCCTGGGAGAGGCAACTGCTGCGATTACCATCACCGAATACAGCGATTTTCAATGACCGTACTGCGCCAATCTTGCGCCCGTGTTGGCGCAACTCGTCAAAGATAACCCGCAGGACGTTCGCCTGATCTACCGCAATTTCCCGCTCAACAGTCATGATAAATCCCTGATCACCACCCAGGCTGCCGAGGCCGCTGATTTGCAGGGCAAGTTCTGGGAGATGCACGACGCCATCTTCGCCGGCCAATCCACCTGGTCCGCCATGACCGTGGAACAGGCAGAAGCCTGGCTGATCGATACTGCCAAGACCCTCGGCCTGGACGTGGAAAAATTCACCGCCGACCTGAAGAGCGATGCCATTATTCAGAAAGTGAAAGCGGATCAGGATAAAGGCATGGAAATCGGACTGCCCGGCACGCCCTTCCTGCTGATCAACGGCCGCATCTACCAGGGCCAATCCGACCTGGCCACCCTGACCTCCATTGTCAAGCTGATCAAGTTGCAGGACCGCCAGTACACCACCTGCCCGCCGATGACCATCGATACCAGCAAGCAGTACCTGGCCACCATCAAGACCGATAAGGGTGATATTGTCCTGAAGCTGTATGCCGACAAGGCCCCCACCACGGTGAATTCGTTTGTCTTCCTGGCCCAAAACGGCTGGTTTGACGACATCACCTTCCACCGCGTCATCCCCGGCTTCGTCGCCCAGACGGGCGATCCGACCGGCACCGGCTATGCCGGCCCCGGCTACTACTTCGGCGATGAAATTCACGCCGATATGCGTTTTGACCGCGAAGGCCTGGTGGCCATGGCCAACTCCGGCTCCGGCACCAACGGCAGCCAGTTCTTTATCACATATGGCCCGCTGCCCGACCTGGACGGTAAGTACACCATCTTTGGTGAGGTGATCAGCGGCATGGATGCAGCCAAGGCCCTCACCCCGCGCAACCCGGCCACCGGCACGGACCTGCCCGCCGGGGATAAGATCATCTCGGTTACCATCGCAGAGAAATAAATGCTACCTGAACCGCTGACTCCGCCCGCCCCGCCCCGCTCGCAGTTCCACGGCCTAACGTTTGCCCTGGCATTGATGAACGGGCTGGGCATCCTGGCTGCCCTGCTGGCCGTGCTGGCCCTGGGGCTGCTGGGCGGAGTCAGCCTGCTTAGCCCGGATTCCAGCACGGGCGCCTATACCCTGGGCGTTCTCGGCTGGACCTCCGCGGCAGTGGCGGTTTTGCTGCTGCCCGGCCTGGTGTATGCCGTTCGGCGCCTCACCGGCCGCGAAAAGCCGGCCTGGTCGGTCGCCAACCCGCGCAGGGTGGTGCGGGTCCTGGTCATTCTCTGGCCGCTGCTGCTGGGGGCCAGCCTGCTGGCCGCCCGCAGCAATTTCACCGCCTGGCTGCTGCTCGCCCCGCTGCAGATCCTGGTGGTGGGCATTCCGCTCTGGTTCTTCCTGGAATTTGGCCGCCGCAAACTGACCGGCGCCCGCCCGCAGCAGGAGTGGGGCGTCTTCAGCACCGGGGCGGTGATCACCATGCCGCTGGTCTTTGTGCTGGAAAGCCTCACGGTCATCGTGGTGGTCAGCCTGGCCGCCAATGCCATCTGGGGGCAGGCTGCGCTGGCGGAGGAACTGAACCGCCTGGCCGCCCGCATCACCAGCTCCAATTATGACCCGGAGGTCATCCAGCGCGCCCTGCTGCCCCTGTTGCAGAAGCCGGCAGTGCTCTTCACTATCCTCATGGTCAGTTCCGGCCTGGTGCCGTTGCTGGAGGAGTTCTTCAAACCGTTGGGGATGTGGGCGCTCAGCAAAAAGAATCTCAGCCCGGCCCAGGGCTTCAATCTCGGCATGATCAGCGGGGCTGCCTTTGCTTTGCTGGAATCGTTGGGTTACCTGGCCGCCCCGGCCGGCAGCGATACGCCCCTGATGGCGCTGGCCCGCGTGGGCTCTGGCTTGCTGCATGTTACCTGCAGCGGCCTGGTGGGCTGGGGCCTGGCGGAAGCCTGGACGAACGGCCGCTACGGCCGCATGGTGGCGGGCTACTTCGCCGCCGTGGCCCTGCACGGCACCTGGAACCTGTTCGGCCTGTTGGTGGGCGTGGTGCCGTTCATCGATGTCACGGCCGGCCTGGTTGGCTTTTTACGCGGCCTGGGCGTGATCGCCCCCTATGCCCTCGGCCTGATGGTGCTGCTCCTGTCTGGCATCCTGTTCTCCATGAACCTGCGCCTGCGGCGTGAAAGCGCGCCGGCTGCAATCACAATCGAAACCCATGAGCCGGTCATCCCCGACCCGGCCGCAACCCCGGCGGATGAGATCCCTGCTCCAACCGGGGATCCAATCAAAAAAGAGGAAAATTCAGATGGAATTCATTAAACTGGTCATTGATATCTTCTTGCACCTGGATCATTATCTCGGGCAGATCATCAGCACTTACGGCTTCTGGACGTACCTGCTGCTGTTCATTGCCATCTTCATCGAAACTGGCCTGGTGGTCACACCCTTCCTGCCCGGTGATTCGCTGCTGTTTGCCGCCGGCACCTTTGCCGCCATTGGCGACCTCAATGTCATCCTGCTGTACATTTTACTGGCTGCTGCAGCCATCCTGGGAGATACCACCAATTACTGGATTGGTCATTACATCGGCGAGAAAGTCTACACCACCAATTCAAAGCTTATCAAACGTGAGTACCTGGAAAAAACCCAGGCTTTCTACAATAAACATGGCGGCAAGACCATCTTCCTGGCCCGCTTCATCCCCATCATCCGCACCTTTGCGCCTTTCGTGGCCGGCGTCGGCCGGATGCGCTACGGCTATTTCATCTCGTATAACATTTTTGGCGGCCTGATCTGGCCGGCGATCTGCATTTTTGCGGGCTATTTCTTCGCCAATGTGCCTTTCGTGCGGGATCATTTCTCGATCGTCATCCTGGCCATCATCTTTATCAGCGTCATCCCGGTCTTTGTGGAACTGATCAAGGGCCGCAGCAAGAAACCCGTGGCCCCGGCCGCGCCGGAAACCAAGCCGGAGTAAATCCAGCAGGCAGCAGGAGTCGTACCATGAGAATTCCACCGATGAAACGCAGCCGCTTGCAGAACCTGGTGCGCTGGCTGCTGCCCAGGTTGTCTCACTTGCAGTACCAGGGGCTGGAAAACATTCCGCCGGATGGACCGGTGATTATCGTGACCAACCACCTCAGCCAGGTGGATACGCCCGTGCTGTTCATCAATCCCATCCGCCCGGATATCACCGCCCTGGTGGCCGATAAATACCGCTTTGACCTTTTCATGCGCTGGTTCACGGAGAGTGCCGGGGGGATCTGGATTGACCGTTCCAGGGCCGATTTTGGCGCCTTCCGGGCAGCCCAGGAGGTTCTGCACAGCGGTCGCGTCCTGGGAATTGCCCCGGAGGGCACCCGCAGCAAGACCGGCGGTCTGCTGGAGGGCAAATCCGGCTCGGTGCTGATCGCCTTCAAGGCGGGCTGTCCGATCGTGCCGGTGGGGCAATGGGGCACGGAGAAATTCTTCAGCGAATTGGGCCGCTTCCGCCGCACCCACATCACCTGCCGCTTCGGGCCGGCTTTCACCTTCCCGCCCCTGGAGCGCGAGAACCGGGATGAGATGCTACAGCAGTACACCACCGAGATGATGCTGCGCATTGCCGCCCTGCTGCCGGAGCAGTACCGCGGCTTCTACCGCGACCATCCGCGGTTGGGAGAGTTCTTGAGTGATAAATAGTTATCAGGGCGACCGACCGGTCGCCCTGATCTATTTTGATGGTTCGTCTGATCGTTCACGGTCTGGAGACCGGAACGATCATTTTGCGTGGTCGGCAATGGCCCGACAAGCTTACCGGATTGAATTTCCCGGATAAAAAACTCAGTTCCTAAGGGTCTTCAAGACCCTTAGGATCTTTTTTGTTGATTGGCTCGATTATTTTTCTGCGCCATCGGTGGTTTCTGGTTTGGCTTTCTCCACCCGCTGGTAGATCCCATGGTCGCGGGTCATCAGGCCTTCTTCGATCAATCCGCGGCGCAGCGAGGCCACATCGTCATTCACATCCAGCAGGATGACATTGACTTCCTTCTCGGTGTAGGTGCGGCCGAATTCAAACAACTCCACCACCTTGCCCAGGATCACCTGCCATTTTTTCAGTTGCGCGGGGATCTGCAACAGCCGCCCGTTGCGCATAAAGGTGCGCAATACCTTGTCGCGATAGGCATCTTCTTCAACTTGGGTGTTCATCTCAACTTCCTTCAGGTTAATCAGGTCGGCCAGGGTCCGGTTGAGCGGCGCTTCGACCCGTTCATACACTTGATAATATTGATCCTTGCGGGATTTCAGCAATCCGGCCGCCTCCAGCAGCGCCAGGTGGTGCGAAATGGTGGCCGGCGTCAGCGAGAGGATGGAGGCAAGTTCTTCGCCGTGGCGCGGGCGGATTTTGACCAGGTTGAGGATCAGCAGGCGCACCGGGTGGCCGAGGGCCTTGAACAGCTCGGCGCGCTGGTTGAGCTTGGTTTCCGCCGGATTAGTCATCCCAGGCCTTCCTTCCCGTCACGCGGCGGAACGAATCGGCGAAGATTTCGCGGGCGTGCTGCATCATCCCCAGCTTGATCTGCTCCTTCAGGCGGTTCTCGGTATCGCCCAGGGCCTCCAGCAGGTCCACCTCGTGCCCGGCGGCGGTGACATACTGGCGGGTGATGAGGTCAAACAAGCGGGCCAGCTTGTCAATCTCCGGCTCTTTGGAGCGCAGGATCTGGTCATAAGGAATTGGTTTTTGTCTCGGATTCATTTTGCACCTGCTCTTGTTTGATAAAATCCATACTGAAATCATAAGGATTGATTATGTTATTATCGTATCAAATTATATAATATAATTAGAAGATTGTCAAATTAAATATTAATCTTTTTTATTTCCGATAGAATATGTAATCATTCCTGTATCACCTGCTTGACAATGGGTCTATAATAATATCCAGAACCATTCATCTTTGCCTGGAGGTCTGATATGAGTGAACAACCCGTTACCCCGTCCTCGCCTGAAATTACGAGTGATGACCGCCTGTGGGGCCTGTTGTCCTTTCTACTCACCCCGATCATCCCGATCTTGATCCTGGTGATGGAAGACAAGAAAAACCGCCCCTTCCTCAAATATCATGCGGTTCCCACCCTTATCCTGGGAATCGTGGAAATTATTGTGATTGGCCTATTAAACTTGATCCCGATCGTGGGCTGTATCAGTTCGCTGGTCTGGATCTACAACCTCGTCCTGGGGCTCAAGGCCAACAAGGGCGAGTACGTGGAGATCCCCTTCATCACCAACTTCGCCAAGCAGCAGGGCTGGCTGTAATTCTCAGTTCGAACACACTGGCAGGGTCTGTTTTGCCCTGCCAGTTTTGATTCCCCTCCCATGCATCCCATCTTCCTGGACCTGACTGCCGGAATTTCCCTCTGTGGAGATCCCGCCCGGGACGTGCCTTTCTTCCTGGTTCAACACGGCTGCACCCGGGCGGCTGCCCACTGCGCCCGCGTTTCCGGCCTGGCCTTCCGCCTGGCGCGCCGCTTTGGCTTGGATCCGCAGGCCGCGGCGGTCGGCGGCTGGCTGCACGACATCAGCGCAGTCTTTCCCGATGCCAGCCGCATCGAGACGGCGCGCCTGCTTGGCCTGGAGGTGCTGCCTGCCGAGGAAGCGCACCCCAAGCTGGTACATCAAAAGCTCTCCGCGGCCATGGCGGAGCAGATTTTCGGCATCACGGATGCGGCCGTTCTCTCCGCCGTTGGCTGCCACACCACCCTCAAGCCCGGCTCATCCGCGCTGGACCAGGTTGTTTTCGTGGCGGATAAAATCGGCTGGGATGAGCCCGGCCGTCCGCCGTATGATGTGGAAATCCGCGCCGCGCTGGATGTTTCATTGGTTGAGGCTTGCCGGGCCTACCTGGACTACATCCACCGCACCCTGCCGGTCTTGCACCCCTGGGCGCAGGCAGCCTGGGAGGAGCTGGCAGGGATCGCGGTTGGCGCTGTTACTGCAGAAAAATAACATTTCATAATTCCACCGCCTGGTATCAAAGGTTTACGGATTGGGTTGCAATCCGCTGAATGGTGGTCCGCGCAAAACGATTTTTGAAATCTCCGCGCCCATCTTTCCTCCAGGGACGATGGGCGCTCATCTGCGGATTGTTTCACTCTGTGTTATCATTCCCTCCTGTATTCCCTTCTACAGGTGTCCATAATGAAAAAAGGTGTGCTGGCCGGCTTTGCTTCCTACTTGCTCTGGGGACTTTTCCCCATCTTCTTCCATGCCCTGAAAAACGTCAATTCCTTCCAGGTGATCGGGCACCGCATCGCCTGGTCGTTTCTCTTCCTCGTCGTGGTCATCAGCCTGCGCCGCGAGTGGGGCGTGCTGCGCCGCTCGATCACCCGCCGCACCGTGCTGATCTACTTCCTGGCTGCCCTGCTGCTGACGGTCAACTGGACGGTTTATGTCTGGGCCATCGCCCAGGATTACACGGTGGAAGCCAGCCTGGGCTACTTCATCAATCCGCTGGTCAACGTCCTGCTGGGTGTGATCTTCCTCAAGGAGCGCCTGCGCCCGCTGCAGTGGCTGCCGGTCGGCCTGGCTACCCTGGGCGTGGCTTACCTGACGATCACCTTCGGCTCCCTGCCTTGGATCGCCCTGGTGCTGGCCCTGTCCTTCGGGCTGTACGGCCTGGTCAAGAAGGTCGCCCCGCTTGGCTCATTGCACTCGCTGACCCTGGAGACCGGGACGGTCTTCCTGCCGGCGCTGGGTTTCCTGCTGGCGGTGGAGTTCAACGGCACGGGCGCTTTCGGCCACGGCCCCTGGCTGCAAACCCTGCTGCTCTCCCTGACCGGCGTGGTGACGGCCATCCCGCTGCTGTTGTTTGCCTACGGGGCGCGCCTCATCCCCTACTCCACCATGGGCCTGCTGCAATATATCACCCCCACCCTGCAATTCCTGATCGGTGTGTTCCTGTTCGGCGAGGCATTCTCCATGCACCGCGCGGTCGGGTTCATCTTCATCTGGGCGGCGTTGATCATCTTCACAGTTGAATCGTACCTGCACCGCCAGCGCCCCTCCACCCCGCCCGAAGAACTACTTACCCCGGTGGATTGATTCCGCGACCTACTTGTCGAATTCGTTTGATCTGTGTTAAAAATACTGCAAAGCCTTTACCACGGAGTCACGGAGAACGCGGAGGGCACGGAGGAAGAAAAGAGAATTAAAGAATTTTCCGTGAAAATCTTCACCACGGAGACACGGAGAGTGCAGAGAATACGGAGAAATAATTTTTCTACAAACCTCAGCGCCCTCCGCGCCTCCGTGGTTATCCTTGATAAAAATACTGTAAAACCTTCACCACGGAGATACGAATAGTGCAGAGAACGCAGAGTTATTATTTTTCTAACAATCTCAGTGCCCTCAGCGCCCTCCGTGCCTCCGTGGTTATCCTTTGCTAAATGGAGTAATCAATGCCCGTTGAAGTTGGAATGGTGAATGAAGTCACGATGATTGTCCAGGAGAGCGATACTGCCCGCCACGGCGGGGGTGCGACGCTGCCGCCGGTCTTCTCCACCCCGCGCCTGATCGGCATGCTGGAACGCACCGCCCATCTGCTGCTGCTGCCGCACCTGGCCCCCGGCCAGAGCAGCGTGGGCACGCTGGTCAACATGCGCCACCTGGCTGCCACGCCGGTCGGCATGCAGGTGCGTTTCCGCGCCGAGGTGCTGGAGGTGGACCGCCGGCGGGTGAAATTCAAGATCGAAGCCTGGGATGCGGTGGAAAAGATCGCCGAGGGCGAGCACGAGCGCTTTATCATTGATGAGGCCAAATTTATCGCCCGCCTGGAAGAGAAAAGCAAAGCATAACCACACATTGCCCCCGCCAGGGAAGATGACACAGATATATACCAATAAAATAATTGCGGGAAAATAATCCTGTTTAAATGCAGGTGTCCAACGAGAAATATTAATTAATCATCAAGCCGACCCATGGGTCGGCTTGATGTTATTTCGTTTCTATCTGCGGATAAGTCTTTTAGCTGCTGAAGTCGTTGGGCGAGGAGAAGTCATAATCTCCCCCGCTGGAAGGGGGCTGCGGGCGGTTGCGCCGGGCCAGGGCAGTGATGACGATCGTTGCAATGATACCCACCAACACCACACCCGCCCCACCCAGCGCCCAGGGGAACCAGGCCGCCTTGC
>CAYOOA010000058.1:0-13639 GCA_964405455.1 uncultured Anaerolineaceae bacterium | reverse complement strand
CTGCCTCCTTGATCTGGTTAAAAAATAATCTCTCAAAACAAGTAGGAGCACGGGGGAAACGCTGAAGTGTGACCCGTTCGTCCATCCCCCGTGCCCATACGGTAGGTTACGTTCCCTCCACGATCCGGATTTCTTCATCCGTCAGGCGGCCGCACAGCTCACGACCGTTCGGTCGACCAGCCGGTCGATGTTACGGCTGGAAAAGCGTTGGACAAGTTGGCGGATGATATCTGGTGCGGGCATGCGGGCCTCCCCCCGTGAAGGTGATGATGGTATTACTATAGCATAAAACGCATCTATCTCAGCATCGATTCATCTTTGAGGATGGCAAGGGAACACGGGACGTCAATTCATTCATCCAGCAATCCTCATCAATACTCTACTTGAAATATCCGCAATCTTTAAGAGAATTTCACTCCGATTCAACTGGAATTTTCCCCCGAATCCGTTTACAATCAACTTGTGAATGATACCAAGCTATCCGTGCTGTTGCTGGGGGCGCCGGTAGTCAAGTGGGGTGATGAAATCATCCACATCCAGCGCCGTAATCAACGCGCCCTGCTGTATTACCTGGCCGGTCAGTCCCACCCGGTTGGCCGCTCCGAATTGATGCTCCTCCTCTGGCCCGATAAGCCGGAAGGGGAAGCTCGTCGTTTCCTGCGCGAGAACCTCTCCAAGCTGCGCACCGCACTGCCCGATCCGGACCTTCTCAATGCGGATCGTGAGCAAGCCTGGCTGGATTTCAACCGGGTCTACGTGGACGTGCAGGAGTTCAACGACCTGTTGAACGCCAACCGCCGCACCGCCCACCTGGTTGCGCGCAGTGAACCGCTGCCCATCCCGGTCTACCAGGAACTGGCCCGCGCGACCACCCTGTGGCACGGCGAAGACTTCCTGGCCGGTTTTGAATACCCGGATACGGAAGGGTACGATCTATGGGTCAGCCAGAACCGCCAAACGCTGGAGATGAGCCGCCAGTTTTGCCTGCTGCACCTGGCGGATCATGCCTCCGCCGTGGGCAACCTGGAGGAAAACCTGCAGTGGCTCAAGCTGGCCGTCCGGCGGGATGAGTTTAATGCCGATCTGCACTTCGCCATCCTGAATGACCTGCTGGGGTTGGGCCGCCAGGCCGAGGCGGCTGCCCACTATGCCTACCTGCGCGACCTCTACCAGGATGACGACGGCCTGCCGGCCGTGCTGGCCCAGTTGGCCGGGCGGCTGGAGAAACCCCGCTCCGGGCCGGCAACCCCTTATCCCATCCCGGTGCCGCCCCATCCCATGGTCGGCCGCCGGGAGGAATTAGCCCAGTTGCGCCAGGCCTATAACCGCGGCGGGCTGGCCATCGTGCTGGGAGAATCCGGCTCCGGCAAGACCCGCCTGGGCTACGAGTTCTATCGCAGTTTGGACCCGGCACCGCGCCTGGTGTTCCTGGATTGCCTGGAAAATTACCAGTCCCTGCCCTACCAGACCCTGGTGACTGCCCTGCGCCAGTATATTCAACCGGATGAATGGGCGGAGTTAAGCCCGACCTGGCGGGCGCACCTGGCCTTGCTGCTGCCGGAGCTGCGGCTTCATTTTCCTGAAATGTCCGGTTTACGCAACCTCAACCGTGAAGAAAGCCAGCCCCAGGTATATGAGGCGCTTTATCAATTCTTCGCCCAGGTGGCAAGGAAAAACCGCCTGTTGTTCGTTATTGATAATGCCCATTGGTGCGACCAGGCTTCCTACCTGGCCCTCGAATACCTGGCCGGGAGGGGGCTGTTCCAGTATCCCAATTTTTCAATCGTCCTTACCCGGGCGCGTAGTATGGGGCCCGGTCAGCCGGATATGATTAACAAGCCCGGCCGGAAATTCCCCCAGGTTCTCATTTCCCTTTCCCAGTTGTCGCTAAAGGAGATGCAGGATCTCAGCCGGGTTGTGCTGGGGGAACCGCTGCCCGCGGAGAAGTTGGAGCGCCTGGCGCTGGACACCGGCGGCAACCCGTTGTACATCCTGGAATGGCTGCGCGCCTGGAATTACCGCCGGCCGGCCGATGCCAACCATCCGGATGATCTCACCCCGGCCCTGGGCGGATTGCACAGCCTGATGCGCTCCCGTCTGAACGATCTAACCCCGCTCGCCCGCCAGGTGCTGGCCGCTGCCGCCGTGCTGGGCAGCCAGTTCACCCAGGCCCAGGTGGAAAAAGTGAGTTGGCTGAAAGGAGAGCAGATCACCGCCGGCCTGGAGGACCTGGAACACGCCCACCTCATCCGCCTCTCCCGCGATGACCTTGCATATGTTTTCATTCACGACCGCATTCGTGAAGTGGTGTTGATGGATCTCAGCCTGCCCCGCCGGCGCATGCTGCACACCCGCGCAGCGCGCATGCTGCAGGAGACCTCCAGGTCTGCCCTTAAACCGGATTCCGCCCGGATTGCCGCCCACTTTGAAGCCGGCGGTGAACCGCTGCCGGCCATCTACGCCTGGGTGGAGGCTGCCCGCTATGCCCTCTCGTTGTATTCCGTTTCAGATGCCGAGGCGGCTTTCCAGCGCGCCGAGCAATTGGTAAAAACCCATGAGCGGACGCTGCCGGACCTGACCATTTATATTCTTTATTCCACCTGGGGTCGGATTGCCCAGGAAACCACCCGGCCGGAGCAGGCCCGCGCCTGCTTTGTCACCCTCTTTCGCTACGGGGAGCAGCGCCGCAGCCGCCTGCTGCTGGGCGTTGCCAACCGCGGCCTGGCGGCCTATCACCTGCAAACCGGTTCGGTGGAACATGCCCTGGAGCACGCCAACCAGGCTGTCCTCCTGCTGGATGGCCTGCCCTACCTTAACGAGCAGATGGAAGCGTTCAACTTGCGCGGCGCCATTACCACCACCCTGGCCCGCTACAGCCTGGCCCGCCAGGACCTGGAACGGGCTGTTGCCCTCAGCCAGAACGCCGTGGATGATGAAATTATCCGCCTGCGCAGCCTGGCGGAAATGATGCTCGGGATTATTTACATCTACCTTGGTTTTCCGCTGCGCGGCATTGAAAAAGCCCAGCAGGCCCGCGATGATGCCCGGCGAATTCAATCGGAGTATGCCGAAAGCGCCGCCCTGGTTTCCCTGGCCCTGGCTAACTTTTACGCCTTCCGCTACGATGAAACCCTGGCCCTGGTGGAGCAGGGCGTTCGCCTGAGCGAACCGTTCCATTACTGGCATACCCTGGGCTATCTGCGCACCCTGCGCAGCCTGGTCCTGCTGGCCCGCGGCGACCTGGACCTGTGCTGGACTGAACTACGCTTCATCCATTCCATTTCCGTCCAGCACGAAAGCCCGGACTTGCTTTCCTACCTCTGGTTGATCCGCGGCCAGATCCACCGTTTCCTGTGGAACTTCCCGGCGGCGCTGGAGGGCAATCACCAGGGGGAAACCCTGGCCCTGGATGAGCACTTGCGCCTGGAAAACATGGCCCAGCAGGCCACCGTACTGGGAACGATCGGGCAGTATGAGCAATCCCTGGCTATGTTTGACCGGGTGCTTGGCGAGGCTCGCACCCTGGGGCTTAAATTGGTCTCCCTGCCGGCAGCCGCCGGCCGCCTGGGCATCTTCGCGCCCATCTTCCCGGTGGAGCAAACCCTGGCGGAAATCGAAATATTCCTCCAGGAACTCGCGGATTCTGAAATGGAGGACCTGGGCGATTTTATCAAGTACGCCCAGGCGCTGGTCAACCTCAAGCAGGGTAACCTGGAACAAGCCCTGGCTTATGCGGCCAGTTTCAACGAGTACGCCGTCCATTCGGGTGTGCCCTGGCTCAAGGTGATCAACCTGACCCTGCAGCATATCTTTGCTGCGGCGCTCGATCAACCGTTGAGACAGGAAATCCGCCAGGACCTGCGCGCCGTATTGGAATCACTGGATGCCCGTACGCAAAACCCGGACCTGCGCCCGCATTTTGAGACCTTCCGCAGCCAGATATTAAAATTAATGGAATAATGGAATCTTGTCCACGCTCCGTGTCCACGTTTTGTCCACGCTAATACGTATAATCATATTAGATTGACAACAACGGGGCCCTGGGCGAAGGGATCCGGGCAAAAGACCGAACGTACCAGAGGGGACAGGTGCGGTCGGTCTTTCAATTTTGTAGTCCTTGCGAGTGAAACGAAGCAATCTCCCGCAGGGTAATTCTCCAATTGGAAAAGGATCCATTCTCCGCGCGGTCGACAGGTACCCTTACACATCCAGGTGGGCCACGGTCACGCCGTCGCCGCCCTCATTCTCCTGGCCGCTCTCCGCCCGCTTGACGTGCGGTGATTTGCGCAGCGCTTCGCGGATCACCTGGCGCAGCCGGCCGGTGCCTTTGCCGTGGATGATGCGTACGAAGGGCAGCCCGGCCAGGTAAGCGCTTTCCAGGTAGCGGTCCAGCGCATCCAGGGCGTCTTCCGCCCGTTCGCCGCGCAGGTCCAGCTCCATGCCCGGCGAGGCATGGAAAGGCGTGCCGGTACCGGTTTCGGGTAGGTTGGTCCCGCCGGAGCGGCGGGCCGGGGCGGGAGTGGGGGCGGCCGGTTCTTCCGGCTGATCCCCGCGCTGCAGGTCGGCCAGGCGGGCGCGCACCCGCAGGTTGCCCACCTGCACCTCGGCATCTTCCGTGCCCAGGGCGGTGATCACGCCGTCCATTTTCAGGGTGCGCACCTTCACCTTGTCGCCCGGGCGCAGTGGGCGGGCCTGGCTGCCTTCCGCCTGGCGCCGCTCCACCGGGGATTGCACTTCCGCTTCCATTTCTTCCACTTTCTCGGTCAGCGGTTTCAATGCCTCCAGCGGCTGGCGGGCGCGGGCCAGTGCCCGGCGGATTTCATCCAGTTCGCCGCGCAGCCCTTCCACCTCGCGTTCGGCTTCGGACCGGGCCTGGTTCAACACGGCCTGGCGTTCATCCTCGATCTTTTCCATGCGCTGGGCCAACTGGCGGCGGGTTTGTTCCGCCTCGTGGCGGGCGCGTTCGGCGTCGCCGCGCATCCGCCGGGCCAGGTCGCGCTGGTGGTGGATTTCATTGAGCAGGTCGTCGGCGCGCAGTTCATCCGGGTTGATGGTGTCGCGGGCGGCGCTGACGATTTCCTTCGGCAGGCCCAATCGCTCGGCGATCAACAGGGCGTTGGAACGTCCCGGCAGCCCGACCGTCAGGTGGTAGGTGGGGCGCAGGGTCTTGATGTTGAATTCCATGCTGGCGTTGACGATCCCGGGTGTGGCGTGGGCGAAAGCCTTCAGCTCCGGGTAGTGGGTGGCCACCAGGCAGGGGATATGCTCTTCGACCAGGTGGGCCAGCAGGGCGCGCGCCAGGGCGGCGCCTTCCTGCGGGTCGGTGCCGGCGCCCAGCTCGTCCAGGATGACCAGCGTGCCGGGCTGCGCCTTGCGCAGGATGCGTACGATATTGGTGATGTGCCCGGAGAAGGTCGAAAGCGATTGTTCAATGGATTGTTCGTCGCCGATATCGGCGAAAACATCCGCAAACAGGCTGAGCGCGCTGCCGGACTGGGCCGGGATGTGCAGCCCGGTCTGGGCCATCAGCACCATCAGGCCGACCGTTTTGAGCGTGACGGTCTTGCCGCCGGTGTTCGGCCCGGTGATGACCAGCCCGAAGGTCTGTTCATCCAGCACCACCTCCAGCGGAACGACGGTTTCCGGGTCCAGCAAGGGGTGGCGGGCCTGGTACAGGCGGAGAATGCTGCCGGGATGATCCGGGCGCGGGGTGGCCGCTTCGAGCAGCGGCTCGGCGGCGCGCAGGTCCTCGGCGTACTTGGCGCAGCTCAGGGCCAGGTCAATCACGGCCAGCGCTTCCACCATTTCATGGATGCGCGCTGCCGCGGCGCCCACCAGGCCGCTCAGTTCGGCCAGGATGCGCCGGACTTCGTCCCGCTCGGCCAGCTGCAGCTCATGCCACTGGTTGTTCAACTCCACCACCACCAGCGGTTCCACGAACAGGGTGGCCCCGCTGGAGCTCTGGTCGTGGACAATCGAGCGCACCTTGCCCTTGAAATCCGCCCGCAGCGGGATGACATAACGCCCGTTGCGCTGGGTGATGATCGGTTCCTGCAGCATCGGGGCGGTGCGCGGATCGTTGATCATGCGCTCCAGGCGGGTGAGCAGGCGCTCGTGGGAGATTTTCAGCTCGCGGCGGATGGAAGACAGCTTGTCCGAGGCATGATCCATCACCTCGGCCCGCTCGGAGATGGCCCGGCTGATGGCATCCACCACGCCGGGGGGCGGCGGCAGCGGGGCGGCCAGCTCCACCAGGTGGGGAAAATCCGCTCCCAGCCGTTCCAGGGTGCGGTGCAGTTCGCGCGAAGAGATGAGCGTATTCTTGACCTCGAGCAGTTCAGCCGGCTGCAGCACGCCGCCGCGCCGGGCCAGGTCCGCCAGCGGGCGGATATCGCGCGCCCCGCCGACGCTCACATCGCCGTAAATATCCAGCAGGCGGCGCGCTTCGCTCGTCCGCGCTTGGCGGGCGCGGGCTTTGTCCAGGTCGGCGGTCGGCCGCAGGGCGCGCGCCATTTCGGCGGAGGCGGAAAAAGCGGCATAGGCAGCCAGCCGTTCCAATATTTTGGGAAATTCAAGGGTCGTTAAACTTTTCTCGTCCATGGCATTGTCAGTGTATCATAGAAATTTGGTTGGGCAGCCGCCTTAGGGCTGCTTCAACTGGCTGGCATACCAGCGCAGGTATTCCGGGGTGTGCTCCCGCCAGTAATCCTCGTTATGACCGCCCGGCTGCACCAGGAAAACCGGCGTCATCTGGATGTATTCCAGCTTGGCCACGAAAACGGTCATCGAATCCTTCCAGCGGTCCTTGTCTCCCACGTCCAGGTAGATTTGCGGCCGCAGAGAGGCATCCATCCGGGTCAGCAGGACGGGCAGGTAATTCACATCCCCATCGAACAGGGCCAGCGAATGTCCGCCCAGGGCGGTAAATAACTCCGGGTGGAGGATGCCCAGGCGCATGGCCCAGGCCGCCCCGCGCGAAAGTCCGCCCAGGGCCCGGCAGGCCCGCTCGGGGCAGGTCGGGTAGTTGGCGTCCACCCACGGGATGACCTGGTTGATCAGCGCCGGGCCGAACCTGGAGCTGAGTGCGTTTTCCAACCAATTGTCCTCGCCCGGCATGACGATGATCAGCGGCTGGATCTCGCCGGAACTGATCATGGCGTCGGCGGCTTCATCGATGCCCAGGTTGTCCCATTGGGTTTCGTCAAACGATTGTCCGTGCAGCATGTACAGCACCGGGTAGGGTTGCTCCGGTGCGGCGGAGTAGCACGGCGGCAGGTAGACCCGGAAGCGCAGCGGCTGGCTCAACCCGGCCACTTCCAGCTCGTGCGCCTCAATCCGCCCGGTCGTTTCCAGGCAGCCCGGGGTGGGGGATGGCGTCGGGGTGGGCGTCTCCGTGGTGGTGGGGGTGAAGGTGGCCGTGGGCGTGGGGGTAGGGGTGAGCGTGATGGTGGCCGATGGTTTGGCCCGCCCGGGCGCTTCCGGCGAGGTCAGCATGGGGGGCGGGTATGGAAACGTACACCCGGCCAGGAGAACAGCAAATAAGAAGATGACTAAAATTGATTTCTTCATATCCATCGTTGTGTTGGCGGTCAATCTGTGCGTTTTGGCTGGAAGACCGCCGGGTCAGCATTATTCCTGCAGGATAAAGCGGATCAACTGGCCGTCCTGCAAGCCCAGGTAGAGTGATCCGTCCAGTGCTTCCAGTGCCGTGGGCCAGGCTGCATACGGTTTGAGCGGGTTTAACGGCGGCAGGTCCAGGGCTGCCAGCAGGTTGAATTCACCTTCCGGCGAGGTGAGAGAGAAAATCTGCGCCTTGCCGGCCGCCGGGGCTGTCAGCACCAGCAACCGCCCATTGTACTCGACTGCGTCCAAAACCGGTTGACTAAAATCCAGCACCCGGGTGGATGTGCCGTCATACAAAAACAACTTCCCGGCGGCATCCACCGGCCGGGCGGCATATGGAACCAGCGCCATGATACCGTTCCACTCCGCAGATTTAAACACTGGCAAGCCGGCCAGATCGCAGCCGGGGGCAGGTTGCCAATCCGGTGAAAGGTACACAAAGCAGCCATTTGGCCCGGCCAGGTGGATTTGCCCACCCAGGCGGAACAGGCCGGCATGGGTCTGCAGAGGGTCGTCGGCGTTGATGCCCAGTAAGGTCTGCCCGGCCGGATCCAACGCCCAGGTTGAGCCGCCGTCGTTGGAAATCCAGATTCGCCCTTCGCCGCCATCCCCGCTGCCGACCGCCACCCACAGGCTGCCGCTGATGGCAGCATCCCACACG
This sequence comes from uncultured Anaerolineaceae bacterium, assembly GCA_964405455.1. Taxonomy (GTDB): domain Bacteria; phylum Chloroflexota; class Anaerolineae; order Anaerolineales; family Anaerolineaceae; genus CALESS01. Next base: position 5,355 of record CAYOOA010000058.1, on the reverse strand, counting down.
TGCACCCCGCCCGGCAGGCGACGCAACTGGCTCCATCCCGCGCCGGGAGACTTCACATACAGGCTGCCAAAGCTCCAGTCCTCCCGCCCATCACCGCCCGGGGCCAGCAGGGCAGCCTCATAGACCCGAAAAACTTCAACCTCTTCTTCATTAAAAGTGTATTGTTCATCCCAGAGAAAGCTGCCGGCAGCCGGATTGTATGCCACCGCCCGCACCGGACCGGTATTCAGCGTCCAATCCCCGTGGGCGATGTAGATCCGCCCCTGCCAGACTTGCAGGTCGGTGATGCGGGCATGGCTGCCACGGGCCACATATCCTCCTGGCACTCCCAGGGGGATGATCTCTCCACCGATGGGGGCGGCGTCTGTGGCAGTTGCTGCCGGTTGTTCCGTCTCCAGTATTGGAGGAGGTGCTTCGGTCGGCTCTGCGGTGGATGAGGGGGATTCAGGTGGAATGGGTTCGAGGCTGGCGGTGGGCAGCGGGGTGGAATCGGCTCTCACTTCCACCAGGACCGGGGTGGGCTGTGGTGTGGGTTGCGGAGGCAGCAAGGTCGCAGTCTGGGTGACGGCGGCAACCAGTGTTTCCACCGCTTGCGCCACACGGGTTTGCAGTCCACGATCATCCGCCTGCGGTTGACAGGCCGCCAGGAATCCGGAGAAGAGGAGTAAGATTAAGAAACAATACCTACCTTGACGGGGGTGCATCATTCGGATTATACTCGAACTGCCGGGGTGTAGCGCAGTTGGCCAGCGCACCGCGTTTGGGACGCGGGGGTCGGCGGTTCAAGTCCGCCCACCCCGACTAAAATGAAACCGCCGGGAGAACTCGGCGGTTACCTTAAGCAGAGGGAGTGCAATGGCTCAGAAAAAGGTGGATGGCGTGGTGGAAGTTGTCCGCTATGATGCCCGGGGCCAGGTTGAATTAGCCCGGGCGTATGAGCGCCGCGGCCCCGAATACGGCGATCATGTGCTGCTGACCCGCGATCAATTGGTTGCCCGCCTGAAGAGCGGCAAAATTTTCTTCACCGGCACCCGCACCCCCTACCTGGCCGGCACGTTCAAACTTGTCCAGCAGGTTCACCTGGTCATTTTCGATGGAAAAGAATACCTGGTGACCGGGGAAAAGAACCCCACCCGCGATAACCTGCATCTGCCGCTTTTCTAAGTTTTTCCCGGCGCCGATTGCGCTGAAAGAGGCATTCACTTGCCGCAACCATTCCTGTCCATCATTATTCCGGCGTATAACGAGGAAAACCGCCTGCCCCACACCCTGGAGCAGGCGTGTCTGTTTGTCGCTGTACAACCGTATGAAGCTGAAATCCTGGTCGTGGAAAACGGCAGCCGGGACCGCACCTTCCAGGTTGCGCAGGAATTTGCCAGCCGCTATCCCTTCGTTCGCCCGCTGCATTCCGAGCCGCGCGGCAAGGGCAAGGCTGTCACCACCGGTATGCTGGCGGCGGCAGGCCAGTACCGTTTCATCTGTGATGCGGATTTCTCGATGCCGGTTGAGCAGATCAACCGCTTTCTCCCCCCCGAATTTCCGGATTCCCCGATTGTGATTGCCTCCCGCGAGGGGCCGGGTGCCAAACGGTACAACGAACCCACCTACCGGCACGTGATTGGGCGGATCTTCAACTTCATGGTGCGCCTGTTCGCCCTGCCCGGCCTGCACGATTCGCAGTGCGGCTTCAAGGTTTTCCGGGCGGATGTGGCCGAAAAACTCTTCCCGCTGGTTACCATCACCGGCTGGACCTTTGACGTGGAGGCGCTCTTTATTGCCCGCAAGTGGGGCATCCCCATTCGCGAACTGGGCATCCCGTGGTATTTCAATCCTGAATCCAAGGTGCGTTTCCTGCGCGATTCCTGGCACATGGCCGTGGATTTGCTGCGCATCCGCTGGAACAGCCTGCGGGGACGGTATGCGCGCCCGCTTTGATCGTTCCCTGGTTCCTCTACATCCGGATTGCACCATCGAAAACAACCTGTGGCAAAACGGGCTGGTCTGGGTGGCCGGCCTGGATGAAGCCGGGCGCGGCGCCTGGGCCGGGCCAGTTTTTGCCGGGGCGGTGATCCTGCCGCCGGAGCCCGGGCTGGAGCAATTCCTGCCGGGCGTGCGCGATTCCAAGCAGATGACACCCCAGCAGCGCGAGCACTGGGCCGGTGAAATCCAGGCAGCTGCCATGGCCTGGGGGGTGGGTTATGCCGAAGCGGCGGAAATTGACACCCTGGGGATCCTGCCGGCCACGCGCCTGGCCATGGCTCGCGCCGTGGAGCAATTGGGCGAAACACCCCAATTCCTGCTGGTGGATGGCAACTTTGCCCTGCCCGAGCTGCCCCTGCCGCAGCAGTCGTTGATCAAAGGGGATGCACGTTCCTTGAGCATCGCAGCGGCGTCCATCCTGGCCAAAACTGCCCGGGATGCCCTGCTGACGAATTACGAGGAAGCCTACCCCGGTTACGGTTTCGCCCGCCACAAGGGTTACGGCACGGCTGTCCACCGTGCCGCGCTGGAACTTTTGGGCGCCTGCCCGATTCACCGCATGTCGTTTGCGCCGTTACACCCTCTCTCGTCTTGAGTCCCGCTTACTATCAAACAGTTGATTCCTCTCCAGGAATCCTTATAATTAAATTAATCGTATCCAACCGTTGATCAACACGAAAGGGGTCACCATGAAAGCTGCGCGGATTCTTCAAATATTCTTCACTCTTTTTCTCATCCTGGCATTCTTAACACCCTGGCAGGCTGTTCCGGCCCACGCCGCAAAGTCGCTTGTATTCACCGTCAATACCACCCTAGATACCCGTGCCGCTAACCCGGCTTCCTCGGTTTGTGCGGATGCCAGTGGTAAGTGTTCGCTGAGGGCAGCCCTCGAAACCGCAGCCCTCAAGGATGGTGTGGACATCTTCCTGCCTAGCGGCACCTACAACCTAGGAACCTTTGATACAGTCAGCTTGGTCGGCGATGATGCACTAACCCAGATTTCCATCTCCCAGACCGGTGGAGGGACGCTACCCATCATTACCGGGGTTGATTCCGGAAATACCTTTCAGATTGATGGCAATCTCAGCCTGGCTGTGAGCAACGCAATCATTTCTGCGACCCACTCCATCTACGTAGGGGAACTCGGCACGTTGTCGATGCTGAACGTGACCCTGACCGGGATGCATTCGCCCGGCACTCCCCCCAGCGGTGGTGCGGTTACAGTCAAGGGAAAGGCGTTTTTCACCGGCTGCACCTTCAACGGCAATTCTGCCACGAATGCCGTGAACGGTTTGGGTGGGGCGATTTACAACCAACAGGGTTATGTGGAAATCGTCGCCTCCACCTTCTCCGATAACCTGTCAGATTTCGGCGGCGCCATTTACTCGCAAACCGCCTACGATACCGATACCAACCTGATGAGTATCAAGACCTCCAGTTTTCTCAACAACACCGCCACCCGCCTTGGCGGCGCCATCCATCTCAATGGTTACAACCGCCAGTTTGGCAATGGACACTCGCAGGTGCAAATTGAAGAAAGTCGGGTGGTGGGCAACTCCGCCCCGGATGGCGGTGGTATCTTCGTTGGATCTTCAAACCCCATCCAAGACCCCCAGGACCAGGGCGGGGTCAACATTATGCTTAGTGAAATTTCCGATAATATCGCTGCCCATAGTGATACCTACAGCCTGCCAGGTAACGGCGGTGGAATTTACATCAAGAATGTCGCCAATACCAATGATAATTTCCGGGTCAACCTGGAAAATACAACCATCAGCGGTAATGAAGCCCATAACCAGGGCGGCGGCATTTACGTGGAACTGGACGGCGGTAGTGCCATTTACGGCTACAATGTCACCATCAGCAACAATACAGCCGACCGGACCGGAACCCGCAGCATTCTTTTCGATGGCAATGGCGGCGGCTACGCCAATGATGACGCCAACAGCGTGCTGCATCTCAGCAACAGCATCCTGGCTGGTAATCTTGACCTGAGTATGAGCGGCGAGGCTACCGGCATCCGGATCATGGATTGTGTCGGCAAACTCAGCCTGGGCTACAGCCTGCTGGGACGGTACCAGAGCACACATTGCACCCTGGTGGGCGATACAGGCACCAGCCTCATCGGCAGCGGGATCAATATTGACCCCGACCTGAATCTCCTGACAGACTTTGGCCAGTTCACCCGGGTGCAAAGTCCGCTGATCAGCAGTCCGGCCATTAATGCGGCAGACCCATCCGGCTGCAGCGGGATCGGGGCACGCCTGCTGACGATTGACCAGCATTATAACAACCGCATCCGCGGCGGAAGGTGCGACATGGGCGCTTATGAAAGCCGCTACAGCAAAGTGTTCCTGCCGGCGATTCAAAAGTAGGCCGTCTGGACATAAATAAAAAAAGAGATGCCTGCTCCTTGAGCATCGCAGCGGCGTCCATCCTGGCCAAAACTGCCCGGGATGCCCTGCTGACGAATTACGAGGAAGCCTACCCCGGTTACGGCTTTGCCCGCCACAAGGGTTACGGCACGGCCGTCCACCGTGCCGCGCTGGAACGCCTGGGCGCCTGCCCGATTCACCGCTACTCCTTCGCCCCGCTGCGCTTGCTGGAAACAAACCTCAGATAACACGAAAAAACATATTCCGCAGATATTTAATACATCTGCGCTTTAATCTTGTCATTGCGAGCAAAGCGAAGCAATCTCCATTAAACCTCATCTTGCTTATTATCACGGAGAACACGTTATCAATTGAATCCACAGATGTATGCAGATAATGAAATCATCTGCGAAAATCTACCCCATTCGGGGTACTTTGTGTTATCTGCGGATAAGTTTTTGTCTTTGAAAATTACAATCCGCAGAAGTTGTATCTCCTGCGGATTGTTTTTATCTGTGATGATCCGTGTAATCTGTGGTTGCCAACTACCCCAGCATATACGCCATTGCCCATTGCGTGGTGGCGATCAGCGCCTGCAGGTGGGTGCGCTCGTAATTGTGCGAGGCATCCACGCCCGGCCCGATCAGCGCCACCGCCACATCCCCGCCGGCCCGCCAGTAGGCTTCGCCGTCCGAGCCGTAATAGGGGTAAATATCCACCTTGTAGGGGATGCCGTATTCCCCGGCGATCTGGCGCATCCGGTTGCTTAAACCGTGATGATACGGCCCGCCGGAATCCTTGACGCACAGCGTGGCATTAAACTCATCCGAGGTCTGCCCGTCGCCCACGGCAGCCATGTCCACCGCCAGTAACTCGGTGACATCCCCCGGCAGCCCGGCCGCCGCACCGTGGCCGACCTCTTCATAATTACTGATGAGAAGGTAGGTCTTGTGGGCGGGTTTGCGCCCGGCCGCGGCCAGCGTGCGCACCGCTTCCACCA
>CAYOOA010000057.1:5577-14043 GCA_964405455.1 uncultured Anaerolineaceae bacterium | reverse complement strand
CGGCGCAACCGGCCGGCCTGGCTGCTGGCCGCTCTGCCCATCACCCTGATCGGTATGTACCTTCTGTATTGGATTGGATCCTGGACGTTCGGCCCGCGTTATTATTTTGAAGCAATCATCGCAGCCAGTCTGCTCAGCGCTGCAGGCATCCGTTGGCTGGCAGGCAATTTGATACCCGGGACTGAAAAAGTCTGGTCGCGGATCCGTTTTGCTGCTGTTTCGTTTGTCGTTCTTTTTGGCCTGGGAGTCAATTTTTACCTTTATCTGCCCATCCGACTGGGGGGGATGTACGGCCTGTACGGTGTTTCAGCCAGCCACCTCGCACCTTTTCAATCCCAAAGCGCACTCGAATTAACCCCGGCATTAATGATTGTGCATCCTGAAAAGGATTGGATCGAATACGGTACCTTGTTGGATTTGAGCTCGCCCTACCTGGATACCCCCTTTGTCTTCACGCGCAGCCGCACACCCGAAGAAAATGCCCGGGTGATTGCCATGTTCCCCGGGCGAAACGTCTTTCATTATTATCCACAATGGCCGAATGAATTCTTTACAGCTCCCCTGCCGGAGATCGAAGTTACACCGCCCGTGCCCACGCCGTAAAAGCGATCACCAGGATGGAAAGCACCAGGCTGACGGTCAGCAGCATCTGTTCCTGACGTTCCAAACGCTCCATTTGGGTAGTGTCCACGGTTTTACCTGCTTTTCGCCGCAACATCATCCGGTTCAATGCCGGCAGCAAGCCCCAGGTCAGGTAAGCCGTCACCAGTACCATGACCGAAACCAAAATGTGCTTGATGAAGATCGCCACAGCCCAGGAATTGGTGATGGTTAAAAATCCCTGGTAGTTTGGATTGGAGCTCATTTGGAACATCCCCGTGGCAGCCAGCACAACCAGGCTGATCCAGCCCAGCCATTGCAGCCGGTTCTGGACCTGGTTCAGAAAATCGCTGGCGTATTCAGCGGGAATATTCCTCCGCACGGCCGGCAAGACGAGGAAAAGCAAGGCAAACAATCCACCCAGCCAGGCAATCGTGGCCAGCATATGCAGCCAGTAAGCAATGCCCATAACCCAGGTCGGAGCAGCGGTCATGGCGTGGGGCTGGGCTCTTGCGTCGCGCCCTGGGTGGGCTCCGATGTGGGAGTCGGAGAAGGTTCCAGGGTGGGTCCAATGGTCGGCGTCGGTGTGATGGTGAGCGTGGGACCGATCGTGGGAGAGGCTCCCTGTCCAGATCCGCCGTCTTCTGAACCGCCGCATTGCTGGACCGCCTGGTCATATACGCTCTGTACATTGACATTGCTGCCAATAGCCAGCGAGGATTCCAGCATCTTGACTGCATCACAGGCCTGTTCCTTGGCCAGCAATTCTTTACCGTATTCAAAATAAGCCTGGCGCAAGCGCTCGTTGGCAGTCATTCCAGATCCATCACGCATATTCGGGAAAGCTGGTGCCACCTGTTCAAAATATTCAATGACTTTGGGCCAATTTACTTTCCAGAACGACGCCCCGGTGATATACATGCGTGCCCAGATGCGGTAGCTGTCGGCATCTTTGTCCAGCGGGCCAAAGCGGGATGAAAGCGCCAGATCATACGTTCCGCCTTCCAGGTTGCCTTCAACCAGGATCTTGCGCAATCCACGGTAGCGTAAAGAAATGTAATACAGGCCGTCTACATCCACGGCACGGTAGGTTAAATCTGCCTGGCGTAGCGCCTCGATGGCGCTGATGGCACCATCCCAATCTTCCGCTCTCATCAAGTCCAGGATGGTATTGTACTGGGCTTCCACGCCGCGCAAGTCTGGCGTCGGTGTGACCGGGGTGGGAGTCGGTGTCGGGGTAATAGTCGGGGTCAGGGCCAGCATCTCGGCAGCCATGACTTCGGCCAGTTTTTCGCGCACATTGGGAAAATTCGGATTGATTCCGATGATGTATTCCAGCCGCTGGCGGGCCATTTCCAATCGGCCTTCTTTGTAATCGACCAGGGCCAGTTCGTACTGGGTGGCTGCCGCCACCGATATTTGTTGGTTGGCTTTATCAATGCGCGCCTGGACGGCTTTTTGATAGCCCAATCCGCCGCCCAACCCACCGCCAATAAAGAGCAGTAGGATACCCAGCAGGATGAACGGCCAGCGTTTGACGCGGCGCGGTTTTTCGATGGGTTGTGTTTCACTCTCCGGGTTCCACGGAGCATCCATGTTGGCATTTCCTTGAGACATGAGCGTAATTATACCCTATCCGATCCAAGATTCAGCGGTGAGAGCTTTCTTATCTACAGCCGTAAAAGCAGGCGCAATTCACGCCAGATAAAGGGCAGGGCTGCCAGAGCACCTGCCAGCATGGCCAGGATGGCCAGGATGGCCTGCTCACCGGCTAACGCAAGGACGGCATAGGTTACCGCACCTCCGCTGACAGCCGCGAGGATGACCCGGATGGGGGTTGAGGAAAAATCCAATCGGCCTGGTAAATGGCGGTTGAGCAGGCCTAACAACAGGACAGCCTGGATGGTGAAGGCCAGGGCATCGGTCAGGCTGATGCCCGGGGCTCCCAGGGCCCGATATAGCAGCAAGCCGGAGAAAACATAGATCGCCAGGTTTAGGGCCGCAGCCAGCAGCGGTGTGATGGCATTTTGGCGCGAATAGAATGATCGGATGGCAACCTCCAGGATGCACTGACCGGCCAACCCGACCAGGTACCCGCGGGTCGTCCAGAGCAGCAAATCGGTTCCGGCTGCATCAAAGTGAAAAACAAGAGCCAGCAGGGGCCGCATTGCCGTACCAAAAATGACTGCAACGGGCAGGGAAACTGCCAGCATGACCCGCACCGCTCGTTCCACCGTTTCCTTGAATTGTTGATTCTCTCCGCGGGTGAAGAACTCTGCCAGGGTGGGCAGCATGGCTGTTCCAATCGCCGTACCGATGAGCGTTTCCGGCACTTGCATCAGCATCCAGCCGTACGTCAAGGCAGTTACCGACCCCGCTGGAAGGCGCGAAGCCAGATTATCCCGCACCAGGAAGTCCAACTGGATGAATAGCATGGTGATTAACCGCGGTCCCATCAGCTTCAAGACGCGCTGTACTTCGGCTGCCGCCAATCCAAGCCCGGGTGTCCATTGAAAACGGTAACGAATCAAGCCGGGTATCTGGATGACCAGGTGCAGGATCGCCCCCCCGATCACGCCGTACACCAACCCGTGGACACCCAACCCGAAAGCCGGGAGAGTGATTCCACCCAGGCTGTATCCTTTATCCGGGGCCAGGATCAATGCGCCGAAAATCTGGCCGAGGTTATACATCACAGGCGCCAGGGCGGGCAGTAAGAAATGCTGGTTGGATTGCAACCCGGCCATCACCAGGCCGCTGATGGAAAAAATCAGGGTGGCCACCAGGTTCAAGCGCATCAATTGGGCCACCAGGTGCTGCTGCGGTGCGGCAAATCCGGGTGCAATTCCCACCTGCCAGCGCACAAGGGAATCGGATAGGATGGCGATAATCACAGCCAGGCCGGCCGTGACCAGGAACGCCAGGTTGGCAATATTGGAGAACAACTTCCAGGCCTGCGGACGGCCCTGACGGGTCAGAACCTCGGTCATGACCGGGATGAAAGCAATTGCCAGCGCACCGCCGGAGATCAAAGCAAACAGCAGGTCAGGCAGGTTGTTGGCAACATTGAAGGCATCCAGTTCTTTGGAAAGGCCAAACTGGCGGGCAATGATCACCTGGCGCAATAAAGCCAAGCCCTTATCCATGGCGAAGAAGACCATGAGGAGCAGTGAAGTACGGGTCAGACGGGATAATTTCATCGGTTACCCCAGCGCCACATCCAGCAGCATCATCACGGCAAACCCGGCCATCGCCCCAATTGTGGAAAGATCCGTCTCTCCGCCTTGCTGGGCTTCCGGGATTAATTCCTCGACGACCACGTAAATCATTGCGCCGGCTGCAAAAGCCAGGGCATACGGCAGGAGCGGGCGGATATACAGCACTGCCGCTGCACCCAGTACGCCGCCAATCGGTTCAACCAGTGCTGAGGCTTGCCCGAATAGAAAACTTTTCCAGGGCGTAAGTCCCTCGCGACGGAGAGGAGCAGAAACTGCCAATCCTTCCGGGAAGTTTTGCAGGCCAATGCCAAGCGCCAGCGCCACCGCCCCGGCCAACGTTGCGCCGGGAAATCCAGCCGCTGCAGCCCCGAAGGCCACCCCCACTGCCAGTCCTTCAGGAATGTTATGCAGGGTGATTGCCAGCACCAGCAGGATGCTGCGCTGCCAGGAGGTTTTTATGCCTTCACGTGAGGAATCCGGCAAGCCCATGTGCAGATGCGGCAGCAAGCGGTCCACCAACCAGAGGAACCCTCCCCCAAGGATGAATCCAACCAACGGGGGCATATATTTCGGCAGCCCCATCGCTTCAGACATTTCAATGGAAGGAGCCAACAACGACCAAAAGCTGGCCGCAATCATAACCCCGGCAGCAAATCCCAGCATGGCATTCAGAACCTTCTTATTAATTTCACGCTGGGTGAAAACTCCGGCTGCCCCCAGGGCTGTCACGCCCCAGGTGAAAAGGGTAGCCAGCAGTGCTTGCAAAACAGGACCCAGGCGACTGAGGAAATCAATCATTACCACCTCTCCAATGGAACTGGAATTGCTTTAATATAGCATAGAAATCCGCCAAATTAACCGTTTCGCGGGTAAAATACCTGCATGCTGAAACTTGGAAAATTGTTCATCGTTGCAACTCCGATTGGCAACCCTCTGGATATCACCCTGCGGGCCATTGAAACGCTCAAATCCGCGGATGCCGTGATTTGTGAAGAATTCCGCCAGGGCAGCGCGCTGATGAAGCGCCTGGAGATCACCGGCAAGGAGCTTCTCCAATTAAATGAACATAACCAGGTGGATGCTGTCCCGGAACTGCTCATGCGGCTGATCAACGGCCAAGCCCTGGCGCTGGTGACCGATTGCGGTACACCTGTGTTTGCCGATCCCGGCCATTCGCTGATCCAATCTGCGACTGAAAGCGGCATCCAGGTTGTCCCGATTCCAGGCGCTTCATCGCTCATGGCAGCCCTTTCCGTTCTGGATTTCCAACCCGAAAAATTTTATTTTGCCGGTTTCCTTTCCCCCAAGCCGGATCAGCGCCGGCAGGAATTAATGCGCCTGCGCGCCATGCGCATCCCCGTGGTGCTGATGGATACCCCCTACCGCCTGGCCGCCCTGCTGCAAGATGCTGCCAAGGCCTTTGGCAGGGATCATTACGCCACCCTGGCAGCCGACCTGACCCTGCCGAATGAGCGCATCTACCGTGGGACACTGGGGGAAATCATCCAGCAGGTTGGCCCGCGCAAAGCCGAATTCATCCTGATTGTCCATTAATTCACAATTTTTGCTCAAATTTATAGGATGGTGATATAATCTGATTACTCATTTATTGAGTATTCAAATTATGTCCCCGCGCCAACAAGCCCCCCTCACCCTGGAATTTATCCTGCTGGGCATCATTGCCCGCAGCCCTATTCATGGTTACAACATTTACAAAGAACTCGACCGATTGGACGGCCTGGGCATGATCTGGCAACTGAAACAAAGTCAGCTCTACGCCCTCCTGGACAAGCTGGAGAATGACGGGCTGATCAGATCCACCCGACAGGAAAGCGAAAACCGCCCCACCCGCAATGAATATCAACTCACTGAACAGGGCTGGCTCGAATTTGAGCACTGGCGCAGCAGCCCCGTCCTCCATCCGCGCGATTTGCGCCAGGAGTTTCTGGCCAGGCTGTTTTTTGCCCGGGAAGCAGGCAGTCATCTCACCACCACATTGCTTGATCAGCAGGTACAGGTCGCTCAACAATGGCTGATCGATGCCCGTCAGGACCTGGCTGCCCTGACTGACAGCCAGGATTACGAGCGAACGGTGATTCAATTCCGCATCCGGCAAATCGAAGCCTCCCTTGACTGGCTTCATTATTGCAAATCAATCTTTGAGGAGCAGTTATCATGAATCGCTTAATAGTTTCGTTGCTGGTTTTCTGCTTTCTACTCACTGCCTGTCAATCACCCACTCCGGAGGTGACCTCTCTCCCGGTGCAATCGGTTGAGATTGCTGTTTCAGCCGCAGCTTCCCTGACGGAATCCTTCAATGAAATTGGGGCTGAATTTGAGAAGGTACATCCGGAAATTAAAGTAACCTTCAACTTTGCCGGATCCCAGGCCCTGGCCGAGCAAATTAATAACGGCGCCCCGGTGGATGTTTTTGCCAGCGCTTCCAAGAAAACCATGCAGGCAGTAATCGATACGAACCATGTTTCTGCAGATGTTTCCAGGCAATTTCTAAGCAACAAACTGGTGTTGATTGTCCCCACCAAGAATCCAGGGAATGTTACCCAACTTCAAGATTTATCCAAATCCGGCCTGAAAGTGGTGCTGGCAGCCAAGGAAGTTCCAGTTGGCCAATACTCGCTGGATTTCCTTGCCAAGGCAGCTGCTTCCGGCTCATTCCCAACCACTTTTTCTGAGGATGTGCTGAAAAACGTCGTCTCCTATGAGGATAATGTCAAGGCCGTGTTGACCAAGGTATCCCTGGGTGAAGCCGATGCCGGTATCGTCTACACGACTGATGCAGCCAGTGCGGAAGCAGGTACCATTCAAACCATTGCCATTCCGGATCAGATCAATATCCCGGCCAGCTACTTTATTGCCTCACTGAGTGGTTCCAAACATCCTGCCGAAGCCAAGCTGTTTATTGACTATGTGCTTTCCCAAAGCGGTCAGGATATTTTAACGAAATACGGATTTATCCCCGTCCCATAATGACTGACGAGAACCTCCCCCGCCCTGCTTTCAAGCTGCCCATTCCTTCCACGAATGGTGGCAGTCCCCCACGGACGGGGGAGTTTCCTACTGCATCAGAGCGGCTCTGGAGGCTGGCTTCGCTGCCGCTCCTGCTTTTCTTTGCCATTCCCATCCTTGCCCTTTTCCTGCGCATCTCACCCCTGGATTGGTGGCAATCCCTGCATGAAGAGTCGCTGCTCAATGCCGTCCGCGTCAGCCTGACCAGTTCGCTGATCTCCCTGGCAGTGATTGTGATCACAGGTACCCCCCTGGCATACTTGATCAGTCGGCCGCGCTTCCGCTTCAAGAACGTCATCGATACCATCGTTGATTTGCCCACCGTCCTGCCCCCCTCGGTGGCGGGTGTCGCCCTGCTGATCACCCTGGGCCGGCAGGGCTTGCTGGGTCAGTGGCTGTCCGTGCTGGGCATCCAGCTTCCCTTCACCCTGGCGGCGGTGATCATTGCCCAGGTCTTCATTGCCGCACCCTTCTTTGTGCGCTCGGCAGCCGTCGGTTTCTCTGCCGTGGATGATGAAATTGTCCAGGCGGCCCAGTTGGATGGGGCCAACCGTTTCGAGCTCATGCGATATATTTACCTCCCGCTGGCTCAGACCGCCCTGATCAGCGGAGGGGTAATGAGTTGGTCGCGCGCCCTGGGGGAATTTGGAGCCACAATCCTCTTCGCCGGGAATTTCCCCGGGCGAACGCAAACCATGCCGATGGCGATTTACCTCGGCTTTGAAGTGGATCTGAATTTGGCTTTGACCTTATCTGTAATCCTGGTTTCGATTTCTTTTATCGCACTTTTGCTGGTCAAGCGCCTGGTCCAATCCCGTTAGATTTGCCCAAAATGGATTAATGTGATTTGGTTCTGTTCAATCCAACTACGAACCTGGGGGTTTATCAGGATGCCCAGTTCCACTTCGCGCATGCCGGCGTATGTGGAATTTAGATCCGGATCCACCAGGCCGGGATGGGTCATGATCTCGAAAGTCCCTTCAGGCAAACCAAACAGGATGCCCCGCATCTCTTCCAGGCTGACGCCCAGGTCATAGAAAGTCTCAATGAATCCGTCCGGGTGCGGCACAGCTTTCCGGTCAATGAGTTGCGCTAAGCTTGGATCCATTTCAGTTGCAAATTCATCTGCCATCCCGCGTACCTGTCCCTGCCAGACCGGGAACCGGATGGCACACTGGTAGTGATTGGCCATTTCAAGCATCAGACCAAACAGGCCGGGGGTATAGTAGGAAGTGTGGTGGTGGGAATCCAGGTGGCTGGGGTGCCGCCCTGTCGCGGAAATGAAGCGCTCAATTTGCGCCGTCCACTCCAGACGGATTTCCTCCAAACGGGCACTCGCCAGGCGTGCAAGGAAGCCATCCAGCCCATTGAACCGCCCTTCGGCGTCCACCAGGGTGCTAACCCGACTGGCTGGATGTAGCGGATCGCCAAAGGTCAAGTTCAAGTGAACGCCCATTCCAAGGTCCGGGCAGGATTTCAAGGCCAGGTCCAGGTAGCGGGGGGTGTCCGGCAGGTTCATCATGCAGGTGGTGGAGGTGACCACCCCTTCCAGGTGGGCCTTGCGGATACCGGCGGAGACGCCGGCCGTGCGGCCGTAATCATCGGCATTGATAATCAGTCT
>CAYOOA010000057.1:0-5477 GCA_964405455.1 uncultured Anaerolineaceae bacterium | reverse complement strand
ATGAGAGGGCCGATTAAATAAATAGTGCCCCCAGAGGAATTCGAATCCTCGTTTTGGCCTTGAGAGGGCCGCGTCCTGGGCCGCTAGACGATGGGGGCAAGTGGCGGACAAAATTTTATCATGCCCGCCTTTCATTGTCAACCAAGATTATTTCTGCCCGGTAGTCACCAACAACCCGTCGATTAACTGCTGCTTTTCTGTTGCCGACAGTTTTGCGGTCGGGTGCATCATTACGTAAATCGGCATGGGCATTTCCCCGGATTCAATAGCCCGTTGAATTTCAAACATGGCATCCCTGCCCTTACCTTCTCCGGTGGTGACCACACCCCACTCGGAAAAGTTCAAGCGGGAGCGGCCTTCATCCACGTCGTGCTGGTTCAGCCAGGAAACCGGGGCGATACTGCTGTACCACGGCCAGGTGGTTTCATTGCTATGGCAGTCAAAACAGGCTCGTTTGGCTAGTTCACGTGTGGTTGGGCTGTCCCATTTGGGTTCTGCAATCACAGCCGGATTGGTATGATTCCGTCCATATGGAACCAACTGGATCAGGATCAGAGCTGCCAAAGCAATTCCCACCCAAATCAATACTTTCTTCATTAACTCCTCCGCCAATGAATGGTTGAACTCCACTTAAAATTTTCCCCCGTTCATTGCTGAACGGGGGTGACTTCAAGATTATTTATCCTGCAGGGCTGCCAGGCCGGGCAGAACCAGGCCTTCCAACATTTCCAGGGAGGCGCCGCCGCCCGTGGAAATGTGAGTGATCTTCTCCGCCAGACCGGATTGCTGGATGGCCGCCACGGACTCGCCGCCGCCAATCACGCTAATGGCGCCGCTGGCCGCAACCGCCTTGGCCACGCCGTAGGTGCCCTCGGCAAAAGCCGGGAATTCAAATACGCCCATCGGGCCGTTCCATACGACCGTACCGGCACCATGGAGCACCTTGCCAAATTGGGCTACTGTCTTGGGGCCGATATCCAGCACGCGCCAGCCTTCCGGCACAGGCCCGGTCGGGATGACTTTCTTCTCAGCCGCAGCATCAAATGCATTGGCAATCACCAGGTCAACCGGCAAATGCAGCTTATCCCCGCCGAGCGCCAGCAATTCGGCTGCCGTGGCAACTGCATCCGCTTCCACCAGTGAATCTGCCATGGCCAGGCCCTTGGCAGCCAGGAAGGTATTGGCCATACCGCCGCCAATCAGGATGACATCCGCCTTGGCCAGGAGGTTCTTGATCACGCCGATCTTGTCGCTGATTTTGGCGCCGCCCAGGATGGCCACAAACGGCCGCTTGGGGTCTTCAATTGCGGCACCCAGGTACTTGATTTCCTTCTCCATCAGGAAACCGGCCACGGCAGGCAGGTAGCGCGCCACACCTTCCGTGGAGGAATGTGCCCGGTGAGCTGTGCCAAAAGCATCGTTGACGTACAGGTCGGCCAGCTTGGCCATTTTCTGGGCCAGTTCCAGGTCGTTCTTTTCCTCACCCGGGTAGAAGCGGGTATTTTCCAGCACCAGCACCTGCCCGGGCTTCAGGGCAGCTGCAGCGGCTTCCGCCACGGGGCCGACGCAATCCTCGGCAAAGGCCACCGGTTTGCCCATCAACTTGCCCAGGTATTCCGCCACGGGTTTGAGGCTGAATTTGGGGTCCGGACCGCCCTTGGGGCGTCCGAGGTGAGAGCACAAAATCACGGCCGCGCCGTGTTCCAGCAGGTACTGGATGGTCGGCAGGGCTGCGCGGATGCGGGTATCATCACCTACCATGCCGTCCTTGAGCGGGACGTTGAAATCGACCCGTACAAGCACTTTCTTGCCCTTAACGTCAATATCTCGGATGGTCTTTTTGTTGAACATTGGATTATTCCTCATTTTATGAAAAACGGCCTTTCCAATCCGAAAGTGCCGTATTGCAGGAAGGGGTGGGTTGTTGACCCACCCCTTATTGAACGATGAATTAGAGAGATTTGGCCATCAAGCGAGCCAGGTCAACCGTCCGGCAGGAATAGCCCCATTCGTTATCGTACCAGGCAACTACTTTAACCAGGTTGCCGCCCATGACCATGTTGTTGGCCAGGTCAACGATCGAGGAGCGGGAATCACCCTTGAAATCCGTGGAAACCAGCGGCTGATCGTATTCGCCGGTGGTGACACCGAGGATACCCTTCAAAGCGCCCTGGGAGGCAGCTACGAAGGTGGCATTCAGTTCTTCCTTGGTGGTCGGCTTTTCAACGGTGCAGACAAAGTCCACAATGGAGACGGTGGGGGTGGGCACGCGCAGGGAATAGCCGTCAAACTTTCCCTTGAGGGAGGGGATCACCAGGGCAACCGCTTTGGCGGCACCGGTGGTGGTGGGGATGATATTCAAACCGGCAGCACGGCTGCGGCGCATTTCCTTCTTGTGACCCTGGTCCAGGATGACCTGGTCATTGGTGTAGGAATGGATGGTGGTCATCACACCCTGGACGATGCCAAAGGCATCGTTGACAACCTTGGCAGCCGGGGCCAGGCAGTTGGTGGTGCAGGAAGCGTTGGAAACAACATGATGCTTGGTGGGATCGTATTTGTCTTCGTTGACACCCAGCACGATGGTGATGTCTTCATTCTTCGCCGGGGCGGAAATGATGACCTTCTTGGCTCCGCCGCTGACGATGTGCACGTTCGCGCCGGGCTTGCCCTTGGCCGGATCACCCACTGCATCGGTGAAGACGCCGGTGGATTCAATGACAATGTCCACACCCAGGTCGCGCCAGGGCAGTTTACCGGGATCCTTTTCCGCAAACACTTTGACCAACTTGCCGTCCACAACCAAATCGCTGCCTGAGACTTCCACCTGGCGGTGGTAAATCCCGTAGGTGGAGTCGTAGTGCAGCAGGTGTGCATTGGATTTGGCATCGAACAAATCATTCACTGCTACAACTTCCAGGTCTTCGCCGGCATGGTCGAGCATAGCCTTGAATACCAGGCGGCCAATCCGCCCAAAACCATTGATACCAACACGTACTGTCATTTTGTCCTCCAAAAACATAATAAGATTATGACCACGTTCCCGTGGCTATGTTTAGACAAGCCCCTAATCGACTAATTATGCCACGTCTTCGCGTTCTGTCAATGGGCCTGTTCTCTCTTCAAACAGATCCATGATGGTTCGAGCGAGTTTTTCGGCATCATGCCGCCAGGGAATTTCATTGCTGACCAGGTCAGCCTGGTAGAGGATGTAATCCCGCTTGGATTCATCTTCAGGTTTGATCCACATCACTCCGCGCGGGAGGGTGGCATTGTATTTCCGATTGCAGACCACAAGATCAAAGATCGGACCGTTGAGGTGGCTTTCGAGGGTGTGAACGTGATCCCCGCAGGTGTAACCTTCCGTCTCGCCGGATTCCGAGGCGACATTGCAGATAAAGAACTTGAGCGCCTTGCTGGCGCGCAGGGCATCCACCAGGTCCGGCACCAACAGGTCCGGCAGGATGCTCGTGTACAGGCTGCCTGGACCCACAATGATCAAATCGGCTGATAATATCGCCTGGATGGTGGGCGGATAGGCCAGGGGGTTGTTTGGTTCCAGCCAGACACGCCGGATTTGCCCACCGGCAGCAGTAATGGCGCTCTCCCCCTTCACCTGCATGGGTTTATCCTGCCCGGAGACAAGCACTTCAGCCACCAGGCGGACGTCCTGCAGGGTGGAAGGCAGGACTTTGCCCACCACGGCCAGCACCCGCCCGGATTCAACCACGGCCTCCTCAAAGCTGCCGGTAATTTCCGCCATCGCCGTGATGAAAAGATTGCCGAAGGAATGACCCTCCAGCCCTGAGCCGCTGCCAAAGCGGTACTGGAAGAGCTGTGAAAGCAGGGTTTCATCCCTGGATAATGCCGTTAAACAACTACGAATATCACCCGGCGGCAGCACCCCCAGGCTGCGGCGCAATTCTCCGGAGGAGCCTCCATCATCCGCCACGGTGACAATCGCAATCAGGTTGTTGGTGTATGCCTTCAATCCGCGCAGCAGCGTGGAAAGACCGGTCCCTCCTCCAATCACCACAATCCGCGGTCCGCGTTCCTTGCGGCTGAAGGCCGTGACAGCCTCAAGCACACCTTCACCATCGTGGACAAACGGGCGCAGCAGGGTCCGGTTCAGACCGACATATCCCCAGACCACCAGGCCAACACCGATGGCGCCAAAGATCAGCACGCGCGCCAGGCGCGGTAAAAAGCGCAGTGCAATGACGGACAGGGCGGGCAGCCACCAGGTATCAGGTGCCGTGCGGTACACATCCAGGAGCAGGAATGCCAGGCCGACAGCCAGCATGGTGGTACCTGCCAGGATCACGATCAACCAACGTTTGACCCCCAGGCCGGGTTTCAACCAGCGCAGGTTTTTGAGCAGTTTGCGGAAAAGTCGTTTATACCAGGGACCATTATTTACAGGCATTGCAGGTAATATAGCAAGGAATCCGGGAACCGTCAACGAGAATCAAGCCATTCATGCTATAATCGCGGATATGGATGTCTATTTTGCGATTGATATAGGTGGGACACAATTGCGGGCTGGTCTATACGCAGCCGGTACCACTCACCCCCTGGCCATGAAGAAGATTCCTACACGCGGTAAGGGCTCCGCCGTGGAACGCCTGCTGGGCTTGATTGGCGATTTATGGCCAACTGATGGATCGGTGGTGCGCGGGATTGGCGCAGCAGCCCCCGGGCCGCTGGATGCTTTCAGCGGTGTGATTTACTCTGCTCCCAATATTCCCGGATGGACGAACCTGCCCTTGCGGCAAATACTCGAAGACCGTTTCCATGTACCCGCCATCCTCGGGAATGATGCCAACCTGGCTGCCCTTGGCGAATGGAAGTTCGGCGCCGGGCAGGGACATCACGACTTGTTGTATTTCACCATCAGCACCGGCATTGGCGGCGGTGTCATCATCAATGATCGCTTGTTGCTGGGCAAACGCGGCCTGGCCGCCGAACTGGGTCACGTGACAGTCCTCGAGGGCGGCCCACTGTGCGGCTGCGGTCAGCGCGGACACCTGGAAGCCCTTTCCTCCGGGACCGGGATCGCCAGTTTCGTCAAAGAGCAACTGGCTGCCGGTCGACCCTCTTCACTATCCCCTGAACCTCCTCCCACTGCCCGACAGGTCTCAGAAGCAGCCGCCAGCGGGGATGCCCTGGCGGTGGAAGCCCTCCAGCGAGCCGGCCATTTCATGGGGCTCGGCATTGCCAATTACCTGCACATCTTTAATCCGACCATCGTCATCCTGGGCGGCGGCGTAACCCACAGCGGCAGCTACTTCTGGGATCCGTTGTATGCGTCCCTGCATTCTCATGTGCTCTCCTCGCAATACCTGGACGACCTGGTCATCACTCGCGCAGCCCTTGGCGACGACGCCGGCTTGATGGGCTCCCTGGCCCTGGCGCAATCCCTGACTGCCTGATCCTGGATAGTGTCTTAAGTACAAGCGGAAGAGTGTAATCCCTCC
>CAYOOA010000056.1:0-14199 GCA_964405455.1 uncultured Anaerolineaceae bacterium | reverse complement strand
CATCCCGGGGCAACCTTTGGGCTGCTGGAGCTTTCGGGGGTGAACAATACCGTTTCATCGCCCGCCCTGGAGGAACAGAAGCGGGGGACGGAAAAGCTCCTGAGGGAACGTTACCACGATTTTACCCGTAGTGATTTCCTTTCACTGCCGGTGATGGCAGCCTATCAACGCTACTATAAACAGTACAGCAAGACCTACCACGTCCTGCTGCAGGTGGAATCGATTGTGCTGAAAGATAAAAACCTGCCGGAGGTTTCCCCCCTGGTGGATGCGAACTTTAGCGCCGAGGTGGAAACCCTGGTCCTGACGGCCGGGCATGATGCCGACCGCCTGACCGGGGAAATCACGCTGGATATCGCCGGCGCGGGAGATTGGATCACCCGCATGAACGGCGCGCCAAAGGAGATCGATGCGGGTGATATGCTGATGCGGGACGCCGAAGGAGTGTGCTGCACGCTGATTTACGGCCAGGATAACCGCTCCCCGATTACGGCCCAGACTTCCCACGTCCTGTATGTTTCCTATGCTCCGGCCGGGGTGCCGGCGGAACTGGTGGAAGGGCATCTGCGGAAGGTCGAAGGGAATATCCGCCTGTTTTCCGCGGCGGCCAGGTTGGACCAACTCACCTTGCTGCGAGCCGATGATGGATAGAAACCTGGAAGCGAGGAGATGAAATGTCCCTGATCCGTCCTGCAATCCTTGAAGATGCCCAGGCCATCGCCCGCGTCCACGTGGACACCTGGCGTACCACTTATGCGGGCATCGTGCCGGATGAGCACCTGGCCAAATTGAATTACGAGCGCAGCCAGGCGCGCTGGCAGGAGCACCTGGCTGAACACCCGGAGCAAACTGCCTATGTGGCCGAGGAACCGCCCGGCCGGGTGGTTGGTTTCACCTCCTGCGGCGCCATCCGCGAGCCGGTGGGGGATGTGGATGGGGAACTATACGGCATTTACATTCTGAAGGAATTCCAGGGCCGGGGCATCGGCCGGGCGCTGGTACGGCAGGTGGCGTTGCACCTGGCGGAGCAGGGCTTTCATTCCATGGCCCTGTGGGCCTTGAAGGAAAACCCGGCCTGCGGTTTTTATGAGCGGTTGGGCGGGAGCCTGGCGGCCGAGCGGACGATCGAGATCGGTGGGAAATCGCTGCCGGAGGTGGCGTACGCCTGGCCGGATTTGACCGTCCTGTGCCGGTGAAAGCATCCCCCGGCGAAGTGTGGCATAATAGCAGAAGGTATTGGATCAAAAATGATTCGGGGACGCAGGTTCCAACCAGGAGGTAGACATGAACTATTTACCAAGTGATGCGCGCTACCAATCAATGATTTACAACCGCTGTGGGCGGAGCGGGTTGAAGCTGCCGGCCGTTTCCCTCGGCCTGTGGCACAACTTTGGCGG
Organism: uncultured Anaerolineaceae bacterium; assembly: GCA_964405455.1. GTDB lineage: Bacteria > Chloroflexota > Anaerolineae > Anaerolineales > Anaerolineaceae > CALESS01. The sequence continues at coordinate 12,802 of CAYOOA010000056.1, read as the reverse complement.
GGTGGATACCTTTGCCAACAGCCGGGCGATGGTATTGCGCGCCTTTGACCTGGGCATCACCCATCTTGACCTGGCCAACAACTACGGCCCGCCGCCCGGATCGGCCGAGGAAACCTTTGGACAAATTCTCCAGAAAGATCTGAAACCGTGGCGGGATGAGTTGGTCATTTCTTCCAAGGCGGGCTACACCATGTGGGACGGCCCCTACGGTGATTGGGGCTCGCGCAAGTACCTGGTGGCCAGCCTGGACCAAAGCCTGAAGCGGATGGGGCTGGACTACGTGGATATTTTCTACCACCACCGCCCGGATCCCGAGACGCCGCTGGAGGAAACCATGCAGGCGCTGGATTACATCGTCCGCAGCGGACGGGCGCTCTATGTGGGCATCTCCAGTTATCCGGCGGAGAAGACCCGCGAAGCGGCTAAAATCCTGCGCCAACTGGGCACACCCTGCCTGATCCACCAACCTTATTACAATATGTTCGGGCGTTGGATAGAAGATGGTTTGCTGGATGTTTTGCAAGAGGAGGGTATCGGTTGCATCGCCTTCTCCCCCCTGGCCCAGGGGCTGCTGACGGACAAGTACCTGGGCGGCATCCCGGAAGGCTCGCGCGCCTCCAAGGCGCACGGGTTTCTACGCCCGGCGGATATCACCGAGGAAAAGCTGGCCAAGGTGCGCCTGTTGAACGAACTGGCCAAAGAGCGCGGCCAGACCCTGGCCCAGATGGCGCTGGCCTGGGTGCTGCGCCAACCGGCCATGACCTCCGTCCTGATCGGGGCGAGTAAGATTGCCCAGATTGAGGATGCTGTCGGCGCGCTGCAGAACCTGGCCTTCCCGGCGGAGGAATTGCAGCGGATTGAGAGCATCCTGTCCCAACCTGGCAGTGATGATTAGCGGCAGGTGAATCATGAATCAACGCGAGGCTTTTGACCGGGGGGTGATGGCAGGCATCCTGCTCATCCTGGCTGCCAATGCCATCTACTGGTTCATCTCGGCCTGGAGCCCGCAAGTGAGCCTGACCAAGACTCTCCTGCTGGGCGTGCAGGCCCTGGTCTGCCTGGGCGGAGCGATCGGTCTCTTCCTGCAGCGCAGGCGTTACCCGAAGCGTTAACCCGGTAATCGTTGAGCCGATCTCGCGGTGTTGGATTTGCCAGGCGGCCAGTCATTGGAGGTTCATGATGAGTTCATTCCACGAATCCATGCTTGAATACAGGAAACAATTGAGCCTGGGCGCAATCCAAATTGCGTATAAAGGCTTGATGGAGTATATGCAGGGGCTGAGGACGGATTTGAAGGACCGGCACCCCGATTTTGCCGTACCCGGCAGCCTTTATTTCGGCTACATGGACATGACCTATTTCTCCCTGGTCCCGCCCACCTTGAAAGAGCGGAATTTGAAAATTGGCGTGGTTTTTCTCCATGAAGCCTTCCGCTTTGAAGCCTGGCTGGCGGGGGTCAACAAACAGGTGCAGGCCCAAACCTGGCAGTTGATCAAGGACAGCGGCTGGAACAAATATCCGCTGGTGCCGTCCATCCAGGGCGAGGATGCCATCCTTCAATATATCCTGGCCGCCGACCCGGATTTCAGCAACCTGGAGGTCCTGACCGGGCAGATTGAGTAGGGCGTGCTGGAGTTCAGCATGGATATCGAAGTATTTCTATCCAGAAGGTAAAATCCAGACGGGACGATTGCGATAGGTAGGTCATAGCAGCTGTCATTTCAAGAGAAACCTGGTTTTCAACTTCTCTCTTCGCCATCTTCAATCGAAAAATCGGTTACATCAGGAAGTCCGATCGGGAAAATGACCTGTTCGTCTCTCCCATAGGATTCTTCTGACTGCTGCCATTGTTCAGGGAAGGAGGGGACGTTTGTAATCCTTTTCCAGAATCAAAAGGGGGTAGAATAATTTCAGGTTCCCTTATGAGAAAAAATGGCCCAGAGTCAACTACGCCCAAAGTGGGACAATTTCAACTGCTGCTGCGTGCCTTCAGTTACCTCCGGCCGCACTGGAAGATTACCGCCGGTGCCTACGGCCTGATGGTGCTGATTGACCTGGTCAGCATGGTGAATCCCCAGCTCATCCGGCGGGCGATTGACCAGGGCATCAGCGCCCATGACGACCGTGTGCTGGGGCTGAGCGTGGGGCTGCTGCTGGCCCTGGTATTGATCAAAGGAATTTTCACCTATTTCCAGGGGATGTGGACTGAAACCGCTTCGCAGAACGTTGCTTACGACCTGCGCAATGAACTGCAGCGGAAAATCACTTTGCTTTCCTTCTCCTTTCATGATCAGGCCCAGGCCGGCGACCTGCTTTCGCGCGCCATCCAGGACGTGGAACGCCTGCGCTTCCTGACCGGGCGGGCCACCTTCCGGGTGACGGAGGGCATTGTCCTGATGATCATCACCGCGGGTGTATTGATCTGGATGAACCCCCAACTGGGGCTGCTCTCCATCCTGGCCTTTCCGCTGCTGGTGTTTCAATCCGTCCGGTTTGGGCGCCGTTTTCGCCCACTTTCGCTCAAAATCCAGAAACAACTGGCCGTCCTGACCACCCGGGTGGAGCAGAACCTGCGCGGGGTGAAGGTTGTTAAAACCTTCGCCCAGGAAGAAGCGGAAATCCAGCGCTTTGAGGTTGAAAACCAGGCCTGGTTTACTCTCTCCAGTCTCTCGGCGCGCATGCAATCCTTCAGCATGCCGATCCTCGACCTCGTGGCCAACCTGGGCAGCGTACTTATCCTCTGGTACGGCGGACGGCTGGTCATCCAGCAGCAGCTTTCCCTGGGCGAACTGGTGGCTTTCACCACCTACATGGGGCAGCTGATTTCGCCGATCCGGCACCTGGGCATGGTGCTGCCGGCCATCACCATTGCCACCAGCGCAGCCGAGCGTGTCTTCCAGATTTTAGACACCATCCCCGAAGTGCAGGATGCCCCGGACGCCGTGCCGATTGAGATCCATGCGGGACGGGTGCAGTTTGAGCATGTCTCGTTTTCGTATGGAAAGCGGACCGAGGTCTTGAAGGATATCACCCTTGAAGCCTGCCCCAACCAGGTGATCGCCCTGCTGGGCTTGACCGGCTCCGGCAAGACCACCCTGGTGAACCTGATCACGCGCTTTTATGATCCCACCGAGGGCCGGATCTGGATTGACGGCCAGGATATCCGCCGGGTGACGATCAACTCGCTGCGCAGCCAGATCGGCAGCGTGCTGCAGGAAACCATCCTGTTTGCGGATACCGTCCGCGAGAACATCCGCTTTGGCCGCCCGGATGCCAGCGAAGAGGAGATCCTGGAGGCGGCCCGGGCAGCCCATGCCCACGAGTTCATTCTGCAAATGAAGAACGGCTATGATACCCAGGTGGGGGAACTGGGCGTGACCCTTTCCGGCGGGCAAAAGCAGCGTATTGCGATTGCACGCGCCCTGCTGACCAACCCGCGCATCTTGATCCTGGATGATGCCACCTCCAGCGTGGATAGCGAGACCGAGCACCTGATCCAGCTGGCGCTGGAGAAGGTGATGCAGGGCCGCACCACGTTTGTCATTGCCCACCGCCTGAGCACCGTCCAGCGCGCGGACCAGATCCTGGTGCTGGATAAGGGGCGGATCGTGGCGGCGGGCCGGCATGATGAGCTGTTAAAATCTTCCAGCCTGTATGCCAGCATCCACGAGCAGCAGTTGAAACCAAAATACGCCCGGGCTGCGGGTGAATAGCTGGTTGAGGAATTGTTAACTACAGAAACCTGTTAATATCATGGCGAGCGCAGCGAAGCCATCCCCAATATTTTTTGGCAATTGCTTCGTTTCCCGCAATGACAAAATAACCAAGTAAAGGATCAGCATGGGATTTGGGATCGGAGTATCAAGCCCGGGCATGGGCCCGCGGGGAGCCCTGGAAGGCTTTTCCAACGGGGTGGAGGAGAACGAAAAGGTTTTCAGCCGGCGGCTCCTCTTGCGCATGCTGGCGTTCCTCAAACCGTACAAGTGGCAGATGCTGACGGCGGTCTTTTTCATGCTGCTTTCCTCCGGGCTGACCCTGCTGACCCCCTACCTGTTGAAAATTGCCGTGGATACCTACATTAGCCAGGGGGATTTGCCCGGTCTGAGCCGGATTGCCGTATATACGGCCGCGGCTTTTGTTGGCCTGTATGTATTTACTTCCATCCAGGATTACCTCCTTTCCCGGGTCGGGCAACACATGCTGGCCAATATGCGCGCGGAACTTTTCCGGCACCTGCAGCAGTTATCCATGTCGTATCACGATACGCACATCGTGGGGGTGACAGTCTCTCGGGTGATGAACGATGTAGCCGTCATCAATGACCTGATCTCCCAGGGGTTGGTCACCCTGCTGGGGGATGTGTTCATCCTGGTAGGAATCATCGTGGTCATGCTGCAGATGAATATCCGCCTGGCACTGCTGACCTTCACCGTTTTGCCGTTGATGGTCCTGGTTACGATCTGGTTTTCCCGGCGGGCGCGCAATGCTTACCGCAAGACGCGGGCCAGCGTGGCCAGGGTGGTTGGCGGCCTGGCGGAGGATATCGCGGGGGTGCGGGTGATCCAGGCTTTCGGCCAGGAGGATGCCAGCCAGGAGCGCTTCAGCGGGGTGAACGAGCAAAACCGGGATGCCAACATTGACGCCATGAAGTTATCCTTCATTTTCCTGCCAGCCATCGAATTTCTTGGCATCCTGGCAACGGCGGTGGTGCTTTGGTTCGGCGGGCGGATGGTGGGCGCCGGGGTGACCCTGGGAGTGCTGGTGGCTTTCCTCTCCTACGTAACGCGCTTTTTCCAGCCCATCCAGGAACTCAGCCGCATGTACACCACCCTGCAATCCGCCATGGCCGGTGGGGAGCAGGTGGTACGCCTGCTGGATACTCCGCCCGCGGTGCAGGACGCGCCGGATGCCCGACAGATGCCGCCGATCCGCGGAGAGATCCGGCTGGAGCATGTTTCATTCTGCTACCAGCCCGGCCTGCCGGAAATCCTGCACGATGTTTGCCTGACCATCCGGCCGGGACAAACGGTGGCCCTGGTGGGGCCGACCGGGGCCGGCAAGACCACCATCAGCAACCTGATTGCCCGCTTCTACGATCCGACCGGGGGCTCTGTGCTGATTGACGGCGTAGATGTGCGCAGCGTGACCCAGGCCTCGCTCCACCGGCAGATCGGGTTGGTGCCGCAAGACTCTTTCCTGTTTGCCGGAACGATCCTTGAGAATATCCGCTTTGGAGCGCCGGATACCCCGCAAGAGCAGGTGGTGGAGGCAGCCCGCAAAGCCAACGCTCATGCTTTCATCGCTGCCAAACCGGAAGGTTACCAGACGCGCATCCAGGAGGGGGCGGTGAACCTCTCGGTCGGCCAGCGCCAGTTGGTCTGCATCGCCCGGGCCCTGTTGACCGATCCGAGGATTCTTATCCTTGATGAAGCCACTTCCAACGTGGACAGCCTGACGGAGAGCCTGATCCAGGACGCCCTGCAATCCCTGCTGCAGGGGCGGACAGCGGTGGTGATTGCCCACCGCCTCAGCACCATCCGCAATGCCGACCTGATTTGCGTCATCCAGGATGGTCAAATTTCCGAGCAGGGCACGCATGAAGAACTGCTCGCCCGCCAGGGGCTGTATGCGGATTTATACGCCCGGCAGTTTGCTGAAGGTTAGGAAAACCCTGCGGGCCGGGCTATGGGCGCTGGAAGAAAAGCATTTCATGCCCGGGTTCGGTTCCCTCTTTCCCGGTTGAATTTTCCACCTCCCGGCGCTCCAGCAGGCCCTGGTAGCGCTGCTCCACTTCCTTCATTACCTTATCCCAGGGTAATGGGACGGTTTTTCGCGCTTTCGTTCGCATAGTCTTTCGCTCAAGATGGCTCATTTTATACAGGTAACGCTCAATCACACCGGCCAGGCTTTCGGTGGAATCCTGGCAGAGCAGGCCATTCACGCCGTCGATGATGACTTCCGCCGGGGCGGTGTTCTCCACCACCACGGAGGGGGTGCCCATGACGGCGGCTTCTCGCACCACCAGGCCGGCCGTATCGTAGAGGGAGGGAAAGACAAACAAGGAGGCGGCCATGTACAACCCATCCAGTAATTCGCGATCGGTCACATGGCCGGTGAAGACCACCTGGTCCAGGCCAAGCTCGCCAGCCTGCTGCTCAAGCCGTTCCTTATCCTGCCCCTGGCCGGCAAAGATGAGCTGAAATGAGTATCCTTTTTGCTGGAGGAGGGCGGCGGCTTCCAGGGTGCGTTTCAGGTTCTTCTTGAAGTCGATCTGGCCGACGTACAGCAGGATCGGATCCTTGCCGAGGGCATAATGCTGACGGGCTGCCCTTTCGTATTTTGAGAGGGGTGTGCGGATTTCCGTGCCGTTTTGCACGATGGCTATATGGCCCCGGTAGCCGTAGGATTCCAGGGTTTCAGCGGCGTCTTCGCTAACCGTCCAGACCTCATCACAGCGCGTGTAGAATTCCGCCACGAAGCGTGAACCCAGCGAGGCCAGCACATCGCTGCGCGTCACCCGCAGGAAATCTTCATAATATTTTGAGTGAAACGTGCCAATGGAGGGAACTTTCATCCGCTCGGCCAGGCGCAAGCCTTCCAGTCCGGCCAGGCCCGGATCGTGGACATGGACCAGGTCAAATTGAAGGTGGGAGATACGCTCCATGTAATGCGCATCCAGGGGGGCGATGCCGGACTGGTAGTGCCCGGCTGAGAGCAGTTTCAGGCTGAGGAAATCCACGATTTCAAAGGGCTGCTGCCCGCGGTAACCTGAATCTTGCAGGGGGGTGATGACATAACATTCATGCCCGGCCTGCGCCAGGGAGGTGGCGTACTGGTGAACAACCCGGCCAACCCCATCCACAATTGGTAAAAACGAATCGGAACATTGCGCAATCCGCATTTTTCGCACCCTCTCTGGTTTTCATATTTCCATCAGCGATAAGGTTGGAGACTGCTGGTGAAAATTGGATATTTGATTATACCCATAAAGGATTTAGAATCGGATTAAGATCAAGACCACACGGGCTGCTTTACCCATATCCGGGACCGAGATCCAGGATTCAACAGGAGGATTGCGATGGAATACGATAAGGACAAAGTGGACGATATGGTTTTGGCGCTGCTGTTCCTGACCAGCACGCATGACCAGTTCGGTACGCGCGCCTGGAAGGGCCTGGACTGGGACGCCCTGGACCGGCTGCATAAAAAAGGTTACATCAGCGATCCAAAAAGCAAACTGCCAACCCTTTTACTCTCCGAAGAAGGCGGAGAACGATCCAGGGAATTGTTTTTGCAGTATTTCGGGGTGAAGGATCCAGGCGAATGAGCCCAGATCATTCGATCCTGCGGGTCATGAGCTTCAATATTCGCTACGGGCTGGCCGAGGATGGGCTGAATCGTTGGGAGCAGCGCAAGGAGCTGGTGCTCGGCCGCATCCGGGAGTACCGGCCGGACTTGCTGGGCTTGCAGGAATGCCGGGACGATGCCCAGGCGGATTACCTGCGTGAAAACCTGGCGGACTATCATTTCCACGGCGTCCGGCGCGGCGGGGGCGACCAGACCGACCTTGAAATGGCGCCGGTCTTCTTCCGCAGGGATGTGTTCGAACTCCTGGATGCGGGCTGCTTCTGGTTGAGCAGGACGCCGCAGCAGCCCGGCAGCAAGGGCTGGGACGCCGTTTTTGCGCGGACGGCCACCTGGTGCCGCCTGCTCCACCGGGAAACCGGGCAGAGCCTGGTCTTCCTCAATACTCACTTTGATTATCAACCGGCGGCCATCCGCGGGGCGGCCCGCCTGCTGCGCCGTTGGGCTGAAGAAACCAGCCGGCAATTGCCCGTGGTGATTTGCGGGGATTTCAACGCGGAAAAACATTCTGCGGCATACCGGCATCTGACTGCTGGCGGCCTGCTGTTGGATGCCCACCGCCAGGCCCATCCCGGGCAGGAGGACCAGCCTACCTTCCATGCCTACGGCCAGGAAGATCAATTGATGGTGATTGATTGGCTGCTGGTTTCAAACCATTTCAAGGTCCAGGCGGCCGGGGTGGATATGGCTCACGAAGGCGCGCGCTATCCATCGGATCATTATCCGATCTGGGCGGGGATTGAATGGCAGGAAATATGACCGGAGAATAGGTGCAGTTATTTGATCTTCAGCAGCGCCCCGATGCCAAAACCGCCAAAGGCGAGAATGGCCGCGCCGACGAAATTCGGGATGGCGCTTGTCCACAGGAAGCGTAGAATGGGTACTTTATAAATGCCGGCCAGCATGCTGATCACTTTTGGGGCATAACCGGGGATCATCCGCCCGCCGATGAGGAACAGGGGTGAATCCACTTTCCGGTGGCCGAGGCCAAAGGGTAATTTCTCGCGTTTCTCTTCAAAATTGGCGGCGGAACCGATGCGCGTCCCGATGAAATACTCCACCAGGGTGGAGGCCGTGTTGCCAACCCCGGCAATCAGGGTGGCCAGCAGCGGGCCAAACAGGACACCGATAAAGACCGTCAGCGGCTCGGAGGGGATCAGGGTCAGACCGAGGACGGCATACAGCAGGATGCTGACCAGGATGCCCCATCCACCTGACTGGCTGATGAAGGCTTTAATCTTGTTCATATCCTGGGTGATCAAGACTGCTGCGATGATCATGATCAAAACGGAAGGGATCAGGATGGAGACGGCCTGGGAGCGGTTTGATTTCCCGTTCTCCGCGGTTGTACTCGGGGTTGAAGTAGGGGTTTGATTAGTCATTTTGTCAATTTCATGCGATGTGGTTTACGGATGGGAGGATTATAGCACCAGAGTCCATTTCACCAACCTGGTGACCAATGAAGACCGGATATTGCCAAATTGATATCCAACGGTGGTGCGACAGCAGATTTAACAATATTAACTGTTTTATTTTGAAAGCGGATGGGTATAATTGGTTTATTATTTTCGGGGGCTTCAAAAATAGGCCGGGTAACGCCGGCAGTTACATCAAGCGCATTCTCTTTAAAGGTAGTTTCCGGGCACCATAATCATGATATCAGTAATATTGGATCGACGCTGTGGAGGTGGATGTGAAAGATCAGAGATTATTGCCGCACCTACCGTTCAAAATGGTGACTTTGACCGCGATTATTCTGCTGGGCGTGGGCGCCATTTACCTGGTTTACACTGCACATCCATCTCCAAATCATTCCCCCGTGAAGGATGTTTCTCTACCGGATGAGCAGGAGATAAATCCTGCCCAATCCTTTGCCTTCATCAGCAATCCGGCAGCGGTCTATTGCAGCGAACTGGGGTACCAGTTCTCCATCGCCAGCGGTGAGGAGGGTCAGCGCGGCCTGTGCAGCCTGCCGGACCAGACCAGCTGCGATGCCTGGGAATTCCTGGAGGGAAAATGCGGGCAGGAATATTCCTATTGTGCCCAACAGGGTTACGGGATCAAAGTAAAAACGGATGGACAGAATCCGTTCACTCATGATTATGCCGTTTGCGTCGCTGCGGACGGCTCCGAGATGGATTCGGTTGTCCGCCTCTCCGGCCTGGATGAGAAGATATATCAGACTGGCTGCAGCGATGCCAGCCAACAGGCATCCTCAACCCCGGCTGCCGAAGCATCCAACGGGAAAGCCAGTCTTCCACCTGCACTGCTCAGCCTGCCAACTTCATTTGACTGGCGCAACTACCAGGGCCAGAACTGGCTGACCTCCATCAAGAACCAGGCGGCCTGCGGCAGCTGCTGGGCCTTTGCCTCGGTTGGCGCCGTGGAAGCAGCCTATAACATTGGTTATAACAACCCGAACCTGGACCTGGATCTTTCAGAAGAATACCTGGTTTCTGGCTGCAGTGGCGCCGGCACCTGCTGCGGGGGATCCGCTTACTCGGCGCTTTCGTTTATCATGAACCAGGGCATTCCAGATGAGGCCTGCCTGCCGTATGCGGATAGCAATTGCTCCTGCAACGGCAGTTGCAGCACAGGCTGTACCTATAACAGCGGCGGCAGCTGCAGCAATCGCACCTGTGCGAACCGCTGTTCCGATTGGGCCAGCCGCCTCTCCATGGTTGATAGTTTTGGGCCCATCTCCTCGAATGCTTCCGCCATCAAGCAAAGCATCGTGGATAACGGCCCGGCAGTCGTCCTGATCGGGATCGGGGATGCCTACGGCGGTTATTTTAACGGTGATATTTACCGCTGCACGAATGATTCCGGGATTAATCATGCCGTGGTGGCGGTGGGATATGATGACGCCGGCGGTTACTGGATCATCCGCAACAGTTGGGGAACGGGCTGGAATGGGGACGGCTATTTCAAGCTGGGCTACGGCGAATGCATGGTGGAGGCTTATCCGTATTATGTGCTTGAAAACCGGGCAACACCCACCCCCACGCCGACAATCACCCGAACGCCCAGCCGGACCCCCTCCCAGACGCCATCCAAGACCCCCTCTCGAACACCATTACTCTCTGCCACAGTTACACTGACACCATCGCGAACTCCTACACTGTTGAATACAGCCACGCGGACATTCACTTCCACCATCACCCCGACTCTTTCGACCGCGCAAGTGCACGTCGTTGAAGCGTTCACAACCGATGAGAACTGGAACCGAAAAACCACATTCGCTCCTGGAGATTTCATCTACTGGGTTGTCCAGGTGGAAAACCTGACCGGCGCCAGCGCGGATGTCTTGCTAACCTGGAATGTCAGCGGTCCGAACGATGAACCGATTGCCTACTGGAGCGGTACATTAACCACCAGTACTGGCAGAGTCAATTGGGGTTTACCGGGGACAATACCTGTGGATGAGGGAGGAACGTACTCCTTGAACGGAAGCAGCCTTTTTGAGGGCATCTCATCGCAGGCAAGCGCTTTTTATTATGTCACAGGGCCGACGGTAACGCCCATACCGGGCTCCATGAAAAAAGTATTCATTCCCATCGTCCTGAGATAGATTTGATGTAATGTAGGTTAAAAAACCTTATCAAGATTCGCCCGGTTGCTGTTGAAGTTAACCGGCTGGATATTCGTTTAAGGATTCCATAATCAAATCTTCAGGAAAAGTGAAGCTTCAGGGGCTGAATCATCGCTTTTCAGCCTGACCCACCTTACAGGCTAATGAGAAAACGCAAAAAGTTTGCATTTTTATTAGGCCATCATTTCTGGATGATATGCTATCCTTTGATCAATCAATTAGCCCTTTGTTTTCCAACCTTAATTAATCCAGGCAAAAGAAAACTTGAAAATCCAGTTCAAAACTGTAGGTGTCAAATGAAATCCAAACTCACTCTCATCCTTGTCCTCGTTGTTATCACTCTGTCCGCAGGGATTACCCGCGATGCAAAAGCCGGATCGGATGACCCAAAGACATACATTACATATATGCCAGTTGTGTTTTGTAACAATGGCACCACCTACAACTATCCAATTTTTGAAACCCCCCAAAATGGACAAACGCTGGATTTTAATAGCGACTGGTACTTCAGAGTTCGACCCATGACGAATGCAGGCGGATATCTGTGGGGCTTTTTCCAAGACGGGGAGGCGGTCTGGGAGAACCTGACCAATGAGGGAATTCTCTCCGGGAATGAATACACTATTTATGTCGGAAGTGATGCGCACAGCAGGTTTACGCCTGGCAGTGTTGAAGTCTGGGTACGTGCCTGGGTCAACGGCACATGGACGGAACCGAGTGTTCTCACGGTGAATGTACAATAGTCAGGTAACCGCAGCTCCAAAACTTGAAATAAAAATGATGAGCCCCCCTGGTAAACAGGGGGGCTTTATCTATATCAAACCATAACAATTTGTTAAACCAGCGTTGCCGGGGTGTTAATCCCTTTTGTTTATAATGTCATCAGAAAAATGGAATCGAGACTCGAATCATGGGATTCGAAAATTGAAGGAGAAATATGCGTATTTTAATCAGCAATGATGATGGGATCTTCAGCCCGGGGTTAACCGCCCTGGCAGAAGTCGCTTCCCAATTTGGTGAGGTTGTAATATTCGCACCGGATTTTGAACAATCAGCGGTTGGCCATGCCATCACCATCCGGCGGCCGCTGCAGTACCACCGCGTGAAGATGATCAGCGGCTTTGAAGCCTACCGGGTGAATGGTACTCCAGCCGATTGCGTTGCGATGGGTCTATATCACCTGGGCAGCGCAGACCTGGTGCTTTCGGGGATCAACCTGGGGAGCAACCTGGGCAGCGATATCTGGCATTCCGGTACGGTTGCTGCGGCCAAACAGGGGGTGATCCTGGGGGTGCAGGCAATCGCGTTCAGCCAGGTATTGAACGGCGAGGAGCCGACTTATGAATTGCAGAAACCTTATATTGCCAGGGTGATCGAGATGTTGACACACGGAGAACAGCCCCGCCTGGTAAATGTCAATCTACCCTTGAATCCGGTAGGCATCCACTGGACGCACCAATCCGTCCGCCAATACAATGGCAAGGTTGTAGAAGGCCGGGATGCGAACAACCGGCAGCTCTACTGGTTTGCAGCTACCCCGCTGACCAACCCGGATATAAAAAGCGACCGTTGGGCAGTTGATAATGACCTGGTCTCCCTGACTCCCATTCGTTTGAGCCTGACGGATGATGAATGGCTGCGAGAATTATCTGACTCTTCTCTGGCAATCTAGATAAAACTAAATCCAGGTCCTCCATTCTTGATGGAGGATTTTTTGATTTGCAATCCCGGTTGAATTTCATTAAAATATTTTTCTGGAGAGATATCCTGTCAAAGTGAAGAGTGCAAGATGACAATCAGCCGTGCAACTGCCAGAAATATGGATGAGTACATCGCCAATTATCC
>CAYOOA010000055.1:12344-14639 GCA_964405455.1 uncultured Anaerolineaceae bacterium | reverse complement strand
GAAGAGTGTAATCCCTCCATTATCAACGCCTTCCGGGCAGTGCTATAATCTTAACACCTGCCCGGTTTTTCTTTAACAATTCCCGCATTGAGAGCCTTGCGTATCACGGCTGAACGGCAGTCTCAATAGCCTTTTCTACCCAAAGGAGGATGAATATGCAGCCCCTCAAGTTACCAGGGCCAGTCGCGCAGACGATTGTCGAACGCGATCACAAGGTGATCAGCCCTTCATACCCGCGTGGATACCCCTTCGTGATGGATCACGGGCGTGGAGCCGAAGTTTGGGACGTTGATGGAAATCGATTTTTGGATTTTGCGGCCGGCATTGCAGTCAATTCCACCGGTCACAGCCACCCCAAAGTAGTCAAAGCCATTCAAGAACAAGCTGAAAAATTCATCCATATTTCTTCCGATTTCTACCATCCACGCTGGGTGGAATTGGCCGAGTTTTTGAACCGGATTGCTCCCTTTGAAGAAGAAGCAGTCTCCTTCATGACTAATTCCGGTACCGAAGCGGTGGAAGCGGCGATCAAACTGGCCCGCTATACAACGGGACGCAGCCAGTTTATCGGTTTTTTGGGTGGATTCCACGGCCGCACGATGGGCGCAGTCACCTTCACTGCCAGCAAGTCCACATACCACAAAGGGTTTGGACCGCTGATGAATGGTGTTGTGCACGCCCCCTTCCCCTATGCATACCGCCCCATGCTCATCAGTCAACCTGGCGAAGATTACGGCGAGACGGTTGTCCGTTACATCGAGGAGACCATTCTCGGCAAAATCATCCCGGCCGATGAGGTGGCTGGCATCCTCGTGGAACCGATCCAGGGCGAGGGTGGATACATCGTCCCGCCCCCCGGGTTCTTCCCGGCCTTACGGCGGTTATGTGACAAGCACGGCATCCTGCTGATTGTTGATGAAGTGCAGGCAGGTGCCGGGCGGACGGGCAAATGGTGGTCCATCGAGCATTTCGGTGTAGAGCCGGATATCGTCTGCACTGCCAAGGGTATCGCCAGCGGTGTGCCGCTGGGTGCCATGATCGCCCGCAAGAGCATTGTCACCTGGCCCAAGGGATCACATGGCAACACCTACGGCGGCAATCCGATCGCCTGTGCTGCTGCCCTGGCTACCCTGGAACTGATTGAAGAAGAATATATGGCAAATGCCGCCACCGTTGGCCAGTATGCCCTGGATGCTCTGCAGGAAATCCAGGTTCGTCACCCCAGCATGGGCGATGTACGCGGCATCGGCTTGATGATTGGTGTCGAATTCGTCAAGGACAAGAACTCCAAGATCCCTGCCGAACACCTGCGCGATCAAGTCGTGGATTATGCATACGAAAGCGGCTTGCTCACCCTCGGCTGCGGGAAGAACACCATCCGCATTTCACCGCCGCTTTGCATCACCAGGAACGAAATCGATGAAGGCCTGGCGGTTTTCGAATCCGCCATCAGCCGGGCTGAAGAGGAGCTGTTGTAATCCGGATGCTGCCCGATTCGCGTGTCCGCCAGCGTGATTACCTGCTAGAGATCTCCCGCGCTTTGACGCAGGAACTCGACCTGGACAAGCTGCTCGGGCGCATCCTGGATATCTCCATCGAAATGCTGGCCGGTCAGGCCGGATTAATTGCTTTGCGCACAGAAACCGGGAGCTGGAAGGTTGTCACCAACCAGGGCCTGCCCCCGGTTTTTATGCGCCTGGTGGAACCCTACTTAAACGATCTTTCCACCCTTACAGCCGATTCCTCCAGCAGCGACTCGCCGGAGCTCAATCACCTGCTCAACCAGGTCATTACCCTGGGCGGCCTGGGGCTGCTCACCGGTGTTGCCCTGCCTCTGGTGACCCGTGGCCAGGTGATTGGTTTGATCTTCATCTTTCGTGGTTACCCGGGCATCTTCTCTCCCAACGACCGGGCCATCCTGCGCAGCTTTGCTGATCAGGCTGCCATCGCCGTGCAAAACGCCCAGCTCTACAGCCTGCTTTCTGAACAAAAAGCCCGCCTGGATGCCCTGCTGGATTCAACCGGCGACGGCATCCTCATCCTGCGGCCGGATTTGCACGTGGAACGCTGTAATCCCAGTTTTGCGCGCATCCTCGGCCAATCCCAGGCCAATTTCCACGGCCTGCAGCATGATGAGGTAATCCGCTGGGCCCACCCGCCGCAAGGCTTGACTCTGGAACAGGCCGCTGCCGGCGGCTGGCCCCTGACCCAGCATGCCCACCTGTATGTTGAAGGCGATTTGCTGCGCGACCGCCAATCCGCCCCGCTGCCGGTGGGGATCACCTACTCCCCCCT
>CAYOOA010000055.1:6878-12244 GCA_964405455.1 uncultured Anaerolineaceae bacterium | reverse complement strand
CCAACCTTATCTCCAACGGCATGAAATACGCATCCGAGGGTGAAATCCGCATTTCTGGGCAGGTACGGCCGGATTCGGTGATCATCTGCGTCAGCGACCAGGGACCGGGCATCGCTGCCCAGGATATTCCTCACATCTTTGACCGCTTCTATCGCGCCCCGGATATGGCCCGTCAGACCAAGGGTGCCGGCTTGGGTCTTTACCTGGCCCGCGCCATCGTGGAAGCCCACGGCGGCCGCATCTGGGTCGACACGGAAGCCGGCAAGGGGGCGCGTATCTGCTTCAGCCTGCCTTTGAGTTGAATCTCTTCCTCAGCGTAAATATTTCGTCCATTGTGGATCAAGAGGAAAGACTGGCAGATTCAGAAACCTGTTTACCTTCCTGGTCAAAATATATTAGAAAGTCATAAAAAAACCTATCGGTTTATTGCCGAATCAACGCCTCATAATTCGGGCGTGGTATAATTTTCACGTTAACTTCGTCTCAAAAGGGAATCCCATGCCACAAACCCGCACCTCCTGTCCCCGCTGCCGCCAGCCCGTCATTGCTGATGTTGAGCAGCTTTTTGATGTCACCTCCGATCCGGAAGCCAAGCAGCGCCTTTTGAGCGGTGCGGTCAACACAATCAATTGCCAAAACTGCGGTTACCAGGGTGCCCTGGCTACTCCAATTGTCTATCACGATGCCGATAAAGAGCTCCTGCTGACTTACTTCCCGCCCGAACTGGCCTTGCCTGTCAACGAGCAGGAGCGAATGATCGGCCCGTACATCACCCAGATCACCAACAAACTCCCCCCGGAAAAGCGCAAAGCCTACCTGCTGCGACCCACCAGCATGTTCACTTACCAGGGCATGATCGAAAAGATCCTGGAAGCGGACGGCATCACCAAGGAAATGCTCCAGGCCCAGCAAGCCCGCCTGCAGCTCCTCCAGCAGTTGGCTACCCTCGGTAAGGAAGAACGCGCCACGGTAGCAAAAGAGAATGAAGGGTTGATGGATGAGTCCTTCTTCGCCCTGATCAGCCAGCTGGTCGAAGTCAGCCTGGCCCAGGGGGATGAGCAATCCGCCCGGCAATTGGCCGCCTTACAGCAGGAGCTCCTGGCCCTTTCCCCGGTGGGGCGGGAAATGCAAGCCCAGGCCCAGGAAGCCCAGGCAGCCATCCAATCCCTCCAGGAAGCCGCCAAGGACGGCTTGACTCGCGAAAAATTACTCGATTTGATCGTCGAAGCCAAGACCGAAACCCGTCTGACCACCCTGGTCAGTGCTGCCCGCGGTGGACTGGATTACGAATTCTTCCAGATCCTCTCCGGCCGGATTGATAAGGCCGAGGGCGAAGAAAAGCAAAAGCTGACTGATTTGCGCGAAAAACTGCTCCAATTAATCAAGGAAATCGACGAGGCCTTGCAGGCTAAAATGGATGAAGCGAAGGCCAAACTTAATGAAATCATGAATGCCCCGGATGTGGAGAAGGCAACCGAGGAATACCTGCCGGAGATCAATGATTTCTTTGTCGAGGCCTTGAAGGAAGAAATGCAAATCGCCCGCCAGAAAGCATACCTGGATAAGATCAGCAAGCTGCAAACCATTGTGAACGTCATTCAACGCCACTCCGCCCCCCCGCCGGAAGTGCAATTGATCGAAGCCATGTTGTCTGTGCCGGATGATGAGGGCGTACGCCAGATCCTGCAGGCCAACGAGAGCCATATCACGCCGGAATTCCTGCAACTCCTGAACAGCGTGGCCGAACAAAGCGAAGCCGAAGGCCAGAATCCCCAGGTCGGCCAACGCCTGCGCCAGGTCTACCGCCTGGCCATGCGTTTCGTGATGAGCAAGAACCTGGCCAAGTAGAACCCACCTAAACTAAAACCAGAAAACCGCCCCTGAAAATGGGGCGGTTTTTTACTCTGGATCAAAGATAATTAATCAGGGTTATCCAGCCGCAGGCCGTGTCCGCGCAGGGTGACAATATAAGTGTGTTTTGGATCCATTCCGGAAAGCCGATCGCGCAGGCGCCGGACCAGTGCATCTACTGCCTGTTCAGAAACACCAACCGCCTCTTCCTCCCCCCAGACGAAGTTAACCATATCCTGCCGGGAAACCACCCTGCCAGGTTGCTCGTAAAGCATCTGTAGAAGGCGGAATTGTGGGGCTGAAAGAGGCGGGATCACTTCCTCATCGCGGATCCAGACGCGGCGGGATCGTACATCCAAGCGCAGCCGGCCGGAAGGCTCCAGAAGCTTTTGCATCCCTCCTTCCAGCGGCATGGTTGCATCCGAACTGAGAAATACAAAGGTTTGCAGCATGGCAATCATCATTACATCCCCATCCTGCAAAAGCACCGGCTCTTCAATCCGGTCGCCGTTGAGATAGGTTCCATTCTTGCTGCCCAGGTCTTCCAGTAAAACACCGCTCTCCTGGCGGGTCAGGCGGGCATGGGCGCGTGAAACCTGTCGATCCGGGATGACCACTTCACAATCGGCATCCCGGCCGATGATCACTTCCTCCAAAATATTCCAGCGTTGGCCATTCAAGGGACCAGCCTGACCGATGATCAAGGGTTTGTCGGCATCATCCTGGCGCATATATGCCTGCCTTTCAAGCAGAATCACAGCGATTCAGCACAGAAAACCTGCATCCTGTTTTAAGCACGAATCCAGTATAATATTATCAAAGAATCATTCCTTTTGGGAAGTGCCTCTTCCAGCAAAAGATCACGCCGATATGTTTTGCCGGGCCCTTCCTGGATGATTGAAAGGATTTCTGAGTGCCAGTTCCGTTGAAAGCCGGGGAAGTACTCCGCGGCCGTTACCGCGTTCGCCGCATCATCGGCCAGGGTGGGATGGGTTCCATCTACCTGGCGGATGATTTGCGCCTGGAAGGCCGTCAGTGTGCATTGAAGGAAGTCGAGCACGACCGCTCCCTATCGCCGGAGATGCTTCGTGAAGCCCGCGATCAATTCTTGCGCGAGGCTACGGTCCTGGCCCGCCTGGATCACCCCAACCTTCCAAAAGTCTCGGATTTCTTTTCCGTCGGCAGCCACGATTACCTGGTGATGGATTATGTGCCCGGCAAGGACCTGCGGACGCTCATGTTGGAAGCGCGCCAGGCCGGAACATTTCTGGCCGAAGCCGACGTCCTGAACTGGGCCGGCCAGCTTGCTGATGCGTTGATATACCTGCATACACAGGATTCGCCCATCCTGCACCGGGATATCAAACCGAGCAACCTCAAAGTTACCCCCAGTGGTTTGCTCAAGCTGGTGGATTTTGGGCTGGTCAAGTTGTTAGCCCCCGGTGAAGTTACCATCACCATCCTGCAAGGCCAGGGAACTGCTCTGTACACCCCCCTGGAACAATACGGCGGAGACAGTGGACATACCGATATTCGTTCGGATATCTATGCCTTTGGTGCAACCCTGTACCACTTGCTGACCAACACCCCACCTGCCGATGCCCGTGACCGTTTTCTAAATCCTCAAGCCCTGGTTCCACCCCGCCAGATCAACCCGGAAGTCAGCCCTCGGACCGAAAAAGCCCTGCTCTGGGCCATGGCACTCCACCCGGACGAACGTCCCGAGACGGTTCAAAAATTCCGTGAAGCATTACTCGGCGATGGTCCAACCATTCCCCGCCCCATCTCCCGCCCCCTGCGGATCAAAGATGTCATTAAAGCCCCCCAGGAGCAGACCCTGCTCTGGTTAACCCTCTCATTGGCATTTCTTTCACTGGTTGTTACTTTGGTTCGTTAATCCGCCGATTGGCCACCGCCCGGGCACGATTGCGCAGCCAGAGTTGCCAGATACAGCCACCCAGCCAACCCAGTACCGCTCCCAACAGGGCCGTCAAAGTAATCCCTTTTACGCCGCTTGTTTCAATAATTCTCGGACCACCCGGCAGCCCGGCAACAATGTAAATATAGGCTGCAAACCCTCCGCAAACTGCCAGCAAACTCCAGCGCACCCCCCAGCGGATGGAAATCCGGCGCATCCCGATCCAATATGCTACTCCAGCCACGACCAGGATGGCCAGAATACTCAATAACCAACCACCCAATCTACCATTACCGGCTGATACGGGTTCGACCGTGGGCGTTGCAGTCGGTGTAGGTGAAATAGTCAGAGTGGGCGTGGGTGTTTCCGTGGCCACCTCTGTTGGAACAATCTGTGTGATGGCGGCAGCCTGGCCGGCAGAAACGTCCAACTGCAATACTTCAGAGCGTTCCGCAGGCTCGCTGAAGACCCGGATTTCTAGCAGTCCGGCAATTTGTATTTTAAATGAAGCTCGCGCCACACCGTCGGTTGTGATTGCTTCAACATACTGCGTGGTACCGCCTTCAGCGCCGCCCGTCGTGAAAACAAACCGCACCACGGTACCATCCGGCACCAGGTTACGATTATGATCCAAAATGATCCCCGTCCGTAATGGGAGAATATCCCCTACCTTGAACAATGGCACCGGGGTTGGGACCGGCGTAAGCGTCGGCTTCGTGCCGGCTGCTGGCGTGGGAGTTGGTACCGCTTCAACCGGTAAATCCAGCAGGATGGAAATCACCTGGGCAGGGTCCGGCGAGGTGGCTACAGATACGTCATAGCCAATCCCAGGTACAGAAACAGGCAGTCCGCCAGTGGGTACAATTTCCTGGAACAGCAGGCGGGCGGCAATTTCTACAAAAGCTGAGGATTTGCTGTACAACCCGTACACAGCGGTCACCTTTGATATGTCTGTTGCGTCCAGGTAGTACGGTGCATTGAATGCCATGACGATGACTTTTTTATTGCGATATAGGTCCGGCTTCTCCGTGAGAAACCGTTTCAATGCCTGCGATTCAGGCCGGTCTGTACTATTACCCAGGGTGCTGAAGACAATCCAATCCGCTGCCTGTAAATCCAATTCCAATTGCGGATTGACTTCGGCATTTTGATTTAACAAGCGGGTTAATTCGCCGAACGAATAAGACGAAAGCCGGTTCTGCTGGACCAATCCACCCGCACGCGGCCCATAAAGCCTGAAGACAACGTTTTGTAAAGCATCCAGGGATAGAATCGGCTGAACCTGGCAGGTTGTGCAAGCCTGGCTTTCCATGGCATCGGTCAGAAAAACGATCCGCTCTGTATAATCCGGGGGGCGGGGTAAAATGGCGCTCAAATCCGCTGCTGCCGGGCTGATCAGGGTCACCGCCTGGCGGGCGACTTCAAAAGAAACGGCCTGGGAGCTTCCGATCTGGGTGAGACCGGCTGGTTCCGGTACAATCTCACCCAGGTTGAATTGTGGATACAGTCGGTATTTTAGAGTCAACAAGCGCAACACCGAGGCATCCACCTGTGTGGCAAAAGCATCATCCTCGCGGTATTTCTGGGCAAACGATTC
>CAYOOA010000055.1:0-6778 GCA_964405455.1 uncultured Anaerolineaceae bacterium | reverse complement strand
CATCCACCTGTGTGGCAAAAGCATCATCCTCGCGGTATTTCTGGGCAAACGATTCCAGGGTGCGGGTAATGCTGGTCAGTTCATCCGGATCGCCCGTGGAAAGGAAGTTGTTGATATAAAGAAGGTCGTTTCCAGCCAGGAAGGCATTTCGGGCCACTGTCCGACTATCAAATGTACGCAGGGTGGGATCATAAAACTTGCGTACGGCCGGGCTGCCCAGGTCGTCTGAAACCACCACCCCCCCACTCGAACGCCATGTAGCCAACGGTTCAAGCGCAAGCAGTTGATCCAGCGCGGTGCGTTCAAAACTGACCGGCCGGGTAACCTGGCGGATATTACCCTGGAACTGGTAGCGGATATGCGAAACAAGCAGGCCGTCCGTCGTCTGTTGACTTTCCACCCCACCCTTGGTGGCAGCAAAGAACGGCACAAGCTCCACTTGCTGCATTTGGGCCAGGGTTTTTCGAACCGTGGCCACCTCGTCCTCCGGGGCACGATCCGAACTGCCCCGGCCGGGGAAATGTTTGGCGATCACAGCCAGGTGGTTATTACTGCCGGTGTGTAATCCTTCGATGTAGGCAGTTCCCATCCTGGAAACCCAGAAAGGATCGCCGCCAAAAGTGCGTGTACCCAGGTCTTCACTGCCCTCGGTATGCAGGACGTCCAGCACATCCAGGGAAGGTCCCAGCAGCATGTTAAAGCCCAGAGAAGAGAGCTCCTTGCCCATCACACTGCCAACTTGCTTTGCCAGGTCGGTCTTCCAGGTGGCTCCTATTGCCATCTCATTCGGCAGAGGAGTCAAGCCGTTGATGATCTGGTCGTACGGGGAAAGATCTCCCTCCTGGGAAATAGCGATAAAGAGTGGAACATAGGTCGGGAAAAAAGCAGCCGAAGAGGACGTGTAATGAACGGTCAGGGAGGTTTCATAGGATAGATTTTGCAGTTGGCTGGTTAAGGCATACGCTTTTTCAAGGGTTCCTTCCGGGCCGGTGAAATTGTTGCGCGCCTCGGATAGCACCACGCCACCGATGTAGTATTTCTGGATGAGTTTGACGATCGGGTCATCCGCCCGAATCTCTGAACCATCGAATGAAATGAGGAATAATTGCCCGACGCGTTCCTCCGGGGTCATGCTGCTCAAGGCTGCCTGGGCCTGGACGAGTGGATCCGAACCGGTTTGTGCCCAAACCTGTCTGGCTGCACCGGGCAATCCAAGCAGTATGGCCAGGATCATCAAGACATGGAGGATCCGCTTCATTCACCCTCCTGCGGATATCGTTCAAGCAAGGCTGCATGAACCTCCGCCTGGATATTTCCGCCGCTCAAGATTACGGCAGCCAGCCTGTCTTGCGGATGGCGCTTTCGGGCGGCCGCCAGGACTACCGCTGCCGACCCTTCGATTTTCTCGCCGTATCTCCGCCAGGCAAAGGCAATTGCCCGACCAATCTCTTCCTCGCTGACCAGCAGGAATTCGTCCACATTATTCCGTATCAGCGGAATGGTTATAGCGCCGTCTTCCACCGCCCCGGAAAGACCATCTGCCAGGCTGTCAGATTCAATCACGTCCGCCTGGCTGCCGTGGTAATACAGGTGGTGTAAATAGGCGGATGCTTCGGATTGCACTGCGATCACCCTAACGCCAGGCGCTCGCTGGCGAAGCACTTCTCCCACCCCGGCTGCCAGTCCACCGCCCCCGGCCGGAATATACACCGCCTGGATGGAACGACCTTCGAGTTGCTCCAATAATTCACGCCCCAGGGTGGATTGTCCGCAAATCACCTGGACATCATTATAGGGGGAGATCCAGGTCATACCGGATGAGCGGGCAAAAGCGATGCCGGCCGCTTCGGCTTCTGCATATCCACCGGCCACCTTACGCACTTCTGCGCCAAGGGCCTGCATGGCTTGAATCTTGGTTGGAATGGCATGGTCAGATGCAAACACAATCGCCCGGGTTCCGTGCCGCCTGGCGGCCAACGCCACTCCCTGCCCGTGATTACCGGCCGAGGCACACACCAGCCCGGCCTGGCGTTCATCCTCCAGGAGGGTCTCCACTTTATTCAAAGCGCCGCGCAGTTTGAACGAACCGGTGATCTGCCTGTTCTCCCACTTCAAGTACAGGCCCAGGTCAGCATCCTCCGTCATCGGAGTCCGCTCCACCTGTTTCCTCAGGCGCTCGTATGCCTGATCCAGCCATTCCTGCGGGATCATCCACCCTCCAGCACCCGGCGCGCCAGGAGCGGGTCATCGGTAAAGAGCCCGTCCACACCCAGGTCTCTTAACCGGCGGATTTCTCCGGGATCGTTGACCGTCCAGACATTGATGAAACGTCCGCGAGCTTTCTCCGCCTGCACCAGGTGCGGTGTGACGTCCGTGTAGTACGGATGCAATCCTAGGGGTGAAGTTGTTACCATCCACTTTGATCGGGAGAAAGCACCCGGTAGCCCGCGTAAGGCCAGCAGGGCAGCCGGGATTTGCGGATTGATTTCCAGGGCGCGGCGGATGTTCTGCGGGGTAAAGGACGACAATAAAATACTGTCCTCCAATTTGAATTCAGCCGCCAGGGCAAGGACTTTTTCAACCAGGCCGTCGTTTGAGTGGCCGTAATTGGTCAACTCGACATTAATAATCAGCTTACCACCGAGGGCTGTAAACACATCCCGCAGGGTGGGAACCCCCTCGCCGGTAAATTCAGCCCCTTTCCATTTGCCGGCATCCAGTTGCTTGATCTCTGCCAGGGTATGCTCCCAGACTTTTCCGCTTGCACCGGTAGTACGCAGCAGGGAGGCATCATGCATGACAACCACCTCGCCATCCGCAGTGCACTTGGCATCCAGCTCAATTCCATCCGCTCCCTGCTCCAGGGCCAGTTGGAACGATGCCAGTGTGTTTTCAGGCGCGTGGGCAGATGCCCCGCGATGTGCAAAAATGACCGGGCGCGGAAGAGAGAAGAAGCGGTTCATAGCTCCACAAAATAGGCTTCTGCCGCCTGGTCCAGCAATTCCTTCGACATGATCGCTTCAACGCCCTCGTAATGGGCAATATCCAGGATCTGGTCGCACAGGTCGCGCGGATGTGAGGCACGCAGTTTGCGGTTGCGCTTGATGTACCATTCTTGCAGCAGGTAAGCCAAACCCTGGTCGCTGAACTTGACACCCTTGGCTTCGGCCACCCGGCGGAAGATTTCTCGATATTCGTCGTAATTTGGATCGCCGACCTCGATCTTGTGGCGCAGGCGGCGCAGGAAGGCTTCATCCACCAGGTCCTTGGGCGGCAGGTTGGTTGAGAAAATAACCAGCACGTCAAAAGGCACTTCCATCTTGCGCCCGGTATGCAGCGTCAGGTAATCAATGCGATTTTCCAGCGGGACAATCCAACGGTTCAGCAGGTCGCGCGGGCGGACTTGCTGGCGGCCAAAGTCATCGATCAACAGGATGCCGCCATTGGCCTTAAGCTGGAAGGGCGCTTCGTAATAACGGTGGACATCATCAAATACCAGGTCCAGCCCGGCCATGGTCAGTTCACCACCGGTGACAATGAACGGCCGCTTGATGCGCACCCAGCGGGGATCCCGCCGGTTGCCGGAGCGCAGCGCGCCGGTGCCGGATGCAGTGGTGTCCTCTTCCCCGGAGAGCGTATGGTTCACTGAGTCATACAGCTTGATGACCTGTCCATCCACAAAGATGGCATATGGAATGAACAAAGGCTGGTTGCCAATCATGGTTCCCATGGCGCGGGCTACACTGGTCTTGCCGTTCCCGGGCGGGCCGTAGATGAAAATGGACTGGCCGGAATTGACTGCCGGCCCCAGGCGGTGGAAGGTTTTTTCTGAAAGTACCAACCCGCTCAATACCTGGCGCATGATTCGGGCGGTCACCTGGACGCGTGCCCGGCTCTGGCGGCGAATGGCTTCGTTATACACCTGCACGGGCACTGGCGCGGGGCCGGCATATTGGCTGCGCTCCAGGGCTTCGCGGGCGCGGGCAATGCCGGCTCCGGTGATGGAATACTGGTAGGCACCTTCTCCCACTCCCATCTGCGACGAACGAACTTCGATTAACTTTTCAGTTTTAAGCGAGGAGCAAATCTGGTCCACCACCCCCGAGAAAGGCAGGGCGATCTCTTCAGCAATCTTAAATCCGGTCATGTAGCCCTGGTAATACATTACCTTGAGCACAAGGTCCTGCAACCAGAGCAGGGAAAGGCCGGTCTCTTCGATTTTATTGATAGGCGGCGGTACGTATAATCGCTGCGCGGGCGCTGGCGCAGATGGTTCATTCGGCGCTGGGTGGGACGGCTGTTGGGGCATGATCTTCCC
Organism: uncultured Anaerolineaceae bacterium; assembly: GCA_964405455.1. GTDB lineage: Bacteria > Chloroflexota > Anaerolineae > Anaerolineales > Anaerolineaceae > CALESS01. Next base: position 2,460 of record CAYOOA010000055.1, on the reverse strand, counting down.
TCCATTCCATCATTGGGTTTGGAACTGTTTTATTATAGCATGTCCGGAAATTTTAATAATTCAGTTATAATCGGGAACATGATTATTTCAGTCGTTATGCCGGTGTACAACGAAGCAAAAACCATCCAGGAGATCGTCCGCCGCGTGTTGGCCACCGGTTTGGTATCCGAACTGGTTATAGTAGATGATGGCTCCAAAGATGGTACGCGCGATCTCCTGGCCGATATGAACGGCCGGGACGGTATCCGGGTCATTCTGCACGAGAAAAACCAGGGTAAAGGGGCCGCCGTTCGTACAGGCATCCGGGCCGCCACGGGAGAAATCGTCATCATCCAGGATGCCGACCTGGAATATAACCCGCGGGAGTATCCCAACCTGTTGAAACCGCTGGAAGAGGGCATAGCGGATGTCGTCTACGGCTCACGCTTCCTGGGGGCTGCCCGCCGGCCGATCCTGTTCTGGAATATGGTCGCCAACAAAATCCTGACCTTCCTGACCAACATCCTGTACAACAACATTCTTAGCGACATGGAAACCGGCTATAAAGTTTTCCGGCGCGAGATGATTAAGGATATCCCCCTGCATGCCCACCGCTTTGAATTTGAACCCGAATTCACCGCCAAGATTTTAAAGCGGCACATCCGTATTTATGAGGTGCCGATCGCCTTCAACCCGCGCGATTACTCCGAGGGGAAAAAGATCAAGATGCGGGATGCCTTCGAGGCGGTTTGGGCTCTTTTTAAGTATCGCTTTGTGGATTAGTTTCCGACGGCTTGATATCCAGGATGTTTAATTGCAGGGTTTGCCGGCCCTGGTAATGATTGATTTCCAGGCTGAAAAGAATATCAATCCGTTCCGGCATGGCATCCGCCCAGTGTGCCTGGCGGAAGGCTACAGCGTCATAAGTCACCTTTCCATCCGTCACCGTCAGGCGGAGATGGCCCCCGTCTTTGCCAATCTTTCGGGCCTGCTTGACGATCAGGTTGCGCGAGACGAACCGAATCGCCGGATTTCCAATTCCACAGGGTTCAATCTGATCCTGGAAACCAATAATTTCGGGTTTTACCTCGAATAACGATAATTCCATATCCGCCCGCAGGCTGGGCAGCAGTTCGCGGCCTGCCAGCCGCTCGGCTGCAATTTGCTGTAATTTTTCTTGCAGGGCAGGCAAATTCTCATTACGTACAGTAAATCCGGCAGCCATGGCGTGTCCGCCGTGATGCTCCAGTAAGTCTTTTACCTCATCCAGGGCTTCGGTGATATTGAATTCCTGGATTGAGCGGCAGGATGCGCGGGTTTTGCCCTTCTCCTCATCAATCGCGCCCACAATGGCTGGACGGTAAAAAGCCTCCACCAGACGCCCGGCAGCCAGGCCAACCACTCCCAGTTGAAAATTGGGGCTGGCCACAAACACCAGGTCCACCTGCCCGGTTACCATTGCCAAAGCTTCCTGCTGGATTTTTTGGGTCACATCCTGGCGTTCACGATTTTGATCACCCAATTGCTGGGCCAGCATGCCAGCCACCTGTACATCATTCGTCATCAGGATTTGAAAGGCGTCCTCTGCTGTTTGCAACCGACCGGCAGCATTCAAGCGCGGTCCAAGCAGAAAGCCGATATGATAGGTATTCACTCGTTGACCGGCTTCCACGCCGGCTGAACTCAGCAGAGAATGCAAACCCTGGCGTTGGCGGCGGGTCAGCACATTCAAACCATGCCGAACCATAGCCCGGTTTTCATCCTCCAACGGTGCCAAATCAGCCACCGTTCCCAGGGCAACCAGGTCCAACCATAGGCCGATGGAAACTTCCGGTTGAGGCTGTTCCTGGTAAAGCGCCTGGACCAGCTTGAAAGCGATCCCTACCCCGGCCAGGTATTTGAAGGGATAGGTATCCCCGAGCTGCTTCGGGCAGATGACGGCAAAACACCCGGGAATCTTTGGGCCTGGTTCATGATGATCGGTGATGATCAAATCCAACCCGATTTGAATGGCAAATTCAGCTTCGGCTTCCGAGCGGATGCCGCAATCGACAGATATCACCAGTCGATACCCGTCCAGCATCAGCTTTTGCAGCGCCTCGCTGTTTATTCCATATCCTTCGGTATGCCGGTCCGGGATGTAATGTTCAACCTCCGCCCCCAATTTTCGCAGCGCCTGCACCAGCAAGGCTGTGGCCGTGATGCCGTCCACATCGTAATCCCCGTAGATGGCGATCTTCTCCCCATTATCCACTGCCGCCAGGATGCGCTCAACCGCTTTCTGCATATCCTTCAGCAGGAAAGGATCATGGTAGTTGGCTTCGGTCGGATGCAGGTAGAATTCAGCCGCGTCTCCATCCTGGATGCCGCGGTTGTATAACAATTGGCGCATGACCGGGGGGTATTCAACCAGGGCGTGATCGACCTCCTCCGGGATGGGATGTTCGAGGCTCTCAATTTTCCATTGTTTTTCCAGCATAA
>CAYOOA010000054.1:11397-15347 GCA_964405455.1 uncultured Anaerolineaceae bacterium | reverse complement strand
ATTCGCGAAGGCGGCCTGACCGTCGGCGCGGGTGTCATTACCAAGATTTTGGACTAAGTTCGAGATTGATAAGGAGCGCAGTCTCGGGGACGAGACGGCAATAGAAGGAAAACATGGCTTCCAAGAAGAAAGATATTCGCCCGGTCATTACGTTCGCCTGCACGGAATGCAAGGAACGCAACTATACCTCGCAGAAGAACCGCCGGAACGACCCGGGCCGGATGGAACTGCAAAAGTACTGCTCGCGCTGCCGCAAGCACACGATGCACCGCGAGACCAAGTAATTTGAAACAACCGGGGCGGCGGTTATTTAACCGCCCCGGTTATGATGAAGGCCAGTAGCTCAATTGGCAGAGTGCCTGTCTCCAAAACAGGAGGTTGTAGGTTCGATTCCTGCCTGGCCTGCCTTCACCCCGGCGACGCCGTCCTTGAGGCGGCGTTTTAGCCGTAAAAAAGGAGCGCTGCGTGGCTGATAAAGCGAAGTCTGAAAAACGAGAACAACCAGTTGTACCGGTTGCGAAAAAACCTGAAACCCCCCGTCAGGCTGCCCCGGCCGCCAAAAGCGACAAGGGTAAAGCTGACAAGCCGAAGAAACCCAATGCGATTGCGCGTTGGTACCGCGAGACATTGGGTGAGCTTCGCAAGGTTACCTGGCCTACTCCCCAGGAAGCCTGGAAACTGACCAAGGTTGTCTTGATCGTAATGCTTGGGATGAGCGTTGGCCTGGGTATCTTGGATTTCTTGTTTTCCAAAGGAATTGAACTGCTGGTTCGGTAATAATCAGCAAGCTGGAAAGGTTGTGGTGTGAGATGACGATGGACGCGGAAGAAAAAAAGAAAAGGCGAACTAAAAAGGCGCCGGAAGAAGGGCAGGAGCCCGTCTCTGGTGCTGCCCACGCGCCAAAACCCGCCGTCTCCAGCGATATGGATGGCGAAAAACCAGTTGAAATTGAAACCAGCGCCCCAGCCTGGTACGTCATTCATTGCTATTCGGGCTATGAGAACAAGGTCCGGCATAACCTGGAGCAGCGTATCGAGACGATGGGAATGAAGAACATGATTTTTGATGTGGTCATTCCCACACAGGAAGAAATCGAAGTGAAAGACGGCAAGCGCCGCAGCGTGGAACGCTATGTCTTCCCGGGCTACTTGCTGGTGAATATGACCCTGACTGAAGAGTCCTGGTACGTAGTGCGCAATACACCGGGTGTGACCGGTTTTGTCGGCATGGGCAATTCCCCCACGCCGCTGCGACCAGAGGAAGTCAACGCAATCCTGAAGCGCATGGAATCGGAAAACCCGCTGGTGAAGGTTACCTTCAAGGTGGGCGAGAAGGTACGCATCGTGGATGGGCCGTTCAACGATTTCCGCGGTACAGTTGCTGAAATCGATATGGAGCGCAATAAGGTTCGCGTCATGGTCAACTTCTTTGGCCGTGATACACCCGTAGAACTGGATTTTCTGCAAGTCGAGAAGATGTAATTTCAACCCGATCACGGGTTTGAAGTGGAAGGGTGTTCCGTAATCACCCGCTATAACCACAAAGGAGAAAAAAGTGGCAAAGAAACTGAAAGCAGTCGTTCGTTTACAGTTGAATGCTGGCAAAGCCAACCCGGCGCCGCCCGTCGGCCCCGCCCTGGCTGGGCATGGCATCAACATTATGGCCTTCTGCAAGGAATACAACGCCCGCACGTCCAACCGGGCCGGCGAAGTTATCCCTGCGGAAATCACCATCTACACCGATGGATCGTTCACTTTCGTCCTCAAGTCGCCGCCGGCCTCCATCCTTCTGAAGAAGGCCGCCGGGATTGAGAAGGGCTCCGATGCTCCCAACCGCAACAAGGTTGGCAAGGTGACCCGCGCCCAGCTGCGCGAGATCGCCCAGATCAAGATGAAAGATATGAATTCAATCGACCTCGAAGGCGCCGTCCGCCAGTTGGAAGGCACCGCCCGCAACATGGGCATCACGGTGGTCGACTAAGAATAAAGTGGGAGGGTGGGCATTGATCCGCCCGTTTGAACCACCAAGGAGATAGCATGTCGAAGCACGGAAAGAAATATATTGCTGCTCTGCAGAAAATCAATACTGGCCAATACTACGATCCCCGCACGGGTCTGCAACTGGTGAAGGAAACCAGCACCACCACTTTCGATGGAACGGTTGAAGTTCACCTGCGCATGGGCCTGGATCCCCGCCAGGCTGACCAACAGGTTCGCGATGTGGTTGTCCTGCCCCACGGGCTGGGCAAGACCGTCCGCGTCCTGGTGTTCGCCCAGGCTGAAGCCGCCACCCGCGCCCGCGAAGCCGGCGCTGATTATGTGGCTGACAGCGATGAATGGATCGCCAAGATCCAGGGCGGTTGGATGGATTTCGATGTGGCCATCGCCACCCCGGATATGATGGCGAAAGCCGGCCGCCTGGGTCGTGTCCTCGGCCCGCGCGGTTTGATGCCGAACCCTAAGGCCGGTACGGTTGTGGCTGCTGAAGATCTGCCGCGTGTGATCAATGAGGCCAAAGCCGGCCGCGTTGAGTTCCGCCTGGACAAGACCGCCAACCTGCATGTGCCGATCGGCAAGGTCTCATTTGACCTGCAGAAACTGTATGAAAACTTCTCGGCCCTGATGGATGCGATCAAGAAAGCCCGCCCCACCGCTGCCAAGGGTACCTACATCCGCCGCATCACGATCACCTCCACCATGGGCCCCGGCATCAAATTGGATGCCAACCTGGCCCAGAGCATGGAAACCGCCGAATAAATTGTTCATCCCGGCGGCTGTCTGCCCTTGTCAGGCAGCCGCCAATCAAGTATAATATCGCTGCTTGTTCACCCAAGACGGCCGGTGCCTCAGGCTTAATTTCCGACCCAGGTGAAGACGAAAACCGAAAGGTGATCTGTGCAGATGCACAGTAAAAGTCTTTGCCTGATTAATATGAGGCAAAGACTTTTTTATTCCCTGCAGGAACAGGGAATGGGAAATCGAAAGAAAGGAGGAAAAATTCATTGGCCTTCACAAAGCAACATAAATCTGTCATGCTGAGCGGATACGAGCAGGCGTTGAACAAGAGCCACCTGGTTCTGGTTCTCGAATACTCGAAGATGCGCCAAGCGAATATTGATGAGTTGCGCTTGAAGATGCGCGAGATCAATGCCAAGGTGGTGATTGTCAAGAACACCCTGATGGACCTGGCCCTGAGCAAAGCGGGATTGAAGAAACCCGCCCCCCTGGCTGGAAACGTGATCTTCATTTTTGGCTCGGGTGATATTGCCGGCCTGGCAAAAGGGCTGACCGAGGCAATCCAAAAGTCTGAAGTTTTTAAGCTGAAATATGGTTACCTGGATGGCGCCCTGTTATCTGCTGCGCAAGTTAAAGCAGTGGCCGATCTGCCGCCGATGCCCGTTATGCGCGCTCACTTGCTGGGTACGCTCAATGCAGCTGCGTCCAGACTGGTACGGACCATTGCAGAACCCGGTCGCCGAACGGCTGCCGTTCTTCAGGCCCACCTGGACAAGAATCCAGAAGCAGTCCCTGCTGCAGCTTAAGGTTGTGGGGAGCCTGGCTCCCTGGTCGTAAATCAATTTTGAAAATACTATTTCTATAAGAAAGAATTTAAGGAAGGTTTGAAATGGCTGATCTCGCTAAACTTGTTGAAGAATTAAGCGCTCTGACGGTTCTGGAAGCCTCTGAGCTGGTCAAGATGTTGGAAGAAAAGTGGGGCGTTTCCGCCGCCGCTCCTGTTGCTGGAATGATGGTTGCCGGCCCCGCCGCTGCTGCCGCCGCTGAACCCGTTGAGGAAAAGACTGAGTTCGATGTCGTCCTCAAGGACGCCGGCCCCAAGAAGATTGAAACCATCAAAGTCATTCGCCAGCTGACCAACCTCGGCCTGGTGGAAGCCAAGGCCATGGCCGAAACCGCCGGCGCCAAGGTTCTCTCCGGTGTTTCCAAGGAAGT
>CAYOOA010000054.1:8761-11297 GCA_964405455.1 uncultured Anaerolineaceae bacterium | reverse complement strand
AGGCCATGGCCGAAACCGCCGGCGCCAAGGTTCTCTCCGGTGTTTCCAAGGAAGTTGCCAACGACGCCAAGGCCAAGCTCGAAGCTGCCGGCGCCGTGGTTGAAATTGCCTAATCCCTCAACCATTCATTGATGAATAACCCCCCGGCATTTCGTTTGCCGGGGGGTTGTTTTTTTATAGCAGGGGACAAGCAGAAATTACCGCTTGCTGGAGAATTGGCGAATGACCATCAGCACCTTGCCCTGGACGTGGACCTGTTTGGTGTTATAGATGTAAATGGGCTGGTAACTTGGATTGGCCGGCTGCAGGCGAATACGGTCTGCTTCCGTATAAAAATATTTGAGCGTGGTGGTTTCGTTTTCATCCAACCAGACTGCCACCATATCACCGTTGTTGGCAGTGACACTGGGGCGGAGAATAACAATATCACCATCGTTGATCATGGCGTCCACCATGGAATCTCCCTGGACTTCCAGGGCGAAAAGCTCGCCGACTTTCTCTCGGGAGGGGAGTAGACTGCGCGCCACTTCCACGCTGGATTCGGCATCAAATAGAGCGGCAGAGGAAGAAGGGACGGGAATGGGTTCACCGGCCACAATTCGGCCCAGGACAGGGATGGAGATCATTTCAGCCAGGCTGGGCATACGAATGGATTTCACCGGGCGATCCGCAGTAGAAGGGTACATGGGTTTGAGAACCCGGATGGAGCGTGAGATGTGTTTCTCGCGCTGGATGTAGCCCATTTCAGTCAGTTGAGTCAGATAATAATCAATCAAAGATGTTGATTCAACCCCGATGCTGTCGCCAATCTGGCGAATGGCAGGAGAATAGCCGTGCTTCTCCTGGAATTCCGTCAGGTATTCCATGATCTTGATATGGCGTTGGCTTAAACCTTCTGCTCGTCTTGCCATCATAGCTGACCTCCTGGGTACTATATTCGTTCAAATTTTCTAATAATTATTATAACGAACATTTGTTTTATGTCAAGTAGTATTTTTACAGATGCAGACAATCAAAACTAGTCTCTCGGTTTTATTCATCAAAAGGCAGGTGTTTTATGAGAAATGAAGTTAATAAAAAATTAATATATTATTAATATATATTGACTTTCATTTGACTCGTCGTTATAATTTTTTATGTGGAGGCTTTGACCCAGGGCGAGTAATTGGTCGCCAATATCTCGAAACATGGGATTTCGTCCTGGCGAGCCGAATTGCGAAACCGGCCACTTCTTTGGTGGTTGGTTTTTTTATTAGATATATGATATATCGTTTTTGGTCATTTTGACCAACAAAGATGCAGGGCATTGTTGATCTCTTCTGAGCACACCCAGCAGGGTGGAAAAGACAAGTGAAGCATGACCGATCAAAAGGTGACTGATTTCATAATTCCCAAATCCGAGGTGAAGACCTCTGGATGGTTTCTTCAAAACCAATGGAAGCTCCTTCCTTCTATGCTTATGTTGGTAGATGGAATCCTTCTTTTTGCAGCATTGAATCTTTCATTCTTCATCCGCTTTGGATTACGCCTGTCCATTTTTCAGAACGAGGCCTTAAATTCCCCATCCTACTACATGACCCTGGATTTGTTCCTGGTTCTATTCTGTTGGGTCGCCTTCGGGCTCCTTGGAAATTACAACTGGCACAATTTGATGAGCGGATTGAAGGAATATTCTCAAATCTTTAACGGCATTACTTACATGGTCATCCTGGTTCTTGCGGTGGCCTTCCTGACCCCTGTTTTCATCCTCTCCCGCGGCTGGCTGATGATGACTTGGGTGCTAGCCATCCTCTTCCTTTGTGTTGGGAGGTTCAGTTTTCGGCGCCTAATTTATACATTGCGCCGGAAAGGTTTCTTCTTACGCCGAACCTTGATTCTAGGTTCGAACGAGGAAGCTCAAAGCCTGGCAGCCCAGCTTAACGACCGCAGCCACTCTGGCATGGCCATCCTCGGATTTTTGGATAATGAATGTCAACCGGGAAAAACCGTCATCGAAGGATACCAATGCCTGGGTGGGATCCAACAGTTGGATGAAATCATAGAATCCCAGGCGGTGGAGGAGTTGATCCTGACGACCAGCGATCTTTCGCAGGAACAAATTATGACGATTTTCCGCCAGTATGGTGTTTCACGGAAAGTATCGGTTCACCTGTCTTCTGGTTTGTATGAAATGATCACCACTGGCGTTGAAGTCAATGTTCTATCCGGGGTGCCCTTACTGCGCGTCAACCATGTCCGTTTGACTGGGATGGAATCTTTGTTGAAAATTATCATGGATTATACGATCAGTATCATCCTCTTCCTCCCTTTACTGCTGGTTATGGCGGTGATCGGGGTGGCAATCAAGCTTGATTCGCCTGGTCCTGTTCTTCACCGGCGCCGGGTGCTGGGTGTGAACGGACAGCCCTTTTATGCCCTGAAGTTCCGGACCATGTTCGTGAACGGCGATGAAATCCTGGCGGCCCACCCTGAATTACAAAACGACCTGGCTCAGAATCATAAGTTAAAGAATGACCCGCGGGTAACGCGGGTAGGG
>CAYOOA010000054.1:2478-8661 GCA_964405455.1 uncultured Anaerolineaceae bacterium | reverse complement strand
TTGCCCCAGATATTTAATGTTCTGGCTGGACAAATGTCGATTGTCGGACCGCGCATGATTTCCCCCCAGGAAATTGATGAATACAGTCAGTGGGATATTAATCTACTGACGGTCAAGCCTGGCATGACAGGGCTGTGGCAGGTGAGTGGGCGCTCAGATGTGAGTTATAAAGAACGCGTTCGCCTGGATATGTATTACATTCGGAACTACAGCATCTGGCTGGATCTGGAAATTCTGCTACGAACCATTCCAACTGTTCTCAAGCGGCGGGGCGCTTATTAATTGCGGTGGGTGAGGTGAGGATGAGAATCCTGGTGACGGGTGGAGCTGGTTTCATCGGTTCACACGTAGTGGACCAATATATTGCTGCCGGACACCAGGTGGCGGTGGTGGATAACCTGTCCACCGGCCGGAGGAGCAATCTCAACCCGCGGGCCGTGTTTTATGAGGTTGATATTCGTTCCGTCGAGTTGGATACTATTTTTGAGAAAGAAAAACCTGATTTGGTGAACCATCATGCCGGTCACCTGGATGTCTTCAACTCCATTGAAAACCCAATGGAGGATGCAAGCATCAATATTCTTGGGTCTATCAACCTGTTCACCGTGGCGCTGCGGCATAATGTGCGCAACGTGATCTATATTTCCTGCGGAGAAGCAGTGATTGGAGAGCCTGTCTACCTGCCGTGCGATGAAAACCATCCGGTCAAACCCCTCAACCCGTATGGCGCCAGCAAGCATGCTGTCGAACACTACCTACATCTCCTGCATACGAATTTTGGATTGGAGTTTGTAATTTTACGTTACCCACATGTCTACGGGCCGCGGCAGAATCCAGGGGGTATGGATGGGGTAGTGGCCATCTTTGCTGGAAAGATGCTGCAAAACCAACCCATCACAATTTACGGCGACGGCAAGCAGGAGCGCGATTTTGTTTATGTTGAGGATTGTGTGCAAGCCAATCTCCTGGCATTAAATTGCCCGAATCCTAATACGGTTTATCACCTCGGCAGCGGGCACGGGACAAGTATCAATGATATTTTCACCAACCTGAAAAAACTGACAGGTTATCGCGGTGGGGCTGTCCACGGCCCGGAGCGTGTGGGTGAAACCCGGAGAATTTATCTGAACCCGGATAAGGCGCGCAAAGAGCTGGGATGGTCGCTGAAAACCCCCCTAAAGGAAGGCCTGGAACACACCATAGCCTTTATGAAGGAGCACGAGCCCTTATGATTATTGTTCAAACGCCTCTGAGAGTCAGCCTGTTTGGTGGAGGAACTGATTTCCCCTCATTTTATCTTTCCGAGGGCGGATGCGTTCTCACCACGGCCATAAACAAATATATCTTCGTTACCATCAAGCAGCGCTTTGATAACAAACTGCGCGTTGGGTACACCCAGACTGAGATTGTTGACCGCGTGGACGAGATTCAACACGAGTTGATCCGTGAGGCTTTCCGCCTGACGGGTATCACCGAGGGAGTGGAAATCACCACCATGGGTGATATTCCAGCCGGTTCCGGGTTGGGTTCCTCAGGGACTGTGACGGTAGGTTCGCTGCATGCCATGCACATTTACCTGAACGATTTGGTGACTGCTGAACAACTGGCACGCGAGGCCTGCCAGATTGAAATTGATACTCTTGGCAAACCGATCGGAATCCAGGATCAGTATATCGCCGCTTATGGCGGGCTCAGGTTTATCGAATTTACGCCAGAAGGGCGGGTAAATTGTGAACGAATTCCGCTCAATCCGGGATTGGGTCGGCAACTAAATGAAAGCCTGCTTCTTTTTTATACAGGTGTTACCCGTTCTGCTGATTCCATCCTGGGAGAACAGAACTCGAATATCCACAATCACCTGGCCATCCTGCGTAAATTAAAGGAAATGGCCAGTACAGCCAGAGATGAGCTGCTGCGCGGCAACCTGGATGCCCTGGGCTACCAGATGCACGAGAGCTGGCAGTTGAAAAAGCAATTGGCCAGCGGGGTGAGCAATCCATCCATTGAGAATATGTATTCCCGGGCAATGGAGGCCGGTGCCCTGGGCGGAAAAATCACCGGGGCCGGTGGGGGCGGATTTTTGATGCTGTATTGTCGACCGGAAAAGCGGAATGCTGTCCGGCAGGCGCTCTCCGATTTACGTGAGTTGCCCTTTGAACTGGAACCCAATGGTAGTTCTGTGATATTTAATCACAGGCAGTAATCAACGAAAAGTGGCAGGTGCAAGATGAATACAAACGAGATGTATATTCGCGAGTTTCAAAAAACCATCGAAAAGCTGGACTTAACCAATATTGAGCAGATGGTCGATTGGTTGCAGGAAGCCCGCTTAAACGGCAACCAGGTCTTTGTGATGGGCAATGGCGGCAGTGCCTCCACAGCTTCTCACCTGGTTTGCGACCTGGCCAAAGGCACCCGCCGGCCAGGCTGGCCAAGCTTCCGGGTGATTGGCCTGACAGATAATATGGCCATCCTCTCGGCCTATGCTAATGACGAGGGCTATGAAAATGTGTTTGCGAACCAGTTGGCCAACCTGATCCAGCCCAGGGATATTGTCATTGCCATTTCAGGTAGCGGTAATTCATGGAATGTCATCCGCGGGATTGAACTGGCCCGTAAGTGCCAAGCCCGGACGATCGGCCTGACTGGTTTTGACGGAGGCATGCTGGGAAAGATTGTTGATTTGAACGTTCATGTGCGCTGCAATCGGATCGAAATTGTTGAGGATATTCACCTGATGGTCGAACACATGGTCGCCACAGCTCTGCGCCAGGTTGCAGAAACTGGCTCCTATCAAATCGAGTTGGATTCACACCCGCGAGAGGATGCGCCATCGCTGGCTTTTGAATTACTGGTCAATTTTAGCCGGATGGATATGCCGTCCAATTCTCGAGCTGATACTCGAATTTTACTAGCGAGCCTGACTTCGGAATTAGCTCAAATCAGTAACCTGCATGAGTTCCTGGTGCGGAGCATCCAGATTGCTTTGAATTATGTACCCGCTACCAGCGGGACCATTGTCATTCGGGATGAGCACGGGCAGATCTTGGATGGCGTGATTGCCCTGGGTGGAAAAGTGATTGAACACCCCATTCAGAAGTTGCAGGAAATCGGGAATGTGGGCCTGGCCGGATGGGTGATGCAGCACAATGAGGCGGTCAATGTTCCCAGCACCCGGGATGACCCGCGCTGGATGCAGCGGGAGTGGGAGTACCGTACAATGGATTCACACTCAGCACTGTGTGTACCGTTAACCGCGCGGAACAGGATGGTGGGAGCCATCACCCTGGTTCATCCGGAGACTGGGCATTTCAACAGCGATGATCTTTCGCTACTTTCCAATGTAGCAAATATGATTGCGACATCCTTTGTGGAAAGCCGGATGGTCCCGGCGGTGCGCTAGGGGAGCTATTCCCCGATAAGGTTTGGTGGAAAATGGGCGACTGCATCAAACAGGGTATCGAAAACCAGGAACGGCCGCAACCGATCAGCTTCAGGCAGATGAAGCTGGTTTTCGCCGCGCCCGGTCCGCACCAGGATGCGCACCCCAATCCCGGCATTTTCTGCTGCCTGCAAATCGCTGACAGCATCGCCGATAAAGATCGACGAGGAAAGATCGAGCGAATAACGTTCCCGGGCCTGGAGAAGCAAGCCGGGTTTCGGTTTTCGACAATTGCAGTTTTCCTGGGGGGCGTGCGGGCAGATGAATGTGTCATCCACCCGTCCACCGGCTGCAGAGACTTGCTCCAGGATGGCGGAATGGATCTCGAGCGCCGTCTGCAGCGTAATGATCCCCCGGCCCACCGCCGATTGATTGGTGACCAGGATGATTTTGAGTGGCGTGCTGCGAAGAAGGCGCAATGCATGCAACGCCTGGGGAAGGAAGACCACATCATCCCAGGAGCGAACATAATGGTCGCAATTTTCGATAATCACGCCGTCACGGTCGAGGAATAATGCCCGATTCATACGCCCATTATACAACACCACGAAATCAGCCCTCGGGCCTGGGGTTATATATTCGCCGCCAGGCGGCTAATCCGGCGCGTTACTGGTTGGAACAATTCCTTTTTGCCCTGGTGGGATGGATGCCCACAGTGATAGGGATCGGCGCCCGGGCAGTGCTCTACCGCCTGATCATGAAAATGGATGGAATTGCAGCCATTGAAAAACGCGTCCGCCTGCGCTATGCAAGTAATATCCACCTGGGGAAAGGTGTGTATTTGGATGAGGGAGTCTATTTGCATGCCTGCCCAAAGGGGATTGTAATCGGAGATAACACATTTGTAATGCACGGGGCCGTGCTGCATGTCTATAATTTTCGTAAGCTTCCTCATTCGGGCATCTTCATTGGATCTGACAGCTTGATTGGAGAGTACACGGTCATCCGCGGGCAGGGCGGGGTGACGATTGGAAACAGGGTCTTCACCTCTCCGCACACTCAACTCCTGGCTGTCAATCATATTTATGATGATCCGGAAAAATCTTTTACCGAACAAGGGATCACCGCCCAGGGCATTGTCGTGGAAGATGATGTCTGGCTGGGTGCGGCTGCTGTCGTTACAGACGGTGTGAGAATCGGAAAAGGCGCCGTGGTGGCTGCCGGGGCTGTGGTGACGCATGATGTGCCGGCCCATACGGTGGTGGGCGGCGTGCCTGCCCGACCGATCAAAACGATTGATGGACAATCGTCCAAAAAAACCGACCTGGAAATCTACCTCTAAACCCGGGAGAAATGCTGATGACCATGTTAACTGTTGTGATACCTGCCTACAATGAGGAAAAGGGGATTGCCCAGATCATGACCCGCACCCTGGCTGTACGCGATGCTCTCAAAGCTGCCGGGGTGGATGGATTTGAACTGCTCGTCGTTAACGATGGTTCGCGCGATCAGACCCGCCAGGTGGCCGAGGAATTGGCCGAAAAGGATCCGGATGTGCGGGTGATTAATCACCCGGTGAACCGGGGGTACGGCGCAGCTTTGAAAACCGGCTTTTCACAGGCGCGCGGGGAATTGATCGGCTTCCTGGACGCTGATGGGACCTATCCACCGGAGTCCTTCCCGGATTTGTGCCGGGTGGCGATGTCAGATGGCGACCTGGTAATCGGCTCGCGCATGGCCGGGGCTGAAAGCAAGATGCCGGCCGTCCGGCGGATTGGCAACTGGCTTTTTGCCACCCTCCTAAGTCTGCTCGGCTGGGAGCGGGTGACTGACTCAGCCAGCGGCATGCGCGTTTTCCGGCGGGATAAATTGGACCGGATGTATCCCCTGCCGGATGGTTTGAACCTGACGCCCGTGATGAGCACCCGCGCCATCCAGGAAGGCTTGAAAGTCCGCGAAGTTCCCATCACTTATTCCGAGCGGGTGGGGCGATCCAAGTTGAGCGCCCTGCGTGATGGTACGGTTTTCCTGCAGTCCATGGTCTGGACGGTGATGGCTTACAACCCGGTGCGTATCCTGGGCATCATCGGCCTCGTGGGGGTGGTCATCGCGCTGCTGGCCGGGGTGGGCCTGGTGGTTGCCCGCCTGAGCGGCATCACTACCCTGGGACCGTGGGGGGTGGCTGCGCTGTTCATGGGCGTTGTCAGCGGTGTGATTGGAGTCAGTACGTTTGCCTTTGGCGCAACATTTAATTACCTGGTCTCATTGTTCTATACCCAACCCATCCGGCAGGGGGTATTCGGTAAACCGGTCTTCAAACAACCGTTGGAAAACTCCTTCGGTTGGTTGGGGAGTGTCTTGTTGCTGATCGGATTTGCCATCGCAGTGGTTAGTTTAATCATAGGGATCAGCACAGGAGATGTACCGCGAATGTGGCTGTACCTGTTGGGTGGAGCAATGTTCACACTGGTGGGGGTGCAGATGATCATTTACTGGGCTCTGATGCGGGTGTTGGCGGAACTAAGCCGCCGCAAAGAGCGTATTGAAGAAGAACTGGCCGGTCGTTAATTTATTCGTAGAAAGGATTTTGAGATGAACGACACTCCTGAAGGTAAATCAAAACGTAATCTTGGCGAAGCCAGGCTGACCCCTGTGCGGATGGCCAATTTCCCCTCTGCAGATGCGGCTGTACGTGAAGGACAGCTGAATATCCCGATCTCTCCGGATCGGGTGGATGTGCTGCTTGTGAATCCGCCTACCCCGGATGGGGGCATCTGGATTCGCTCCCAGCACCGGGTGGG
>CAYOOA010000054.1:0-2378 GCA_964405455.1 uncultured Anaerolineaceae bacterium | reverse complement strand
TGAATCCGCCTACCCCGGATGGGGGCATCTGGATTCGCTCCCAGCACCGGGTGGGCCGGCGCTCCCGTGAGAATATGGTCTGGCCGCAGGTTTCCCTGGCGCAATTCGCAGCCCTGTTATACCCGACCTACTCCGTTCACATCGTCGATGCCGTTGCTGAACGGATGACCTGGGCCCAGTTTGAAAAATTGCTGGAAAAATATCAGCCAAAATATTACGTCACCCAGGTGACCGCTCCAACCCTGGAAAACGACATGTACGGTTGTTTCCTGGCCCGGGCGCGCGGGATTAAAACCATTGCCTTTGGTACGCATGTGACGCCCATCCCCGTGGAAACCATGCGGGCATACCCGGTGCTGGATTTCATCCTGTATGGCGAACCGGACATGACCATTCGCGACTTGATTGACCATCTTGAGAACCGGATTGAAGACCGCTCCCCTGAAATAAAGGCCATCTATGAGAAGGAACCCGGCTACAAGGTGGCATACCAGGATGGGGTGTTGGATCTCTCGCAGATTCGCGGCGTGGTCTGGCGCAAGGGTGATGAAGTAATCGTTAATGCCACCCGACCGTTTTTTGACATGGACGATCTGCCCATCCCGCTCCACCACCTGCTGCCCCTGCAGACTTACCGCATGCCAATGATGAAGGGCCCTTTCACCTTTATTGTCACAAGCCGGGGCTGTACAGCGGGCTGCAAGTTCTGCATTAAGCATGTTTCCTACCAGTATTCTGTGCGCCTGCGTTCACCGGAGAAGATCATGGAGGAGCTGTGGGTGTTGAAGAAGCTGGGCATCAATAACATCCACATGTACGCTGATTTGTTCACTGTTAACCGCGAGCAGGTGATGAGGTTGTGCCAGCTGATGATTGAGCAAAATATCCGGATCAACTGGACCTGCAACAGCCGGGTGGATTACGTGGATGAAGAAATGCTCCAGATGATGCACAAGGCGGGCTGCTGGTTCATCTCCTGGGGGCTGGAAAGCGCCAATGAGACGATTCTCAAACGCATCCGCAAGGGGATCACCCAGGAGCAGGTTCGCCAGGCGCTGGGTTGGTCCCATAAAGCCGGGATCAAAAACTGGGGCTACTTCATCATCGGACTGCCGGGCGAAACGGAAGCCACCATCCAGGAAACCATCCAGTATGCCAAGTCCCTGCCGCTGGATATCGCCCTCTTCCACATCGCTGCACCGTATCCCGGCACGCCATTCTTCTTTGAGGTGCTGGAAAACGGCTGGTTCCGCAAGGGGACCCGCTGGGAACAGGTGGATATGGACAAGGAGACGGTGCTGGATTATCCCGACCTGCCGCGCGAACGGTTGATGTACTGGCAAAAGCGGGCTTTCCGGGAATGGGCATTTCGACCCGGTCCCATCTTCACTTATATAAAGATGTTGTTCTCAGATTGGACGACATTCCGATCTGCTTTGAGCGTGGGCCTGCAGCACTTGACCTGGCAGACCGAGAAAACGCCCAAATAATTCCATAGCCTTCAGGAGGCTCATCTATGCCCGAAAGTATTTCAGAAAAGCTGCGCAAGTTTATCGCAGAAACCATCCTCTTCAGCAATAACGGTTATCCCTATCCGGATGATGCATCTTTCCTTGAAAACGGGATCATCGATTCGATGAACATCATGGAAATCGTGATGTTCGTCGAAGACCGGTTTGGGATCAAAGTGGAGGACAGTGAAATCATCCCCGACCACTTTGATTCCGTGGCCAGGATTGCCGATTTTGTTGCCCGGAAGAAGCAGCCTGCGTAAAAAGGATATTGCATGTTAGTTCACCAGTTCCTGGAACAATCAGCCGACCGCCAGCCTGAGAAAATCGGGCTGGTTTGCGGTTCACACCGCCTGACCTACGCCGAGTTGGAAAAACGTGCCAACTGCCTGGCCAATGCTCTTACGGAGCGTGGTTTTCAGCGCGGCGACCGGGCGGTTCTATTCCTATCCAATTCGGTTGAACTTGTGATCAGCATCTTCGGTGTATTGAAGGCCGGCGGCGTTTTTGTGGTGATTAATCCGACCACGAAGGCGGATAAGCTGGCCTACATCCTTGAAAATTGCGCCGCGACTGTTTTGGTGGCGGAGGCCCGCCAACTGCGCCTCTGCCAGGATCTGCTCACCCGGCTGGCGAGTCTGAAAATGGTTATCCTGGCCCAGGAACCCCCGGCTGGTTCTGAACCAGGGTCCCTGCTGACTCTGCCCGATCTGCTGGGGCAGGGCTCCCCTCAACGCCCCCGCGTTGTGAATATTGACCTGGACCTGGCCTGCCTGATTTACACCTCCGGCAGCACCGGCGAGCCCAAGGGTGTGATGAGCGACCACAGCAACGTGGATTTTGCCACCAGCTCGATCATCCAGTACC
>CAYOOA010000053.1:0-15481 GCA_964405455.1 uncultured Anaerolineaceae bacterium | reverse complement strand
GGCCGCCGCCGGATCCCCCAGCACCTGCGGAACGCGGCTCTCATCCACAAAGGGTTGATCAAACAGGCCAAGCTGGAACTTGAGGCGCAGCAAACGGCGCACGGATTGATCAATCCGCGCCTCCGGTAGTTGGCCGCTCCGCACCAGTTCCACCACGTGCTGCGGGCAGCTCTCCCCGCCGAACTGGTCGACCCCGGCCTCGAGCGCCTTGAGCACCCGCTGCGGGCCGCTCAATTGTTCCACGCCCCAGGCACGGGCCGGCCAGACGGCGCCCCAGATGTGAGCGTCCGTGATCAGGCCCCAGTCGGTGCAAACCACGCCGTCGTAGTGATATTTCTGGCGCAGCAATCCGGTGATGATGGCCTTGTTGAACGACATGGCCACGTTCTCATCCGTCTGGTCCATGGGCACGCCGTAGTAGGGCATGACGGCTGCGGTGCCGGCTTCAAAGGCGGCCTCGAAGGGGATGAGGTGGTAGTTGAAGTTGCCGCCGGGGTAGACCTGGCCCTTCTGGAATTCAAAATGCGGATCCAGGCCCTCGTTTTGCGGCCCGCCGCCGGGGAAGTGCTTGGTCATGCAGGCCACGCTGTCCGCCCCCAGGGCCGGGCCCTGGAAGCCGCGGATGTAGGCCTTCACCAGGCGGGCAGCCACCCGGGCATCCTCGCCAAAGGTGCCGCTGATGCGCGGCCAGCGCGGCTCGGTGGCCAGGTCGATTTGCGGGTGGAGGGCCACGCGGATGCCAACGGCCAGGTATTCGCGGCGGGCGATATCAGCGAAGCGTTCCACCAGGTCGGGGTCATCCAGGGCGCCAAAACCGAGCGTCTCACACCACTGCGAGAACTCGGTGGCTGCCATGGAGAAGATGTTGCGGGTGAAATGGTTGCGCGGATCGGAGGCGATCGTGACCGGGATGCCCAGGCGGGTCTCCTCGGCGAAGCGCTGCAGGCGGTTGTACCAGGCCGCCACGGCCTGCACAGCCGGGACCTCCCACAGGTTGAAGTGGGTCATGCGGTGATCGGTCATCTGCTGCGCCGCAAGCAGGCCGCCACCGGCTTCTCCCGGGAGGGCATCCAGGGAGCCGTCCGGGTTGATCACCGAGCCGTTGATGAAGAGCATGCCGGCCTTTTCCTCCAGCGTCATCTGCGCCAGCAGGTCCTCCACGCGGGCCTCCAGGGGCTGGCGGGGATCTTCATAGATATCCAATTTGCCGTTGTGATTGAGATCCCGGTAGGCAAAGCCGTTCTCCTCGCGGATCAGGCTGGAGTGCTGGCGGATGGTTTCATCAGGATGGGCGGATGGCATGACGGTTTCCTCCGGTAGAGTTACTTTTCCAGGCTGTGAACCTGCTGCAGCATGGCGGCCACCAGGTCCTCGGGATGCTGGGGCAGCGCATCATGCATCCACATCAAAACGCTGACCAGGGGCATGTCGGCCATTGAGTCCATGATGTCCATGCCAATCGCGCCGTCGTTGCCGTAGCGTTCATCCCCGGCGCCGAAGATTGCCCGAGCCTGGGCTTCGACCTGCTTCATCAGGTTGTCAATCAATACCTTGCCGTGCGGATCCTGGAGCCACTCGCGCACGGTGGATTCCTTGTCCAGGATGCAGGGCAGGTGCAGGGTGGATTGCAGGGTGACCGCCAGGCGCTGGCGGATATCCGCAGCGGAAGCCGCGATCAACAGGTCAAATTCGCCGTCCTCGGTGATCCACTGCTTGTACTCCGGGTGATAGTAAGCAAAGGCGCGGAAATCAAGCGGGATGGAGACGGTTTTGGTCTCTCCCGGCTGGAGTTCCACCTTGGCGAAGCCTTTAAGCTCCTTTTCCGGGCGAACCAGGCCGGACTGCCGGTCGTGCACGTAGACCTGTACGATTTCCTTGCCGGCCACCCGGCCGGTATTGGTCACATCCACGCTGACGGTGATGCCGTCCACGTCTTTGAAGGATTTACGTGAAACGCTGGCGTTGCTGTAGGTGAAGGTGGTGTAGCTGAGGCCGTGTCCGAAGGGGAACAAGACGGGCAGGCGGCGGGCATCGTAGTAGCGGTAGCCGATAAACAGGCCCTCGCCGTAAAGCACCTGGCCAGCACCCCCCGGCCAGTTGATGTAGGCCGGGGTGTCGCTCAACCGGTGCGGGAAGGTCTCGGCCAGCTTGCCGCTGGGGTTAACCTTGCCAAAGAGGATGTCGGCAATGGCCAGACCGCCGGCCTGCCCCATCATCCAACCTTCCAACACAGCCGCCGCCCCGTCAATCCAGGCATCCATGACGATTGGCGCGCCGTTGTTGAGCACCACCACCGTCTGCGGTTGGGCCTGATAAACAGCCTGGATCAGCGCAACCTGCTGGTCGGTCAGGTCCAGGTCGGTCCGGTCGTAACCCTCGGATTCCTTAAAGGTGGGCAGGGCGATATACAGCACGGCCACCTCGGCAGCCTTGGCGGCGGCAACCGCTTCATCAATCAAATCCTGGCGGAATGAATTATCCACCGGGTAGCCATCGGCATAGGTCACCGCAGCCGGGCCGGCCAGGGCTTTGAAGGCCTCCAGCGGCTCGGAGACGCGGGTGGTGTTGATGTGCGAGCTGCCCCCGCCCTGGAAGTGGGCGTTTTTCGCTGAGCGGCCAATGACGGCGATGCGCTTATATCCCTTGAGCGGCAGCAGGCCGTTGTTTTTGAGCAGCACCATGCCCTCCGCGGCAATCCGGCGGGCCACTTCGTGATGGGCGTCCACATCGAAAGTGCCGCCCTTGGGCGTCTGTTTGGCCTTGAAGACGATGGTCAGGATGCGCCGGACGGATTCATCGAGCAGCGCCTCGTCCAGCTCCCCGGTCCGAACAGCCGCCACCACCGCCTTGACCCGCCGCTCCTGCGGACCGGGCATTTCCCAGTCCAAACCGCCCTTGAGGCCCGCCACGCGGTCGCGCACCGCACCCCAATCCGAGACCACCAGGCCTTCAAAGCCCCACTCATCCTTGAGAATTTCGGTCAGCAGGTAATGATGTTCGGAGGCAAAGGTGCCGTTTAGCTTGTTGTAGGAGCACATCACCGTCCAGGGTTTGCCCTTTTTCACCGCCTTCTCATAGGCGGGCAGGTAAATCTCGCGCAGGGTGCGCTCATCCACCACGGCATTGATGGTGAAACGCTCGAATTCCTGGTTGTTGACGGCAAAATGCTTGAGGGAAGTGCCCACGCCGCGGCTTTGCACGCCCTGGATGAAACTGGCAGCCATTTCTCCGGCCAGGTAGGGATCTTCGGAGAAATATTCAAAGTTGCGCCCGCACAGCGGAGAGCGTTTCATGTTCGCCCCGGGGCCGAGCACCACGTCCACATTCAGCGCAATGCATTCCTCCGCCAGGGTCTCGCCCAGCTTGCGAATCAAGTCCACATCCCAACTGGAGGCAGTGCAGGAGGCGGTGGGAAAACAGGTGGCGGGCAGGCTCTCGTTGGCCATCGAGTGGACATCCGCCACGCGCCGCACGCCGTGCGGACCGTCGGAGACAATCATCTCCGGTACACCCAACCGCTCAATCGGCGTGGTCGTCCAGGCGGAGGCGCCCGTGCACAGGGCGGCTTTTTCTTCCAGGGTCATCCGGGCAATAATCGCTTGAATTTGATCAGACATGGCATACCTCTTTCGTTATTGGTTCGCCGCGCCGTGCGCAAACGAATCGTAGACGGAACGGACCTTGAGCGCCGCGCGAGCTTGCGTCAGTGTCCAGCCGGCAGGCAGCGGGGTGCTGATTTCAATCACCCGCCCGGCCGGCAAGTCAAAGTAATTGTCGCTGAAGACAACATCCGCGCCCTCCAGCGAGAGTTCCACCAGGCGGGCCAGGCTGTGGGCGGTCAGTTCGATGTGCAGTTGGTCCCCGGCAAGGGAAACCGCGGTCGTGATTTTCGGATCCACCAATTCCAGGTGCTTGGTGGGGACGAAGTAAGCCGCCTGGCGGGCCAGCAGTTGACCGGCCTGCCACAGTTCGGCAGTGAAGACCACCTGGCGGCGCAGGTCATCGGTCAGCCGGCCGGTGAAATCGAGCTGGCAGACCGCAGCCACGTCGAAGGGGGCAACGCTGACCGCCTGCTCACCGGCATCCAGCACCCGGCCGTCCAGCATCTCCAGCGACCAGCGCACCGAGCCCTGCCAGGGCTGGCGCGTTTCGTTGGTCAGGTAGACACCCTGGGCGGTCGGCTGATCCTCGATGGAGAGCAGCAGCGGAGCGAAGAAGCGCCGGGCGGCGTAGTGCAGGGCCTTCCAGCGACCGAAGTAATCCAGGCTGGACCAGGAAGCGACCGGCCAGCAGTCGTTGAGCTGCCAGTAGAGGATGCCGGAAACGCGGCGCGGATGGCGCCGCCAGTGCTCCACGCCGTAGCGGATGCCCTCGGCCTGCAGGACCAGGCTGAGGTACACCAGCGATTCGAAATCTTTGGGCAGGCGGAAGGTATCCAGCATCTGGGCCACCATCAATTGGTTGCCGCTGTCGTTCTTCTGGTGACATTCCATGATGTAAGAGGTCATATTCCAGTCGGCTTCCTGCGCATACGTGCGGATGGTGGCCATGGGCGGCAGGGCCTGGAAGCCAAACTCGCTCATAAAGCGCGGATACTGGCCGCGGTAGGCCGTGAAGGGCTTGCGCCCATGCCAGACATCCCAGTAATGCGCATCACCCTGTACCTGGCTGTTGGGATGCTCGTCAGGGCTGTTCGAGGAAGGCGAACTGGGCCAGTAAGCATGGTCTGAATCCTCGGCGGCCACCCAACCCGGCAGGATGTGGTGGAAGAACTGATCGTAACCGGCTTTGATCTGCGTGAAATCCGGGCGATCCTTCCAACCCCAGTCCATCAGGCCCCATTCCATCTCGTTGTTGCCGCACCACAGGGCCAAACTGGCACGATGGCGCAGGCGGCGCACGTTTTCAAGCACTTCCACGCGCACATTTTCGACGAAAGCCGGGTCATCGAAGGGATAGGCACTGCAGGAGAAGACGAAATCCTGCCAGATCAGGATGCCGTAACGGTCGCACAGGTCGTAGAAGCGCTCCTCCTCATAGAAACCGCCGCCCCACACCCGCAGCATGTTTTGATGGGTCAATGCTGCATCGCGGATCAGGTTTTCGAGATAACCATCGGTGATCCGGGTGGGGAAGGAATCGGCCGGGATCCAATCGGAGCCCTTGGCGATGATCGGCAGGCCGTTGACGACGAAGGTGAAGGATCGGCCCCACTCATCCGGCTGCTGGCGCAATTCCAGGGTGCGCAGGCCAAGCTGGTACTTCCTGGCATCCAGCACCTGGCCGCCCTGGCGCAGCTCCACATCGGCGCGGTAGAGCGGCTGTTCGCCGTAGCCGTTCGGCCACCACAACTGCGGGTTGGAGATTTCCACCTGCAGGCGGTTTTCTCCGCCGGGGGCAACGGCCGCGGCGGATTCAAACACCCGGCCATCCGGCGCGGTCAGGCGCAGGACGGCCTGGCAGGGCATGCCGTCATAAGATTCGAGAACAATGGCAGCCAAAACGGTAACCCGGTCTTCCGCATGCAGTTGGCGCAGGTGCACATCTGTAATACGCGCGCCGGCGTAACCTTCCAGGCGGATATCCTTCCAGATGCCAATCGGCGGCAGCTGCGGACCCCAGTCCCAGCCAAACTGGCAGGGTGCCTTGCGCAGGTACGGCCCGCCGGGAATGGCCTGCGAGACGCCTGCCATCGGGCGGACGGCCTGCAGCGCCGAGACATACTTCACCGGTGAATCAAAGGCGATCGAAACCTCGTTTTCACCCGCCTGCAGCAGGGCTTTCACGTCCCAGCGGTACTGGCGGAACATGTTTTCCGCCCGACCCAGTTCCATCCCGTTCAGGCGGATCGTCGCCAGGGTATCCAGTCCGTCGCAGACCAGCCAGACCTGCGGGCTGGCCAGCAGCTCCACAGCGGGGGTGAACGTCCGGCGGTACTCCCAGTCGGACTGCGCCACCCATTGGACGCGCTTTTCGTTATCGCCCACAAACGGGTCGGGGATCATTCCCAGGGCCAGCAAATCCGTGTGCACACCGCCCGGTACTGCGGCCGGCAGCCATTCCTGCGTGCCAGCCTGGCGAAACTGCCATTTTCCAGTCAAAGATTGTGTCTTCATTATTTACTTTCCTGCTCACTTTTTTCAAGGGTCATGGATAAGCGGTAAAAACCAAATAAAGCCGCAAAGATTACCAGCATACAGAAGGGGATCACTTCCAGGGTGAAGCGCCGCGCCAGGACTCCCAGCATACCTGGAATGACCGCGGTGCCCAGGGAACTGGCAGCCATTTGCATACCGATGGTGTTGGCTGCAGAATGCATACCCACCCGCCGGCTGGTGCCGGACATGAGGGATGGAAAGATGGGTGCAATGGCATAGCCGATCAGGGCGACAGCCAGCAGGTTGGTCCAACTGGCTGGATTCCAGATCAATATTAAAACGCCCAGCAGGGCGGCTGCCAGGCTGCCCTGCACCATGCGGTGCACGCCGGCCCGTTTGGCATATAACCCGGCTAGGATGCGCCCGATGGTGAAGGTGGCCCAGTAACTGCCGGTCACCAGGCCGGCTGCCGCCGGGTCCAGGTGGCGGGACTCAACCAGCAGGCTGTAGGTCCAGGTGCCCAGGGAAACTTCGCATCCCACATACAGGAAGAAAAGGAGAGCGCTCAACCAGGGGCGCGATTGGCGCAGGGTTTGCAGCATGGGGGTCTTGTAATCCGTCAGGCGTTTGGGTTCCTCTACCCCGCTGGAGGCCTCTTTGCGGTTCCACATGGAAAGGGTCAGCAAAAAACAGAGGGCCAGCGCCACCTGGAAACCGCCCACCATCCGGTAGCCAATTCGCCACGAATTCCAGGTGGAAAGGGCGACCGTCATAATGACTGGACCCAGGGTGACGCCGATGCCGTAGCTGGCATGCAGCCACTGCATCAGGCCTTCGCCAAAATGGGCAGCCACGTAGCTGTTCAAGCCCGCATCAATTGCGCCTGCCCCCAACCCGGCCAGGATGCCCAGCAGGGCCATCATCCACCAGACCGGGACGAGGGTGTAAGCGATCAATGCCACACCGGTCAGGGTGCAGCTCACCGCCAACACCCGGCCGACCCCCCAGCGGGAGATCAGCGGGCCGCTCATGAAGCTGGAAGTCAGGTAACCGGCCACAGAGGCCGTCAGCAACATGCCCAATGCATCCAGCGGGACGTTGAAACCGGCCCGGATGGAAGGCCAGGCCACCCCCAGTAAACCATCCGGCATGCCCAGGGCGATGAAGGCAATATAGGCCAGGATCACCAGGCCAATTTTCGGGTAATGCCTGATTTTTTCCCAGAGTTTCAAGTGAATGATTCCTTTCCGTGGGCAGCCTGCCGGAGGATGATCCTCCGGCAGGCTGCGAATTAAATTCTTTGACCTCAAGCGCTTAAAGCCCAGGCAGGTGTGGTGCTATGCTATCCAAAGTCCTCAACCCCCGGATCAAGAATATGTGACTGTTGAAAGATCCCACTCCTCGTGAATTTTTGGCACATCACTGATCAAGCGCTTGGTGTATGCCTGCTTGGGATGCAGAATGACTTCATCGGCCGAGCCGCTTTCCACAATCTTTCCGTGTTCCATGATATAGACGCTGTCTGAAACAAAGTAGGCCAGCCCGATATCATGGGTGATGAAGATGAGGGTCATCCCGGTTTCATCGCGCAGTTTCATAAGCATATCCAGGATCGTGGCGCGGGAACAGGCATCGATCATCGAGGTGGGCTCGTCGGCCAGCAGGATCTTGGGCTTGAGCAGGAAAATGCGGGCGATCATCAGGCGCTGCATTTGTCCGCCGGAGAGCTCGAAGGGGTACTTGTTGGTCAGTTCTTCGTATTTCAGGTTGACAAAGCTGCAAGCCTCGGTCATCAGGCGTACTTTTTCTGGTTGCGAAAGCCCCCCGCCGCCGCGCATCCGGATGCAATCCAGCAGGACGGAATCAATTTTATTGAAAATGTTATAAGAGGAGTACGGGTCCTGGAAAATGGCCTGGATGTTTTTCCAGTATTCCTTGCGCTTGCGCGTGTTACTGATATCGCGCAACTGACCCTGGAAGTAGATCTCGCCTTCTGTGACGCTGATCAATCCCAGCAGCATCTTGGCCAGGGTGGTCTTGCCGCTGCCCGATTCACCCACGATCGAGATGATTTCGCCCTCGGTGAAATCGAAATCCACATGGTCCACGGCCAGGGTGCGCTGGCGGCCAAAGCCAAAAACTTTGGTCAGCCCGACTCCTTTGAGGCATGACTTCTTCGCTTCAGTCATTTTTGTATGCCTTTCTCAGCTGTTCTTCCGTAAAGATGCAACGGTAAGCGCGGCCGTCTCCAATTTCACGATAATTGATGGGATGCGCCCAACACTCCGGTACGGCATACTTGCAGCGCGCAGCAAAGCGGCAGGCCTGGGGCGGCTTCTTCAGGTTGGGCGGCACGCCGGGCACCGCGGTAAGCTTGACGCCGCGCAGCCCGCTTTCCGGGACGATGATGGAGCCCATCAGACCCCTGGAGTAAGGATGAAGCGGGTCAAATACGGTCTGTTCGGCAGTGCCCTGTTCCACGATTTGCCCGGCATACATGACCATGATATCGTCGGTCACGTTATACAGCAGCGGCAGCTCGTGGGTGATAAAAATCATCGACTTGATGACGCCTTTTTCCATCAGGTCCTTGAGCATCTTGATGACCATCTTCTGGCTGGTCACATCCAGGGCAGAGGAAGGCTCATCCGCGATCAATACCTTGGGATACAGGATGGTCGAGACAGCGATCACGGTGCGCTGCTTCATCCCGCCGGAAAGCTCCACCGGGAACTTTTGCAGCACCTGCTCTGGCAGGCCGACCAGTTCAAACATTTGCCGGGCCAGGTCGTAGACATCCTTCTTGCTCACCCAGCGGTCGTGGGCCTGGAAAACATCCCCAATGAAATCAATCACCTTGCGGGTGGGGTTGAGGGCATTCATGGCAGCCTGGGGAATGTAAGCAATTTCCGTCCCCAGGATGGATTTGCGGACATCATCCGGGTCCATGCCGGTAATGTTTTTCCCGTCGATGATGATCTCTCCGCTCGTGTAATGCAATGGGGCGAAATAATACCCCATCAGGCTGAGCGCCAGGGTGGATTTTCCACAACCGGATTCCCCGGCGATGCCCAGCGATTTGCCTTCTTCCACCTTGAGCGAGACATGATCCACGGCGTACACATCCTCGTGGAAACGGGTGATGTATTTTGTGGTCAGTTCATTAACTTCCAGCATCACTTTTCCCATGGCATCACCTAATCCCTTAAGGCCGGATTGAACAACTGGTCAAGGCCGGTGTTCATCAGGTTCATCGAGAATGTAATCAGCGCGATGGTAACCAGCACAGGCATGTAGGCCCACCACTTGCCCAGGATGTGGGCCTGGTAGATCATGGCCCAGTTCATCATCAAGCCCAGGGTTGGCACCTCAGTGGTGCGGGGTCCCAGGCCGAGGATGGACAGGCCGGCCTCCTGCAGGATGGCGGACGAGATTTGAAGAATGAAGGCCATCACCACGTACGAGGCGATGTAAGGCAGAATGTCACTTAGGATGATGTGAAGCGTGGAATGGCCGGACAACTTCGAAAGGTTGACATGATCGCGGTTGCGCAGCGAAACCACCTGGGCCCGCACGGCGCGGGTGGTCCAAACCCAAGAGGTAAAACCGATCACGACGGCGATGGTGACCGCGCCGCGTTTATCCTGACCGATGCTGAAGGAAATCAGGATCAGCAGGACAATGGAGGGGATGACGGTGAAGAGGTTGGTGACAAACATGATCGCATCATCCACCCAGCCGCCCATGTATCCCGAGAGCAGTCCCAGGGTCAGACCGATCAGGGTGGCGATGATGCCGGCCACCAGGCCAATCTCCAGCGATACACCGGTGGCGCGGACCAGTTCAGTCAACACATCCCGGCCAAAGTTGTCGGTTCCCAGCAGCAGCAGGCGCACATTGGCAACCTGGCCAACGTTCACGTAATCGGATTGCTTGATCTCACCCACCTGCTCCAGGGCGCCGGTTTGCAGGTTTTGTTGGGCGACGATCTCGGATTCCGTGGAAAGAAGCCCCTGGATGGAGGCATTGAGCCGTTGATAGTAGCGCTGCTTGGCCAGGGTCATCCCCAGGCCCTTGGTGGAATCGTAGTTCTGAGCCCATTGATCCAGCAGTTTGGCTGTATCGGCGGTATCGATCTGCTCCTGGGGCATCCCATTTGCAACCAACCAATCCTTGATGGCCTGGCGGTCGGTTTCAGCCAACTTGTTGGCAATCCGCTTGGCAGCGGCATTATCCAGGTTCAACGAGTAGACGTTGGTGGCATTAACACTGTCATAGGTACTGACGTAAATGCCTGGTGGGAAGAAGGTCCCCTTTCCGATGATCTGCAGGGGAGCGTCTTTGACGAAGAGGGGGTAACCGAAAACAACCATCAAAAGAAAAATGAAGATGCAGAAGCCAACGACGAATTTACCGGAGTGGAAGATTTGTTCAAGAGTGTTTTTCATTCCGCATCCCTCCTTAATCCGCCTGGGCTGCCTTGATCCGCGGATCAATCAATCCGTAGATCAATTCAATGATAAAGTTGGCCAACAGCACCATGAAGGTGATGATCAGGGTGACGGCCGAGATCAGCGGGTAATCCTGGCCCATAATGCCGTTCAGGAGGGTGGTACCCAGGCCGGGGTAGCTGAATACAACTTCGGCGAACAGGGCGCCGCCGACCATGGTACCGATGGCCAGGGCCAGGCCGGTAATCTGCGGGAGAACGGCATTGCGGAAGACATAGCCGACGATCTTACGATCCTTGATGCCCATGAAGCGGCTGTACTTTACATAATCGGCATTCAGCTCGTAAATGGACATGGAACGCATGCCGATCGCCTGGCCGCCAATTGCAATGACCACGATGGACCAGAAGGGAAGCTGGTAATGGGTGAAGACCGACCAGATAAATTTCCAGCTAAAGTCCGGGATGAGATCAAAACCATAACCGCCCGAAGTGGGAAACCACTTCAAGGTGACGCCAAAAAGTGACAGGAAGAAAACGGCCATCCCAAAGGCCGGAAAATTGCTGACAAAAATGCTGATCGGCATGAGGACTTTATCGAAGCCCTTCTTGAGATAAGCCGACAGCGCACCCAGGGTATTGCCGATCAGCCAGCCAACAATGATGGCTGGAAATTGCAGGGCAATCGTCCATGGGAGAGAGGTTTTCAGAATGTCAATCACCGGGCGGGGAAACTGGCTGAAGGATAAGCCAAAATTGCCGTGGAAAACATTCCTCACATATACGAAAAATTGCTGCCAGAGGGGCAGGTCAGTTCCAAACATCCTGGCATAATATTCGTAGACCTCTTTCATGCCAGTCGAACTGGACATACCCTGGGCCAACCGGGCCACAATGGCGGCCACCGGATTGCCCGGCATCAAGCGTGGCAGGAGAAAATTGAGAATGAAGGCGAAAACAGCAGTGATCAATAACCAGCCCAGCTTGCTAAGGAAATACTTGCGGTATCCTTTCACCTGCCACCTCCTCAGTATCTAGCCTATATAGATTATATACATTAATCAACAGCCATGTTCCGCCAACTAACAGACGGAACATGGCTGTTTTTCATAGGAACTTCAGTTTACGGGTTGACCAGGGTCAGGTTATACAGACCGGCAACGCTCCAACCGTCGGTTAGATCCAACGGGGGAACGGGCGGGTTGGTGCCATCACCTTCGTGCGGGAAGTTCGTCCAGACAGTTTCGTTCACGGTGTGGAACGCCTGCGGGCGATACATGAGCGTGAAGGAGGGGATGTCGGTCAGGTAGATCTTGACCAGTTCGGTGTAGGCGGCCTTGATTTCAGCAGCGTCGGTCAGGGTGGGAAGCTTCTTGATCAGTTCATCCGCGGCGGGATTGATGTAGCCGCCCCAGTTGCCGTTCCAGTTGTTGGTGGTTTCGGCAAATTCGGAGCTGAGCAGGTGGCGGATGCGGCCCCACGGCTGGGTCGGACCGGTACCGTCAGACCACATCATGAAGATGTCATAGCCTTCGGCCAGCGGCCAGTTGGTGACCACGGTCTGGTACACACCCCAATCCGGGTAGTTGGTGGTGATATCAATGCCAATCTTCTTGCCAGCAGCGGCAACCACTTCGATGGCAGCCTGCCAGTCGGACCAGCCGGCAGGGCAGGTGGCAACATAGGAGAGCTTCTTGCCGTTGTATTCGCGCCAGCCGTCGCCGTCGGTATCCTTGATACCGGCGTCATCCAGCAGCTTCTTGGCGCCTTCGATGTCATTGCCGGCCCACTGCAGGTCAGCAACCGCAGCGTGATCGTAGAGAGCCTGCTCACCGGGGGTCGGGTTCATCAGAGAGCGAGGAACCTGGGTGAAGGTGGCGGACTGGTTGGTCATGGCGTTGGCGATGATGGTGTCATAATCCACCGCGATGGCGATGGCCTTGCGGACAGCGAGCTGATCCAGACCGTAGGAGTTCTTGTTGAAGAAGGCGGTCGGGAGGCTGGCGCCGATGCCGTAGGGGGCTTCGGGCAGGTAGGTGGAGATGGGCAGACCGTAGTTGAGCCAGAGGACCTGGACATTGGAGTTGAACTGCTGGCTGACATCCACTTCACCCTGGGCCAGGGCGACGGAGCCGGCAGCATTGTCTTTGTAGATGACGTGAGCCAGGTACTTGGGGGCGGGCAGCTTGCCCCACATGGAGGCATCCTTGCCCCAGTAGTTGTCATCGCGGACATAAACGACCTTGGAATCATCCGAGAAGAACTTGTGATACGGGCCGGAGTAGACCACATCTTCAGCTGTATCCGCCATGAACTTGGTAGCATCACCGCCGGTGCGGGCTTCCAGGGTCTGGGTCCATGCCTTCTGGATGACATAGTTGGTGCTCAGGTAAGCCTGGACGAGCAGGGGGTTGACAGCTTTGCCATTGGCATCCAGCTTGGCCTTAACAACCACAGTCTGGGGGTCCTTGGCTTCGATAGTGTCAATGTAATCCTTGTTGGAAGCGCCGAACTGGGTGTTGTACTTGATATGCGAAGCCCAGGTGTAGGCTACGTCATCAGCGGTGACAGGGGTACCATCGCTCCACTTGGCGGCCGCTTTGAGCTTGAAGGTGATCTCAGTCTGGTCAGCATTCCAGGTGTATGGGCCATCAGCCAGCAGACCATATTGCTTGCCATCCATCATGTTATACAAGTATGGCGTTTCGAACATGATCACGCGGGCATTATCCTGCTGGGCCAGGGCCATGGCATTGTTGCAGTTGGAGGAATAGGGGTTCCAACAAACAACAGCGCTCCACTGCTGACCGTTGAAGTACAGCGTTTCGTTGCGGGGCAGAGAAGCCGCAATGGTAGCCGCATCCTGCACAGGAGCCGTAGTGGGTTCAACTGGAGCAGTGGTGGGCTGGGCCGCAGCGGTAGTAGGTTGCGCCGCCGGGGCGGTGGTGGGAACTTCGGTTGGTGTTGGCTTGCAGGCAGAAAGCAGCATGACTGCAATCAACAGGACTGAAAATACAGCAAACAAGCGTTTCATTTCTTTTCTCCTTCAAAAATTGGTTGATCAATGGATAGGAACGGGGCTTGCCATTTATTTATCTTTTGAACCACCTCCTTGGTGTATGTTTTAGGGAGCGCTCTCATAAGAAGAGGGGCCCCCGGCTCAAGAATTCACTTTGATTCTGGCAGCACCGCACGATTCACGCACGATCAGCTCGGTGCCCAGGATGATATGCCGGACAGGTTTGGGTCCATTGGCAATCACATCCATCAACAACTCCACGGCCTTGACGCCCAGGTTGGTGATGGGCTGGTGGACCGTGGTCAGTTTGACATACGTTTGCATGGCCAGGGGTAGATCATCGAAACCGATAAAGGCGATATCCTCCGGCACGCTCAGCCCGGCCTCCCGGACGGCCCGCATGGCGCCGGCCGCGGTAATATCCGAGGAGGCAAATACGGCGTCCGGTTTGCGCGGCAGCAGCTTCTTCATTGCTTCGTAACCGGTGATTTCGGAAAAATTTCCAGACACAATCAGGGATTCATCCACTTCCCGCCCGGCATCGCGCAAGGCTTTTTTATAGCCTTCCAGACGGTCAATGGTGACGGCGCTGCCCGGGGCACCGGTGATATGCGCGATCCGCTGATAACCCAGCTCGATCATGTGCCGGGTGGCGTTGATGGCAGCAGGATAGTTGTCCACATCAATATAGTTGATATGCGCCGGATCGAAGGGACGGCCGATCATCACTATGGGCAAACTGGTCTTGGAAAGGCGGTCTAGCAGCCAATCGCCGGGGTGGCCGGCTTGCACCAGCACCCCATCCAGTAAGCCGCGGCGGGAAATGCGCGGCAGGAGCTTTTCCTCGTCTTCTTTATTGCCAACCAGGAAGAGCGAGAGGGTCAGGTCGTTATTATTGCAGCCGAAGGCAATGCCCTGGGTGAGGTGCGGGAAGAAGGGATCGGTGAAAAAGCCGCTGACAGTTTGGGGGAGGACCAGGCCGATCATGCGCGAGCGTTGGGAAGCCAGGGAGCGGGCGGCCGCATTGGGTTGATAGCCGGTGGCCTGAATCGCCTTCAAAACCCGTTTGCGCACTTCCGGGCTGACGTTGGGGGAACCGTTGACCACTCGGGATACAGTGGAGCGGGACACACCAACCTGTTTTGCGATATCTTCCAGCGTTAATTCCGCCATCCAGCAACTCCAGGCAAAGAGGGGGAGATGAAACCAGTTTGATTTATGAGAGCGCTCCCAGGGACGCTTACATTATACAACTTTTGGGAGCGCTGTCAATCATTAATCTCGTTTTCGTCTGCCGATTCGAGGCGAAAGTGACATTTGTCACAATGAGCAGGCCGGGCCGTTGGCTCGATCCCCTGCGCTGAACCAGTCCGCCGGGTTTTCCGTGTTGCTCGCAATAAAGATGGAAGATTAAGTAGGTTAAAAAGGAATTCCTCCCCAACCCCGGGGAGGAATTCGGTTATATGGTTCTTTTACGAACTAGACGGCGTGCCTGGCAATCCAGTGGCCATCTTTCCGGCAACTTTGCACCCTGCAGCCCGGGTCACTGCAAAGAGTCCACTGCACACCGCGCAAGATAGCCTTGCGGGTGGTGGGCAGACCTTTGGGATCCAGCGCCTTGCGGATGTTGGCGAGGGTGCTCCTGACGAAGACTGCATTCTGGGTGTCATAAACATGAATGCAATTTCCCAACCGAACGAGCTGGTACATGATCCACCTCCTTTCTGTGAAGATTGGAACCAGCCAACGCCCGCAATCCAGGTGGCTCACCAGGCAGGATTAAATACTTCCAATTCCGGTGTTCCGGGTGGATTGGGCCGTCAGGCAAGGTCCGATAGAAAGGATTAGATCAAGGTAAAGGCTCCTCAGGTTGGGGTGATTTCCCCGTGATAATTGAAATTATAGCACACTCCG
>CAYOOA010000052.1:0-16098 GCA_964405455.1 uncultured Anaerolineaceae bacterium | reverse complement strand
ATCAAAGAGATTTAATCAGAGGAAATTTCGATATTGAAAATTCCATCAGGATTGGGATCGTTGTTCAAGAGAGTAGTCAATAATTCCACAACAATAATTTCACTCTAATTTTTCTTTTAGATGATAGATTTTTATCAAAATCATCATTTATCAACGAACACTTTTTGAATTGCCCAGGCAACCAATGCGGTTCGCGAGTCTATCCCGGTCCGAGAATATATTTCTTTCAAATGGAAACGCACACATGCTTCGCTGATATGAAGTTCAGCGGCGATTTGCTGGTTCCTGTAACCTTTTACCAACAACCGCAAGATTTCTAACTCCCGGCTGGTTAGTTCTATTTTTATACTTTCATCGTTGAGATTTGTGCCTGTATCCATTATTCTCCCCCTTAATTCTTTGCTCCTTAATTATTATTCTCAAGAATGAGAAGATACAAGATTCTTGGCGTGATAGCCGACATGGTAACGGCCGTAGCTGAGCGGCAATTCAACTTATCGTGAGAGAAGGTTTGTCTACATCTCAATGAACGCGGCTTTTTGGAATCCCAATAAAGGTGATGTTTGAATTTCTCTCCATTAGCAAAGGTCGGCTCGATAAGAACCAACCTCTATAACATAAATACTGCCAAAAAGCCAATTTGTAATTATTATAAGGCGATTTTCTGTAGAATCAAGCGATCCGTTTATACCAAGACGAGAATAACTTCTTCCACCTCGGCCTGGCGGGCGTTGGCAAAGCCCTTGCCCTCGCCGTGCCGGGTGAAGCCGCATTTCTCCATCACCCGGATGGAGGTAACATTGTCCTTCACAGCCCGGCCGTACAGCGGGCGCACCGTGACGATCTTCAAGAACTCCGCCAGCGACTGGCTGGCAATGCCCTTGCCCCAGTATGCCTGCCCAATCCAATAGGTGATCTCCGGGTCGCCGAACCAACTGTGACAACTGATGCTTCCTGCCACCTGCCCGTCCGCCAGGATGGTGCGCAGGGTGATCCCAGGATCCGCCCGCACTTTGGCCCAGTGCGCCAGGAAAGCCGGATAATCTGCCGGGTCCTTGGCGGTGAAAGCTGCCATCCAGTTGGCCTCCGGTTCCTGCTCGAAGGCAAAAATGATCGGCAGGTCGTCATCGATCATTTCACGCAGTTTAATTTCCATATTTCCTCTACCCGGCTTTCAGCGTGTTCGCTTTCAGCGGCAGCAGGTCGCCCACCCGCACCTTGACCGGGTGCTGGATGGCATCCGCAGCCCAGTGATCGGCATCCCGGGTGATGATCACCCAGGCCTGCGGGTTGAAATCACTGATCACCTCGCGGCAGCGGCCGCAGGGCGGCAGCAGGAAATGCTGCCCCTGCGGGCTGCGCCAGACTGCCACCACCGTGTCCAGGTCGCGGTGGCCGGCTGCAACCATGCAGCAAATGGCTGCCACCTCGCCGCACACGTTGGCAAACCCACCCGAGGTTTCAAAGTGAATGGCGGAGAAAATTCCGCCGTCCCCCGTGCATACGGCCGCCCCCACCTCCTGGATACCCGGTACATAGAGCCGGTCAGAAGCCGTCACCGCCTGGGCCAGCACTTCCAAATCCTTCTCATCCAATGGGAATAAGTTCATAAAACTGCCTCAGCCTTTCCTGTAACCAACCACCCGGTCAAATGAATTAATTTCCCATGTTTGTATTGCAATTAATCATATCCCATTATTTCTCTTGGGGCGAAATGATCCAAAAATGGTCATTGACAAGGGGTTTCAAACTTACTATCCTTAAAAGGATAAAAGAAGATATTTATTGTCTGATTAAAATTTCCGGCTGGCCGGAATCTTGATCGGCACCTTCCGCCAACAAGTTTTCATGAAAAACTACGGATCCAGGACCTCCTTGCAGGGGGTCGTTAGTGAAGGGATGAGCAACAGTGTTAACAATAAAACCGCAATCTGGGGTCTTGCGACCATTTACCGGTAAATTTCAGAACTTCATCAACAGTCTGCTCTCTGTCTGCCTGGTCCTGACTATCCTGCTGGGGAGTCTCCTGCCAAACGCCAAACCGGCGGCAGCGCAAAGCTCCACCCTGCGGGCGGATGCGCTTATAATCATCAATACCAACAGCGGCGGAATCATTCATTACACCCAGTGGATCAAGCCCTACCTGGATTACTACGGCATCCCCTGCACCGTCTGGGACCTGGCAACCAACCCAACCGTGCCAGATTTTGCCAGTTATGCAGTCATCATCATCGGCCACGATCAATTGGACTACTTCTCCACCTACCTGACCGCTGCCATCCAATCCCAGATCACCCAGGCCGTTTCACAGGGCACCGGTCTGGTGAACTTTGATACCTACCTGGCAACAAGCAACTACCAGGACTTTTACTCCTACGTCCGGGATCTTTTCGGCTTCAGTTATTACGGAACCAATACGGAAACCATTATCCGCATGGCCACCGGCTCTGCCCTCGGCGATTACATCACCGCGCTGCAAACACCCGGCACCACGGTCACCCTGCGCAACCCCATCCCGCATGTCGGCATCGTCCCGCGGGATGGCTCTGCCACGCTGGCCAGCATTGGCATGGACCCGATGCTGGTGACGGATACCTACGGTTCCGGCCGGGTGGTGCAGTGGGCGGCCATCAACTGGATTGCACCTGCCAACCTGGGGCCGGTTTCCGGGTTGGATGACCTGGTCTGGCGCTCGATTGTCTGGGCTGCCCGCAAGCCCTTCGTTCTGCAGGGTCTGCCGCCGCTGGTCACCTTCCGGGTGGATGATGTGGTTGGTCCATACACCTGGGCTACCTCCGCCATCCAGGCCGGTTTCAAACCCTGGGTGGGTATTTTCCTCGACCAGGTGACCGATGTACCGACCCTCAAATCCCTGGCCGACAGCGGTAACTTGACCGTTTCCATCCACGCCCGCACCTACGATAACTCCTTCTACTTTAACCACCAGACCGGAAGCAACCTTTCGGATGCGGTGCTGAATCAAAACTACACGGATGGCACCAACTGGCATCTCCAGAACCAGATCCCCATCTCCAAGGTGGTGGTGCCTCATTATTATGAAATCGGCTCCAACGCCTTTGCCGGATTGGCCAACTGGGGCGTGGAGTACGTCGTCACACCCATGCAACCCGGCTCGCCGTACGGCTCCGACCGCCTGCTGGCCGGGCCGTTCTTCCTGTACACCAATCCCTGCACCAGCGGTTGTTCCCTGCCCATTTACTATACCGATCAGCTCAGCATTCCCGGCCACCCGGAATTTAACGGCCGCTTCAGCGTAGTGATGAGCGAAATCCGCGATATCGGCTCCTACGAATGGTTCCCCTCCGATGATCCAGGCTACCTGCAGGATACGATTGACCGCGGTGTGGCCCAGATCAAGCGCGCCCTCTCCGGGATGGAGCTGTCCACCCTCTTTACCCACGAGGATTACATCCACAACATCACTGATGATAACTGGCGCACCATCCTGGCCGGCGTCACTTCGGGAATATCCTCCTACCAACCCCAATTCGTCACCCTGGATTACGCGGCGCAGTACGTGCGGGCCATGACGACCTCCAGCATCACCTCCAGCATCTACGACCCGGCCAACCAGCGCCTGGATACCAACCTGGTTGGTTCCACCGATCTCGTCACCCAGTTCCACCTTTTCACCGAGAATAACGGCACCATCCAGACGACCCGGGTGGATGTGCCGGTGTTTTCCGGTTCAACCCTGGTTTCTTACCCGTTATCCTCACCTCCCCTGCCGACTGCGACGCCCAGTCCCACACTGCTGCCCAGCCCGACACTCAGTCCCTCCCCGGTTCCCAGCGCCACCCAAACGCCAACCCGAACTCCCACGTTGAATGCCACTTCGACCCGGACCAGCACGGCGACGGTTACCGCCACCCAGGTGCCAACCCAGACTTCCACATTTACAGCCACTGCCCTTCCCAGTCAGACACCCAGTCCCACCCTGGCCCAATCCCCCAGCCAGACCCCCACCCGGACCAATACCCCGGCCCAATCCCCCACCTTCACGCCCACCGCCACAGCCACCCAACCGCTGAGTGAAGTACTGATCAACTGCTGGGAGGATGCTCACCAGGACCCGGTGCTGGTCACCACCACCAATCCGGCTGACCTGGTGACAACCGACAACCTGTGGACCGAGTTCTACTGGTCCGGGCGCGCCTATCCGGGCATCTTTGCCGCCTATACGGAAACGCCCCCGCTGTTCCACTGCTTTGGCACCGTGCCCAACGGCACCTACAGCCTGGCCGCCAACCTGTACTGGTCGCACAACCTGCGCTACTACTGGGGCACCACCAGCGCCAACCCGGAGGCCTTCTCCTACGACGTGACCAGCGGCAATTCCGGCAACTTCGCCGAGTACACCCTGGGCACCGTGACCGTCACCAACGGCAGCTTTGATCTCTATACCCGCCGGGCGGATGCCCTGACGGGCGGGGTTAACTACCCCTTCTTCGGTTGGTCCTGGATCCGCCTGGTCCCCCAGGCGGCACCCACAACCACTCCCTTGCCGACGGCCACGGCTTCGTTGACGCCTGCCCCAACCTTGACACGCACCTTCACCCCGACATCTTCCCCGCCGCCAACGGCCACCCAGACGCCGACCGTTCCACCTGCAGCCAGTCCGACTCCAACTGCATCCTTCACCTTCACGGCGACCCTGCCTGCCACTTCCACGGCGACGTTCCCACCCTCTGCCACTTCCACGGCATTGATTACTTCTACGGCCACACCCACCTTCACGCAAACGCCTACCATCACGCGTACCCCAACCCGGACGCCTACCGCCTCGCGCACACCCGCCCCATCCCGCACCCCGACCCGGACGCGCACCTTCACCCCCACCCGTACGCCAACGCGGACGTTGACACCCACCAGGACATACACGCCCACGGCAACCTGGACCGTGCTGCCAAGCGCCACAGCCACCTTAACACCATTCCCCACGGCCACCAACTTGCCCAGCCTGACCGCCACCTACACAGCCACCCCCTCACAAACCCTGCCGCCTACCGCCACGGGAACATTCACCAATACGGCGGTTGCCAGCCCGACAGCCACCTTCACTCGGACTGCAACAGCCACCGCCACTTCCCAGCCCAGTAATACACCCACCCACACGGCAACGGCCACACTGGTTTCCACCCAGACCCTGACACCGACAGTCACAGCCACCCAACCCCTGAGTGAGGTGCTCATCAACTGCTGGGAGGATGCTCACCAGGACCCGGTGCTGGTCACCACCACCAATCCGGCTGACCTGGTGACAACCGACAACCTGTGGACCGAGTTCTACTGGTCCGGGCGCGCCTATCCGGGCATCTTTGCCGCCTATACGGAAACGCCCCCGCTGTTCCACTGCTTTGGCACCGTGCCCAACGGCACCTACAGCCTGGCCGCCAACCTGTACTGGTCGCACAACCTGCGCTACTACTGGGGCACCACCAGCGCCAACCCGGAGGCCTTCTCCTACGACGTGACCAGCGGCAATTCCGGCAACTTCGCCGAGTACACCCTGGGCACCGTGACCGTCACCAACGGCAGCTTTGATCTCTATACCCGCCGGGCGGATGCCCTGACGGGCGGGGTTAACTACCCCTTCTTCGGTTGGTCCTGGATCCGCCTGGTCCCCTAGCAGATTTCGCAGCCCGCCTCCCCCTGGATGGCGGGCTTTTTCTTGGGCATTTTAGGTATAACCGTATGATTCTTCCCAAGCTTTTATCATCTTCAGCCAAAGTTAAGATTTTCTTCGTGGCAATTTGGGTGAATTCTTCTTATAATAAAGCCATGCCCCACTGGGA
Source organism: uncultured Anaerolineaceae bacterium (assembly GCA_964405455.1). Lineage (GTDB taxonomy): Bacteria > Chloroflexota > Anaerolineae > Anaerolineales > Anaerolineaceae > CALESS01. Next base: position 10,282 of record CAYOOA010000052.1, on the reverse strand, counting down.
CTTTGCTTCCTATTCCACCGGGTTTTTCCTCACCGATCACGATCCGCCCCGCGGCGCTGATTAACGCGTCAGGTTGCTTTGCCTTTTCCCCGCCCCGGGGATTTTGATGTCCTCCGAATTTCAGAATAGAAAAGGTGCCAAACGATGACCCCTTTACCTTTTACCTCCAAGCGTGCCCCCATCTACGCGGATGTGCCGGATGCCCAGTGGAACGACTGGCGCTGGCAGATGAGCCACCGGCTCAACTCCGCCGAGGATTTTGAGAAAGTACTCCACCTGACCGATAGCGAGCGCAAGGCGCTCTCTTCGCCCGGCCTCTTCCGGGTGGATATCACCCCCTACTTCGTCTCACTGATCAATCCGGAAGATCCGGATGACCCGATCCGCAAGCAGGTTATCCCCACCGCCGGGGAAATCGTCCCCTTCACCGGCATGATGGAAGACTCCCTGGCCGAAGACCGCCACAGCCCGGTGCCCGGCCTGGTGCACCGCTACCCGGACCGTGTGCTGATGCTGGTCACCACCCAGTGCGCCTCCTATTGCCGCTACTGCACCCGCTCGCGCATCGTCGGCGACCCCTCGGCCACCTTCTCCCGGGCGGATTTCGAAGCCCAGATCGCCTACCTGGAGAAGACGCCCCAGGTGCGGGATGTGCTGCTTTCCGGCGGTGATCCGCTCACCCTGGCGCCCAAGCTGCTGGAGGAATTGCTCTCCCGCCTGCGCGCCATCCCGCACATCGAGATCATCCGCATCGGCTCGCGCGTACCGGTTTTCATGCCCATGCGCGTCACGGATGAGCTGTGCGACATGCTGCAAAAATACCACCCGCTGTGGCTGAATATCCACGTCAATCACCCCAACGAGATCAGCGCCGAACTGGCCGCCGCCACGGATAAACTGACCCGCGCCGGCATCCCGCTGGGCAATCAATCCGTACTGCTGGCTGGCGTCAACGACTGCGTCCACATCCAGCGCCAACTGGTGCAGGACCTCGTCCGCATCCGCGTCCGACCGTATTACCTCTACCAGTGCGACCTGGTGGAAGGTGCCGGGCACTTCCGCACGCCGGTGGCCAAGGGCATCGAGATCATCGAGGGCCTGCGCGGTCACACCTCCGGCTACGCCGTGCCCACCTACGTGGTGGATGCGCCCGGCGGCGGTGGCAAGATCCCGGTCATGCCCAACTACCAGATCAGCATGTCAGATCACAAGATCATCCTGCGCAATTACGAGGGCTACATCACCACGTACGAAGAGCCCATCCAGTACCAACCGCACGATCCCAAGACCTGCGAATACTGCCAGAACAAGCGCTCTGAACTGGGCCAGACCGGCATCACCGGCCTGTTGGACGGCGACCTGATGTTCATCCAGCCGGAAGGCTTTGACGAGCTGCACAACCGCGGCGGCGGGATGCACCGCCTGCGCGCCAACCAGGATAAGTGGAAACCGCTGGGCATTGGACCCGGCCCGCAAGAGGAGGAATAAAAAATGCATTACCGCAGACTGGGCCGTTCCGGCCTGAAAGTAAGTGAAATATCACTTGGCGCATGGATCACTTTCGGCAACCAGGTGGACGAGAACACTGCATCCAACCTGATCCACGCCGCCTACGACCAGGGCGTCAACTTCTTTGACAACGCCGATGCCTACGCCATGGGCCAGGCTGAAATCGTGATGGGCAAGGCCATTGCCGACCTGCCCCGCCCGGCGCTGGTCATCTCCAGCAAGGTCTTTTGGCCCACCCTGCCCGGCCCCAATGGGCGCGGACTGTCGCGCAAGCACATCACCGAGTCGCTCCACCTTTCGCTCAAGCGGCTCAACCTGGATTACGTTGACCTGTATTTTTGCCATCGTTACGACCCGGATACCCCCGTTGAGGAAGTCGTTTTCACCATGAACGACCTGATCCGCCAGGGTAAGATCCTCTACTGGGGCACCAGCGAGTGGGAAGCCGCCCAGATCGCCCAGGCAGTGGCCGTGGCGCGCCAGAACAACCTCATCCCGCCAACCATGGAACAGCCGCAATACAATATGTTCCACCGCCGCCGCGTGGAGATCGAACTGGCCCCCATCTGCCGCGAGTACGGCATCGGACTGACCACCTGGTCGCCGCTTTATTCCGGCCTGCTCTCCGGCAAGTACAACAGCGGCATTCCCGCCGGCAGCCGGGCTGACCTGAAGGACATGGCCTGGATCCGCGACCGCATCACCCCGGAACGCGTGGCCATCGTACGCCAGCTCACCGCCCTGGCCCAGGAATTGGGGCTGACCACCGCCCAGCTTGCCATCGGCTGGATCATGCGCCGCAAGGAGGTTGCCAGTGTGATCACCGGCGCCACCAGCCTGGAGCAGCTGGATGAGAACCTGGCCGCCCACGACGCCGAGGAGCACCTCAATGATGAGGTGCTGGAGCACATCGAGCAGATCATGGGCAACCTGCCTGAATGATTTGGTAAAGATCAGCCGATTCCCACCACCCGGAGGGCTTATGCAGTCCTCCGGGTGTTTTTTCCTGCACGCCTGTCCAACCGCCGGTTGGAATGATAGAATCCAAGAATCATGAAAGCATTCCTCCAGCGTATCCAATCCATCCTGGGCCGGCTGGCTCAAAACCGCTTCGCCTTCCCGGCCTTTCTACTCTTCGTCGGGGTTGTCAGCTACCTGCTGCAAATCAATCGCATGGGTTTTTACTGGGATGACTGGCAGGCGGTCCTGTTATCGCGCTCCAGCGATCCCGGCCTAGTGTGGCGCTATTTCGCCTTCGACCGGCCGTTTTCAGCCTGGACATATGCCCTGACCTTCCCGTTGATCCAGATGCACGCCCCGCTCTGGCACATCCTGAACCTGCTGCTGCGCTGGGCCGGGGTGCTGTGCCTGTACGGCACCTTTATCGAACTCTGGCCGGATTGGCGCAGCCAATGGAAGTGGATGGCAATCCTGGTGTTGGTCTACCCGACCTTCACCCTGCAATCCATTGCCGTGGCCTTCAGCCAGCATTTCTTCACCTTTGCCCTTTCGGCCCTCTCCCTGTACCTGATGGTGCATGCCATCCGCCACCGCCGCCGTTACTGGGTTCTCATGCCGCTAGCCTGGGTCGCTTGCGGAGTGAGCCTGTTCACCATGGAGTATTTCGTCGGCCTGGAGGCGCTGCGTTACATCATCCTGGGGGTGCTCATCTTCGGCTCATGGAAGATCACCCGCCCCGGCCTGCGCTCCTTCATCCTGAACGCGCTGCCCTTCCTGCTTATCCTTGGTGGATACCTGTATTACCGCCTGGTGCTTTACCCGGCCCAGCTCGGCGCGATCACCACCAATTCGCCAACCCTGCTGGCGACAGGTATCTCAGGGCTGCTGACCCTGATGGGCAACGCCGGGAGCGATGGGGTGTACCTGCTTTTTGGAGTCTGGTCGGGAATTTACGCCAACATCAACTTACAATCTTCCGCCTTTCTCACCGGCTGGGCGCTGGGAATTGTCCTGGCGTTGCTGGCGGTCATGATCATCCGGGCAGGATCATCCAGCCTGGAAGCGGACGCCCGCCTGCCACGGTCATCCAAACTCCTGTTTGGCCTGTTTGCCATTCTGGTGGGCGGCCTGCCGGTTTGGAGCCTGGGACAGCAGATCATCATTGGCAAATACTCTGGGCGTTACAGCCTGGCCCCGATGATCGGGGCGGCAGTTGTTGTCGTCTGGCTGGTGGAGCAACTGATCCGCACCCGCTTCCAGCGCAACATCCTGCTGGCGGTGCTGGCCGCCTTTTCCATCGCCACCCAGGTGCAGGCGATCAACCTGTACCGCAAGGACTGGGATGTGCAGCGCAAACTCTACTGGCAGCTCACCTGGCGCGCCCCCGCCCTGAAGGACGGCACTGCATTGATTGCGCCGGGGGTTTCCCCACTCACCCGGCAGGGTAATTACCAGGTCTGGTATGCCCTGAATGCCCTGTACCACCCGGAGGATGCCCCGGATCAATTGAAATTGGGCTTCTTCACCCTGCAGCGGTTGGAGGGTGACCCCGCTTACTCCAAAGGTCAACCGCTGCATTACCAGGTGCGCAATTTCTCGTTTGACGGGAACACATCACAGGCTCTGGCCTATTACTTTGACCCCGGCCAGGGCTGCCTGCGCGTGCTGGATGCCGTCTACGCAGGGGATCCCACCCTGCCAGCGGAACAAGCCGACCTGCTGCCGATTTCGGACGTGAGCCAGGTTGAGCCAAACGCTCAAAGCCAGCCCCTGAAACAAATCTTCGGCGCTGAGCCGGCGCACGATTGGTGCTACATCTTTGAGAAGGCTGACCTGGCCCGTCAGCAGGGAGATTGGGATGGGATCTTGGCAATGGTTCCGGAAGAGGGTCCCTCGGGATTACACCCAAAGCACGGCGTGGAATTGGCTCCTTTTATGGAGGCCTTTGCTAACCGAGGGCGTTGGGATTGGTTATTAGAAGCCAGTAGGCAGGCTATGGTTACCACCCCGAAATTAAGCAATTGGGTATGCAAACAATGGAAACGCTTAGCAACCGATTCAGTCAGTCAGTCGTTTCTCCAGCAGGCAAATTCGGAATTATCTTGTAGACCGTAGTCTTGTTGTGTTTAATGACCAGAAATATACACAACTACTTGAATTGAATGAGGTGAAGTCATTCATCCTTCATTATGGCATGAGTGATGTCCAGGTGTACAACATCCATTGCCCTTTGACTTCATCCGCTGGCACAAGATAAGGGTGCACGGGGGGGAGACCGCCATTTACTTCCCTGACTAAAACATAATCTATTTCCTTAGCTTGTAGCCATGCCAAATCGGTCAGTTGCTCGATCTCAATGATTGGGATAACCCGTCTGGTGAAATGCTCACCAAATAGTGGATAATCCCATAAGTACTCTTCTGAATAAAAGGCAATGCAGGTATCCTGGGGCAGGCTTTTATTCACCATATACAGGAATTTCCTTAAGTCATTGCTCTGGAAAGACTGAAGTTCATTCCTATCTGCTTTCCAGATGTCAAAGGTTGGGGACTTGAGCGGTTTGGCTGGGTTGAAGAGAAAAGTCCAGACCAAGCTCAGCCCCAGACAAGGCAGGAAAAACCATTTCATGACGGGAAATGCCTTCCTGAATTTGGCCCACTCCCCCATCAGCGGCGCCAGTGCGGCGACTGCCGGGATAAAATACCGTCCTTGGAAGGGATCCCAGCCTGGGCGCAGCAGGGCATTCACCAACAGAAAGATGAATGCAAATAGAATCAATCCAAACCGGTTGGAGTCCCGCCTTTTCACACCCTGGACCATGCCTATGACCACTGCAGGCCACAACAATAGGGTAGAGAGGAAGCCAAACCAACTCTCATCTTCACTAAGAACGGGGAGCCGAAGCAAATCAAATTGGTGGCCCGGTGCCAATGCTTGTTCTGATTCCAGAGAAAAGCCAGTCAGAGAAGAAAAGATCTTCACGCCTTTGGCTTTGACACGTATTCCGATTTCTTCTGCGACCGTCGGCATTCCAGAAAAATCCACCGCCTGGTAGGCAAGCCGTGGAACGTTGTAGAGCAGGTTTTCTCCCTTGCCTCCAGTGCTGTTATTTACCACCTCGGCCGGCCCGAAGGGTGTACCATATTCTACCAGGTTGATGATGTAGATATATGAACTAAGGAGCAGAAAAAAAACTACCGTGGCACTCAGCCAGGCAAAAAATAAACGTTCCTTATTCCGCCAGAATTTCCAAAAAACCAGTAGTAGCAGGAAGAGCCCCGGCAGCAGGAAGATTAGGGTTTGTTTCGTTCCCAGAGCCAATCCAAGGCTAAGCCCCGAAAGCACCAAGGATTTCTTCTCACCAGTCTGTATGCCCAGGAGAAGGAAATAAAGCACAGGCAAAAAAATCCCGGCCGCAATCAGATCCAATTGTGTGGTACTGCCTTGCAAGACGACGACAGGAAAAGCAGCCCAGGAACAAGCTGCAAATGTCGAAGCTTTCAGCCCGTAACCCAGCAAGCGCGCCAGACCAAACACACTTAGGATGGTGGCCAGCCCACCTGCCCATTGCACCAAACCTGCTAAGCGGTCGGAGCCGCTAAACAGCACTGTCCAATAGACTTGTAGGGCAGCATTGATTGGGTAGAACACTTCTTTTGTGTTGAAGATCGGCCAGGGGAAGAAGGAACTGTTTTGCAACCAGTAACCGATCCGCGAGAGGTGGGTGGACAGACTATCATTGTTGTTTGGTGGAACCCACCAAATCAACACTAGGTTGAATAGCCAGCTTGCCGCCACACCACCACCTAATAGCCACCAAAATAGGTTGCTCCACGTTAGGCGAGGCAGTGCATCCCTCCAGCCGCGGAACGGAGTTAGTAAATAGGGCCGGTCGCATTTCCGCCAAACCAGCCAGGCTCCGTCTAATAAAAGAATCTGAATCAGCAGGACAATCTCCCGGCGAGCCAACGCCAAAAGAGAATTAGCAATTAACAAGGTTAGCAGGATGTGGCTGAAAGCGATCAAACCACCTGCCAGTAGGGTGGCAACCTTACCGCGTAGGCGCAAGGTAGCCAATACCAAGATGGTAAAGAAAATAGTCAGGCCGAAAGAAATCAGGATCATGGTTTCCTTGTCAATCAGGGATTTTTATTAAATTTGTAAATCACCCACTGATCCTTGCTCAGTTGAACAATAGGAGAATAATGAGCACAAAAAAAATCGACAAATCCCCGCATAGATTGGCCGGAATTGGCTGGTTGAAAACCGCATGAACCGTCTTTTAAAAATTCTGGCCGGGGCATGCGTGGATCCCGTGTATCGATGACCAGTATGGGCGGATTCGCCTGTACTTCAGCCAAGAAGGTTTTCATGATTTCATCCGTTATGCCAAGGCTAAAAAGAATTTGCGGAGTGAAATAGTAGCGTGTGGAGGCTTCCCGGCGGCTGCTAAAATAAAGGACCGGTTCACCACCCCAGACCAAGATCGGATCGGAGGGCTTGGTTTCATTCAGGATCACTTCAATGGTTTGGGTGTAGGTGCCTTCGAGTGCAACCGGGAATTTTTCTAACATCACAGAGATGGGCTGGGAGAGGAAAAGGAAACAGATAGCCATCCCCAATCCCATCTCCAGCCAGATCCTACCCTGGCCAATTTTGCGCAACAGGATCTCCATGCCGAAGGCAAAGAGTAATAACAGGCTGGGCCAGAGGCTCATCCGATAATGCAGGTAACTACGCGAGGTTATGCTGCTCAAAAGCACTTCCAATAAAAAATCCACCCCGGCCAACGCCATCAGGGTTTTAGCTGGGGTGGAAGCTCTGGTTTTGAAGAAAAAGATTAGGCTGCCCAACCACAAAGGAAATGCCATCAGGAAAAAAACTGAGATACTGAATAAGTCTCGGATGTTTTGGAAGAAGTTAGTGAATCGTTCAATCAGAGGCAAGCTGGAATAGAAAAAATTATAGCTGAACGCAGCGAACCAGAAATCTGGAAAGATACCGCGCCAAACTAAACTTGCAAACACCAGCCCAACCAATCCTAGGAATCCAGCGGCCAATTCCAGTAATACCCGTACTTCTGCCTGCCCAGCTTTCCAGTCAAATCGTGTCCGCCGCCAGACAGCGCGGATGGCATCCACCAGCCAAATCAGGCCAATGGCAATCCAGATACCGATCATGTTTTGTTTCAAAAAAAATGCCAGCCCTCCGCACACCCCAATCCATAAAGCCTGCCAGACTTTCCGCTCTGCCTGTCGGGATTTCATAAAGAGTGTCAGCGCCAGCAGTTGGAAGATCAGCGCATATTGCTCGGTCAGGTTGCCACCTTCTAACAAGTAGAAGAGGTTGAACAGACTGATCAGGACAGTCAGACTGGCGACCTTCCAGCCAAATACATCTTTGAGAATTACCCAAGCCAAGAAGCCGGTCAGCCCCAGATTAAACACCTCGAAAAGCCATATCCCCCAGAAGGTTTCCGCACCGAGCAACAAACCGAGAGCATTCAAGTAAAACACTAAGGGAGGTTTTTGCTCCCAAAAGTCAATGTAAGGGGTTGCGCCATTCAAGATTTTCCAGCCGCCATAGGCAAACATAGCTGAATCGTTGGCCGGGTAGCGTAATGGAGAGACCGGGGCAGATGGGTAGAGTACCAAAGCGGCCGTAGCCAACACGAGGACAAGCAAGATCAGGTACTGAACCACGGGCAAAGTCCACAACCCTCCCAGTCCTCGTTTTAAGGAAAAACGTATTTGGAAGGTTCGCTCTTTGAACAATTGCCAGGCCAGATTCTGGACCGCCAGCATGCCACCCCATCCCCAAACCGGATACGTCAACATCGCAATTCGCCGCAGCGGGCTGGGATTCACGGTTTGCGACGGAAGAATTACACAGAAGGCAAAACTTATCACCAGTAAACCTAGCCAGAACCAAGTTTGCAACCCGAACCGATGGAGGGTCGCCTTGATTTGCTGGAAGCGAGTGAATCCATTCTTTACTGGCCAGTTCAGCCATATCCAGAAACCGCCCGCCGATAACATATAAATCAGGCTGCCCATTCGCCAGGTCGATACTCCGGCAAACCAGCTTTCCGGCAGGGGCAGCAATAACCAGGCAGCGGCCAATACCACAAGCTCTGCCAGGCTAAGAAAGCTTGATGACATCACGCCTTCTCCCCCTGGCTTTTTTCGTGGGGGTGTCCTTCCCGTGCGTTTTGAATGGCAATCGCCCGCACGATATCAGTCAATTTCCTCTGGGTTTGGCGCTGCTCTGCTGAAAGCCCCACAAAACGGAAAACTGAGAAGAGGATGAAGAAATAGAATACCATATCCACCCCACGTCCAATCCCGATCCAGTGTGCCAACTGGGAGGAAAGCTCCGGAAAGAGGATCAAAACCATCCCACCGCCTGCTATGATCAACAAGATGATCCGGTCACTTAACACGGAGCGTAGCTTTATGATGTACCAAACAAAGAGCAAAGCAAACACCAATAAGATGATTTGAGAAATTTGTATGTTCACTTAAGTCTCCCACTGAAGGTTTCCCATAAAATGTTAACTAGATTCAGAATGGATTGCCCCTTGGAGAGAGAATATTCGGTGTAATGGACCGTCACCGGCACTTCCCGATAACGGAATTTTTCCTGGCGTATCAAGCTGAGAATTTCAGAAGCATGAGCCATACGGTTCTGAACAAGATTGATCCGCCGGGCAGCATGCAAACTGAAGGCCCGCAGTCCGTTATGGGTATCAGTAGTTTTCAGACCGGTCATCAGGCCGGTGAACCAGGTGGCCAGCCGCAGCATATGCCGGCGCACCCGTGGAATTTGCAAAGCCTCGCCACCGCGAATAAACCGCGACCCCAACACCACATCCACCTCCCCATCCACAATAGGCTGGATCAGTTTCTCTATGTCCTCGGGAGAATGCTGGCCATCGGCATCAAAAGTTACGATGACCTGGCAACCGGCCTGTTCCCGCGCATAACTGATGCCAGTTTGCAGCGCTGCCCCCTGGCCTAGGTTGGTTACATGCTGAAGCAGTGTTATCGGATAGCGAAGTATCACCTTCTCTGTCTGATCGTGGCTGCCATCATCCACCACCACTACCCTGTAAGGAGATGCGGCCAGCGCCTGCAAGACCCCTTCGATCATAGTTCTTTCATTGTAAGCCGGAATAACCACCCAAACCCCACTGAATTTCATAATTGGATCCCATTCTTGATCAAATATCGAAATCGTTTCAAGTCAACTGAATCATCATTCGGAACATTTAAATTTTGGAGAAAATAACTTCAACGAACCTGAACACTGAGCTTTTAGTAAATTATATCATCTCCAGATTACAGACACTTTACACTCGAACAGGCTTCCCAAATGCAAGCTAAACTATGCACTTCATCTTTCCATAGGGTTTGACATATATTGTAAAATTGAGTAATTCGTGTCATCTTTGATTGTTTTCATTTCTACCGCCATGTTCACCAAATCCCGCTCAATTTGCCCGGCACTTTTTCCGCCTCGCTGTAAGAGCGCCATCGCTTATAGTTTGAATTCACGTGAGTATTCTCGATATTTCTTGTCACTCATGCCTGATCTCCTTTTCCTTTAGTCTATCTGATCAGGACGTTTTCTGTGTCCACTTTTTCGCACAATTCCAAACTATTCCAGCAGAGCTAGCCCCCACCGCCACCCCCGGCCTGCGCTCGGGGGGCATCTCCCTCACCCCGCAAGCGAACTGCGACCCGGCCTACCCGGATATTTGCATCCCCTCTCCGCCGCCGGACTTGAACTGCCCGGATATCACGTTGCACAA
>CAYOOA010000051.1:0-16138 GCA_964405455.1 uncultured Anaerolineaceae bacterium | reverse complement strand
AATTCAACACCCCAAGGATCTTGAATATCCTTGGGGTGTCTGCTTATCAGATATCCGAAACCTGGGAGATTTCGGATATCTGGTTTTAAAGGACTCATCTAGGCTACGGCACGGCGGTTGGCACAATCGGCTCGTAAAACTTGACTGAACCCACAACTGCCTCAAACAACTCCAGCGTTTCTGCCTGGCGGGAGGCCGGCCCGTAGCAGGTCAGGTCAAAGATGCGTTTATCTTCGATGGATGCCATCATCACGCGGCCACTGATCGGCGTCCCCTTGGAATCCATCTCCGCCAGCATGGTTCCGGAGATATCTCCCACCAGGGCTGCTTCGCCGTTCAAGGTCGTCTCAGTTGGATCACCCAGGGTCAGGCCCATATTGCTGGTCAAGCGGCTGGCTTCCATATGCCATTGGCTGCCCTTATCCTGCGAAAAACCCTCATGGTCGTACGTACCCATTTGACAAATCGGCCCCAGGAGATTGCCTTCAGGTGACTGGTCCGTCTTTTTTGCCTGCACCGAAGGGCCCAGGAAATCCATCACGATGGTTCCCTTGGGCGGGGCAAACGACAAGCCAGACTCATCGAAAGATTGCACGCTGCCGTCACTGGCTTCACTTTTCACGCTGCAGGCCAGGCTGACCAGTACCAGAATTGCCAGGCAAATACCCATCTGCATCCATTTATGTGTTTTCATGTGGATTCCTCCCATTCAAATTTCCTTATCCGGCTGCCGTGCCTTGCACAATGCCTTGCTCAAACCAACAAGCCATTAGTTTTTTGATTTGCCGAGAGAGTTCAATTGAAGGACCGAGGTAGTGATTGGTGAATTCGGAAATGATGATTTTTTAGGAATGAAGATTGAATATTTCGAGTGCAACAGCCCAAATCGGGTCCACCCAATGTTTTATTTATTATACAATCTTCGTCAACAGGCAGGCCCGGAGAAAAGAGAAAAACCATCTCCGGGCAGACGGACAATTGACTTCGTACTTATGGGTAACAAAAAACCGGGCAGGTCGCATTGGACCTGCCCGATTCATCATAGGTGAAATCTACGCTTACGCGATTTCGGCTTCGAGCTTTTCGAACTGGCTGTTGTAAAGCTCGGCGTAGAAGCCGCCGGCGGTGAGCAGTTGCTCGTGCGTGCCGTGCTCGACGATGTTGCCGTCCTTCATCACCAGGATCAGGTCGGCGTTCTTGATGGTGGAGAGGCGGTGGGCGATGATGAAGCTGGTGCGGCCGCTCATCAGATGATCCATGGCCTTCTGGATGAGCAGTTCGGTGTGGGTATCAACCGAGCTGGTGGCCTCGTCCAGGATCAGCATGACCGGGTTGGAGAGGATGGCGCGGGCGATGGTCAACAGCTGCTTCTGGCCCTGGGAGATGTTGGTCACCTCTTCGTTGAGGACCATGTTGTAGCCCTCGGGCTGAGTGCGGATGAAGTAATCCACGTGGGCGGCTTTAGCGGCCTCGACCACTTCCTCATCCGTGGCATCCGGCCGGCCGTAGCGGATGTTTTCCATGATCGTGCCGTTGAAGAGCCAGGTATCCTGCAGCACCATGCCGAACTGGTCGCGCAGGTCGGCGCGGCGGAAGTTGCGCACATCGCAGCAATCGACCTGGATAAAGCCGTTGTTGACATCATAGAAGCGCATTAGCAGCTTGACCATGGTGGTCTTGCCGGCACCGGTCGGGCCGACAATGGCAACCTTCTGGCCGGGCTGGATGACAGCCGAGAAGCCGTGGATGACGGGCTTTTCCGGCACGTAGCTGAACTCGATATCGTGGAACTCCACCCGGCCCTGGATATTGGCCATCTGGGTCGGGTTCTCGGAATCGGGGATTTCCTCAGGCTCGGCCAGGAACTCAAAGACGCGCTCCGCTGCGGCCACGGTTTGCTGCAGCACGTTGGAAATATTGGCAAGCTGGGTGATCGGCTGGGTGAAGCTGCGCACGTACTGGATGAAGGCCTGGATGTCGCCGATGGCGATATTACCGCGGACCGCCAGCCAGCCGCCCAGCACAGTCACAGCCACGTAACCGAGGTTGCCGATGAAGTTCATGATCGGCATCATCAGGCCGGAGAGGAATTGGGCTTTCCAGGCCGAGTTATACAGTTCGGCGTTGAAACCGTCAAACTTGCGGATGCTCTTGTCCTCGCCGTTGAAGGCCTTGACGATGATGTGGCCGCCGTACATTTCCTCCACCTGGCCGTTGACGTGGCCGAGGAAGTCCTGCTGCTGCTTGAAGAACTTCTGCGACTGGCGGACGATGAACATGACCACCACCAGCGAGAGCGGGATGATGAGCAGGGCCACCAGGGTCATCTGCCAGCTGATGGAGATCATCATGGCCAGGATACCCAGCACGGTCACCACCGAGGTGATGATCTGGGTCAGGCTCTGGTTGAGGGTCTGGTTGACGGTATCCACATCGTTGGTCAGGCGGGAAAGCACCTCACCGTGGGTGGTGCCGTCAAAGTAGCGGAAGGGCATGCGGTTGATCTTGGTCATGATGTCCTTGCGCAACTGGTAAGTCACCTTGATGGCGACATCGGTCATCAACCAACCCTGGATGTAGGAAAGCACTGCCGAAAGCAGGTAGAGCGTCAGCACGGTCAGCAGGGTGCGGCCAATGCTGGTGAAATCAATGGCGCCTGTGCCGGCCAACTGGGCCATCACGCCTTCGAAGAGCTTGGTGGTGGCCTGGCCGAGGATCTTGGGGCCGACGATGGAGAACACGGTGGAACCGATGGCAAGCACCATCACCACCAGGATGACCACCTTGTGCGGGCTGAGATAACCGACCAGCTTGCGCAGGGTGCCCTTGAAATCGCGGGCTTTCTGGACGGGCATCATCATGCCCATCGGGCCGTGACCACCCATTGGGCCGCGGCGCGGGCCGGGGCGTGGGGTTTGCGTTTGGGAGGATTGGGTCTGGTTGCTCATGATAACGCCTCCGCCTGGGTGATTTGCGAGAGGGCAATCTCGCGGTACACTTCGCACTTTTCCATCAATTGGTGGTGCGTGCCCTGGTCGATGATGCGGCCTTCATCCAGGACGAGGATCAGGTCGGCATTTTTAATAGTGGCCACGCGCTGGGTGACGATGAACACGGTGCTGTTGCCCAGGTTCTTGTGGAGGGCGCGGCGCAGGGCAGCATCGGTCTTGTAATCCAGGGCCGAGAAGCTGTCGTCGAAGATATAGATGGGGGCCTGCTTGACCAGGGCGCGGGCGATGCTGAGGCGCTGTTTCTGCCCGCCGGAGAAGTTCACCCCACCCTGCGAGACCTCGGCCTGCAGACCTTCCGGTTTGCTGAAGACAAACTCAGCGGCCTGGGCAATCTCCAGGGATTTTTGCATGGCGGATTCATCGGCATCCTCCTCGGCAAAATGCAGGTTGCTGGCAATGTCGCCGCTGAAGAGGTTGCTCTGCTGGGGGATGTAGCCGATTTTTTGGCGCAAGTCGGTCATGCGTACCTGGCGGATATCGATGCCGTCGATATAAATGGTGCCGCCGGTCACGTCGTAGAAGCGTGGGATCAGGTTGACCACGGTGGACTTGCCGGAACCGGTGGTACCGATCACCCCGACCGTTTGACCGGCCCGGGCAGTGAAGTTGATATCGTGGAGCACATCCTCCTCGGCATCCGGGTAGCGGAAGGAGACGTCGCGGAATTCGATGGTCGGCTTGAAGGGCTCGACAAAGGTCTTGGGCTCGTCCGGGTCCTGGATGGTGACTTCGGTTTCCAACACATCGGCGATGCGGTTGGCGGAAACATCTGCACGGGGGATCATGATGAACATGAAGGACATCATCAGGAAGGAGAACATGATCTGCATGACGTACTGCATGAAGGCCATCATATCGCCAACCTGCATGGTGGCCTGGGCCACCTGGTGCGAACCGACCCAGATGACGAGCAGGGAGACGAAGTTCATGATGAACATCATCAGGGGCATCATGATGACAAAGACGCGGTTGATGAACAGGTTGACGCGGGTCAGGTCGCGGTTGGCCTGGTCAAAGCGCTGCTCTTCATAGTCCTGGCGGTTGAAGGCGCGCACCACCATCATGCCGGAGAGATTCTCGCGGGCCACCAGGTTCAGGCGGTCAATCAGGTTCTGAATAATCTTGAAGCGGGGCACCGCGATGAGCATGGCGACGGAGATCAGGACAATCACCAGGCCCACAGCCAGGGCGATGATCCACCACATCGAGGCATCCTTGGCCATGGCGCGCAGGATGCCGCCGATGCCAATGATGGGGGCGTAGAAGACCATGCGCACCATCATCATCAGCACCATCTGCACCTGGGTGATATCGTTGGTGGAGCGGGTGATGAGCGAGGCGGTGGAGAAGCGGGAAAACTCACCGCTGGAGAAGCGCATGACCTTTTCGAAGATCATGCGGCGCAGGTTGCGGGCCAGGCCGGCAGCCATGCGGGCCGCCAGGAAGCCAACAATGATCGTCGAGATAACGCTGACCAGGGAAACAAGCAGCATCATCCCACCGGTGCGCAGGATGTAATTGGTCTGGATGCTGCCGGTGTTCACGCCGAGGGCGTCATACTCGGCCTTGACGGCGCGGGCTGCCGCCTGGACGAGGACCTTCTCACCGCCCAGGGCGGCAAAGCGGGTATCCACCGCCGTGCTGAACTGGGTGCGCTGGCTTTCCGGCAGCATTTTAAGGACGCTGAAGAGATCCATGCCGGCGGGGATCTTGGAGGGATCAAACTGCGAGCCAGGCATAAGGGTGGCGGCCTTGGAGGGATCGGCGATAACCTGCTCGATGCCAGAGACGATCAGGAGGGCTTTGCCCATGACCGGGCTGAGGCGGTCGACCGTGGTGGTATCGGTATTCTGCAAGACGTAGATCGGGCCATCCGCCAGGGCCGGGTAGGTCTTGACCAGGTCGGCATAATCCGCGGATTTGGAATCGACCAGGCGGTACTGGGCCAGGACATCCCTGGATTGATCAGCCGTCAGGAACAGGTTAAGGTGGTCCATAGTGGCCTGGCGCAGCGCCTGCGGGGTGCCGGTTTCCACGCCGCCCTGCTGGATGCCCACGTTAACGATGCGGGAGAGGTAATCCGGCAAGGCCAGGTCCATGTTGGCCTGCAGGAAGAGCAGGCCGATGGCAAAGACCAGGTTCAAAATAAATGGCTTGAGGTATTTAAAGATACGGAACATAAGAGGTGTCTCGTTTTCTCCTTTCAGCGATTCTGAGAGGGGAGTGGGGATTCGTGTTTCTCTTCTTCAATTCGGGAGATTTTTTCAGCCAGGATATCCAGGGCTTCCTTGATTTTGATTTCTTCAGCAGGGGAAAGGCTCTGGACCATTTCCACCAGCCAGGCCTGGCGGGAGAGAAAACCATCGTGCAGGATCTGGTCGCCCTTCTCGGTTACCTCCAGGTGCCTGTTACGGCGGTCCTGGGGGTTTTCGGTGCGTGTGATCAGGCCTGACTGCACCAGGCGGTCCAGCATCTGGCTGGCCGCTGCGGTGGAAATGCCCATTTCTTCGCTGATATCGGAGATGTTGCAATTGGCCCGATGATAGATGTGGCGCAAGGCACCCATCTGGGAGAGGGAAATTCCCTGACTACGGGAAAATTGCATGAAGTTTTGCATCGAAAGATGCATGATCATGCCGATCACAGTGCGAAATTGGGACAACAAGGATTCTCTGGCATCCGACATACTTAAATCTCCTAAATAGTTAAGCAAGGTTATATATTAAGCGAAATTCGAGGTTTGTCAAGGTGGGAGATGGATGAGAAATCATTAATCCAGGAGCAAAAAAGAGCAGCGGCGAAAATCGCCGCTGCTGGTGTTTTAGGATGAGAGAAAGGCCCTACTGCTCGAACTGGATGCTCTCCAGGAAGTGATTGTAAAGATCCCAGTCTTCCTTATCGCCCGTGTGGAGGATGACCACGCTGTACAACTGGCCGTCATGGGCGAAGAAGTACCGGTCATCGGCATAAGATTGCGGGCTGCGGTCGTGGCGGTAGTGGATGGCGGTGGTGCCGGCGATCTGGAGATCCGCCATGCGCTTCTCGCCGACGAGGTTGTTATCCTTGAGCCACTGCTCCAGGTCCACGCCCTGCGGAGGAGCATATTCAGGGCGGCCCTGCGGATGGTTGAAGTAGATCATCGGCCAATTTTCTCCGCTATTGGTCAACGGTCCCAGGATGGTGAGCGTGCTGTCAGGGTCATCAGCGTGGGAGATGGTCGCATCCGCCGGGTAGTGGAAGGTGAATCCCATGTTAACATCCCGGTAGACCTTCCAACCGTCGCTGGCGATCTCAGGAGTGGGGGTGGTTATGATGCCGCCGACCATACATTCGCCGCGGAAGTAAGCCCATTCATCACACTCGCTGCCATCCGGGAAGACGCAGAAGCCCTGCTGTCCACCAGTGGCATCCGTGCGGGTCTCCAGCTTGCCACCCTTCTGCTCGCAGAAGACAGCGGCCGGATTGGGCATGTTGGCGATGGGGGTATCCTCCGGCTGCGGAGTGACCAGGCTGTCACCGGGCTTGCATTCACCGCGGTAATAAGCCCACTCGTCACACTCACTGCCGTCGGGAAAGACGCAGAAGCCCTGTTGTCCGCCGGTGGCATCCGTGCGGATTTGCAGTTTGCCGCCGTTCTGTTCGCAGAAGACGGAGGCCGGGTTGGGCATGTTGGCATAGGGGGTGGCTGCGGGGGTGCCGTGCTTGTTGTCGCATCCGGCCATGAGCAGGATGGCAAACAACATCAGAAAAACAATGAACATCTTGCGGGACATTTTTACCTCCTTCTGGTACTGGTACTGGAGGCGGTGCTTCCAGCGTCCCTTCCTTATACATATTACGCTTGATTGCGTACATTTTCACAATTGAGACGCTTCAGGAAGATATTTCGTTCCAATATGAATTGTAAGATTCTTGTAACTTTAAGAATTTCGTCCGGCTGGCATAAATCATGTACAATAATTGTCATAAGCCATGAAACGTAGAATCCCGATCTTCTGGCTTGTCACAAGCGCATTCCTCGTATTTTTGGCCGTTATCGTTGCCCGGCAATGGGTCATCATGAATGGTCAACTCGAGGAATATTTAAGCACGTCCCGGCAGTATGCCATCACCAATGCCCAGGTGGTCAGCCAGATGATCCTGGGTGATGTGGTTGCCGGGGATTGGGACAAGGTCCAGGCCACCCTGACTTCCTATGCCCGGCTTGGCGTGAGCAGCCAGTTCCAGGTGGTGAACCAGGCTGGAGAAATCCTGGCGGACAGCAAAGCAGCCGTACCCAGCGGAAAGCGCGAAATCAGCGGCCTGGAGCGGTCCTTCTTTGAGAACCAGGCCAAATCCATTCCCTACGGGCAATACGGCGAGTTAATCATTGCCCCCCTGGCAGAAAGCGGCGCGCTGCCCAAAGCCCTGCTGCTGTACCAGGTTAACTTGCAGACCAGGTATGAAGCCTTAAGAAGCGAATTGCTGATCCGGTTATTGTGGACCCTCGGGTTGGGTCTGGTGCTGTTGGCCGGGTTGATGTTGTTGCTCTGGCGGACCGTGCTGGTGCCGGTGCGCAGATTGCGGCAGATGGCCGAGAGCGGATTGGAAGCAGGCGGACTGCCACCGGAGGAGATGAACTTCTCCGATTTTTGGGTGGGGGAACTGGATGACCTGGGCATAGCCCTGACGCAAATGATGGATCAAATTCGCAGCCAGCAGACCCGGCTGGATGAATCCAACCGGATGTTGGAAGAAACCGTGGCAGAGCGCACCCGCCAATTACAGCGGCGAAATAATGAATTAATCACCCTTAACCGTGTTTCACACATTGCCCTCGAAGCAGCCTCCCTGGCAGATGCCTACCAGGCGGCGGCCATTGTGATCAGCAACGCTACTGGCTTCCCGGTGGTGACGATTGAGCGCTATGATAACGATCACCAGATGATGATCCTGGAAGCTGCCACGGGGACGGAACTGCCCGTCCAGGCTGCCGCCCGGGAAGTACCCATCAGCCAGGCTTTTTCCGGCGTGGCTGTGCGGACAGGGAAACCGGTGGTGGAATTCGGAAAAGCAGAGTTGGAAAACGGAGAAGGGGAGAACATCGGCACGTTTGTATCCATCCCACTCATCTCCGGGAAACAGGTGCTCGGCGCGCTCAGTCTTTCCAGTCCGGAAGAACGAAGCGTGGATGAGCAAAGCCTGGAATGGTTCACCACCCTGGCCAACCAGGTGGTTGCATTCACCGGGCGGGTGCGGGCGGAGAATGATCTTAAGGAAAAGGACGAGCGGCTGCACCTGGCTCTGGAAGGAGCCGAACAAGACATCTGGGATTTGAACCTGCAAACCCAGCGCATCCGACTGGGGCCGCTGTGGGCTGAGTGGATGCACCTGCCAGCCGGTGAGACTGAGACGGATTATGCCAGTTGGGAAACTGCCATCCTACCGGAGGACCGCCCGCGGGTACGCGCCATCATGCAGCAGGCCGTACAGGAACGGCGGGCCGCGCGGATGGAATACCGCATCCTGCTGCCCGGCGGCGAAACACGCTGGATCCGCAGCCGCGGCCGGGTGGTTGGTTGGGACAGCTCCGGGCGGCCGGTGCGGGCGGTGGGTATTTTCCATGATATCACCGCACTCAAGGAACTGGAAATTGAGCGGGACCGGCTGCTGGAATCCGAGAGCGAACAGCGCGAGCTGGCCCAAACCCTGCGCGAGACAGGCGTCATCCTGACCGCCACGCTGGACCTGGACACCGTACTGGATCAATTGCTCAACCAAATCCCGCGCTTAATCCCATGCGATGTGGCCACTCTTTTGATGGTGGAAGGCGACCAGGTGCGGGTGGGGCGCATCCGCGCCTACGGGCACCACGCCCAGAAGGAATCCGCCAGGACGCTGGGCGTCCTGCTGAAATTAAGTGATATCCCGAACCTGCGCTGGATCGTGGAGAACAAGCGGCCACTACTGGTGGCAGATACCACCGCTGACCCGACCTGGGTGCGGGTGCAGAACCTGGATTACATCTTCTCGTGGGCTTGCGCGCCGATTCTCGTCCAGGGGCGGGTGGTGGCCCTGCTGACGGTGGACAAGGCGGAAATTAATTTCTTTCAGCCACACCACCTGGAGTTATTAAGCGCATTGGCTGCCCAGGCCGGTCTGGCTTTACAGAACGCGCAACTCTTCAGCGAGACGATTGGCCTGCTGGAGCGCGAGCGCCGCCTGAATGAAGTCATCACCGTATTGAGCAGTGCGTTGGATCTTTCCACTATTTTGAAGAACCTGGTCCGCCTGGCTGTGGAACTGGTGGGGGCCGATGCCGGGGCGCTGGGAATGGTGGACGAAGAAACCAACCTGATGACCTATCCGTACCTGTACAATTTACCGGAAACCGCAAACATCTCGGATGAACCGCAGGGAAACAGCCTGGCCTGGCAAATCTGGAATACAGGGCAATCCGTCGTGCTGGATGACTATGCATCTGATCCACATGCCCGCCGGGAATGGTTGGATGCGGGTGTGCATACATTCATCGGCGTACCGGTGGTGAGTGGAATGGACCGGGTGGGGGCACTGGGCATCTTCAGCTACGATACGCGGCACCGTTTCTCAGTCCGCGAACTGGCGCTGGTGGAATCGGTTGCCCGGCAGGCCGGGCTGGCCATCCAGAATGCCCGGCTGTATGCCGATGTGCGCCGGCAGGCCGAAGAAAGCGAAACCCTGCGCCAGGCGGCCTCGGCGGTCATCTCCGCCCTGGATTTGAACCAGGTGCTGGAGCGCATCCTGGTCAACATGCAGCGGGTGCTGCCGTATCACAGCGCATCGATTTTCCTGCAGGAAACCAACGGCATGCGCCTTGTGGCGGGCTCCGGGCATCCATACCCGGATCTTATTTACGGACGGTTGTTCCCGGCAGAAAATGAGCTATTCCAGGAACTCTTCCGCACCCGCCGGCCAATCATCATTGAGGATGCGCGCACCGACCGGCGCTACATCGGTTGGGGCGAGGTCGCCTATACACGCGGCTGGCTGTGTGTCCCGCTGATCGTACGCGGGAGTATCATCGGCTGTGTGTGCCTGGATTCCACTGAAATCGGCGCCTACCAGGAGCGGGATGCCCAACTGCTGCAAGCTTTTGCCAACGAGGCGGCCATTGCCATTGAAAATGCCCGCCTGTTCCAGCAGGTGCGCCAGATGGCCATCACTGATCCGTTGACGGGGTTGTTCAACCGCCGCCATTTCTTTGAAGCGGCGCGGGTGGAGTTTGAGCGTTCACGGCGCTACCAGCACAAGCTGGCGCTGATCATGATGGATGTGGATTTTTTCAAGCAGGTCAATGACCGGCACGGGCACATGGTGGGTGATAGCGTGCTGCTGGCCCTGGCCCAGCTATTCCACGAGAACCTGCGCGAGGTGGACCTGGTGGCGCGCTACGGCGGCGAGGAATTCGTCATCCTGCTGCCGGAAACCGATACCACCCGGGCCGTGCAGGTGGCCGAACGGATTCGCCAGGCGCTGCTAAAACCCATCCTGCGCCAACGGAACCTGGAAGTGACCATCTCGATCAGCTTTGGGGTGGCCGATGCCAACGGCTGCGCCGACCTGGAAACACTCATTCACCATGCAGATGAAGCACTTTACAGTACCAAGGCGACCCAGCGGGGATTTATCACCGCCTGGGCGGGGGATGTAGCCCTTAATGAAAACGAGAAAGGGGAATGATTGGTTTGCGTTCCCGGCTGACCGCTTTCAAAAGATTTTTTGTCCGCCCGCGTAGAATTGCCGTGTTGGGATTTTTCCTAACTCTCCTATTAGGTGGCATTACCTGGTTCATTTTGCAGCAACTTTATACCAATTACATGGTGGGAAACTTACAGCGGGGGGTCTCCAACGAAGTCAATGCCAGTGCTGAAGCATTGAGCAGCGCGATGGATCGGCGCATTGGGATGACCTCAATGCTGCAATCCTTCAGCCGGGCAGAGCTGGAACGCACGCCTAACTTTGATATCTCTCACCTGGAATCTATTTTTGAGGGGATTTACGGTTCTTCAACAGGGGCGGAATTTATCTGCCTGGAACTAACCGACGGTACAGTAGTCCTTTATCCGGAGTCCAACAAACCGCGTCTGTCCTATATCGAACTCGTTCCGCAAATCCGGGCTCTTGAAACCCTGGTGGAACCGGTGGAAACCGTGCGCCTGTACGGGCCCTTTCAGACATCGATAGGGAAAAAGCTTTTTGCAACCCGGGCAGTCATTTTTCACAAAGGACAGGTCTGGGGCACCATCACACTTGGTTTTGATCTAGACCAATTGCTCATAGACGCCGGCCTGGTTTCGATGCCATCCGGCTGGGGTTTACAGACCGGGGATGGCACTCTTTTGAACGGGAAAATTCCCGCGCCGCCTACCAATCCGATCCGAAAAGAAATCGGCATGGCCGGGGCACGCTGGGAGCTGTACGCCGCCCCGCCCCAGGGTTGGATAAAAGCTGTGGGGTTATCCCTGCAATTATCTAAGTGGGTTGGATTCCTGCTGGTCATCCTGCTGGCAGCCCTGGTACTGAATGTTACATACCGCCAGGCTCGGCTGCGCCAATCTGTAGAGGAGCAGACCAACCAGCTGGCCGTCGAGCTGGTGGAACGCCAGCGCATCACGGAGGCACTGCGTCACAGCGAGGAGCAAAGCCGGTTGATCGTGGAAAGCACGTTGGATGCCATCTTCCTGGAAGATTCCAATGGAAGAATCCTGGAGTGTAATGAATTTGCCTGCCGGATGTACGGCTACAGCCGGGAGGAATTGCTTACACTGACCGTGTACGATTTGGTCCCCACAGAAGTAGGTGCCGATCTGCCGAACATCATCACAGATGATATCCTCCATGGATCTGATTTTATCCAGACCTACGGTGTGCGCCACTCAGGCGAAATCTTCCCGACTGAAGTCAACATACGGGTGGTGGATGTCAGCGGGCAGAAGCGGATCATCGTGTTCGTACGCGATTTGACCGAACGGCGCCAGGAACAGCGCCAATTGGCGGAGAGCGAGCTGCGTTACCGATCGCTGGTGGAAACCATGCCTGAAGGGGTAATTCTGGTGGACCTGGAAGGGATGATCCTGTTCGTCAATCAACACACAGCCGAATTACATGGTTACGCGATCTCAGATGAAATGATTGGGCGCAGCATCCTGGAACTCTTCGGTGAGAATGAGCGAGAAGAAGTCGAAAAGCAATTGCAGCAAATTCGCACCACCGGCAGCATGCAGCAGACCGATTTTCAAATATCCCGCAGGGACGGCAGCAATCTCTGGATCAACATCAATGCCCGGCTGGTGCGGGATGCAGATGAAAAGCCAGTCTACATCCTGGGAGTTGAGCGGGATGTGACGCTGCGGCGGCGGAGTGAAGAAAACCTGCTCCTGCAATCCACCGCCCTGGAGGCCGCCTCCAACGGCATCGTCATTACCGACCTGGATGGGAATATCCTGTGGGTGAACCAGGCCTTTACGCGCCTGACCGGTTACAGCGCAGAGGAAGCCATCCATCAAAACCCGCGCCTGCTCTGCTCGGGGCTGCACGGCCCGGAATTCTACCAGGATATGTGGCAGAACATCCTATCCGGCCGGGAATGGCACGGCCGCGTAGTCAACCGGCGTAAAGACGGCAGTATGTACACCGAAGAAATGTCCATCACCCCCGTGCTTTCCCGTCCGCAGGATGGAGATAAGCCGAAAATCACGCATTTCATCGCCATCAAGCAGGACGTAACCGATCGCGAGCAGAACGAGAAACGGCAGGAAGCCATCGCTTCGATCGCTTCCGCCCTGCGTTCAGCCACCGGGCGGGAAGAAATCATCGAAATCATACTCAACCAGACCCGACAGTTAATGGAGGGGATGGGGGCATCCATGATGTTGCGTAATTCGCAAAATAATCACCTGGTGTGCGTCCAGGGCGTGGGTGAGTGGACAAACTGGAAGGGTATCGAGGTCAGCGGGCAAACCGGGGCCACTGCCCGGGTATTACGAACGCTCACACCATTTGTTGAAAATGATATCCCGCATAGTTCAGAACCAATCATCCGGCGGATTTTCAAAACAGAACAAGCGGTGGCCTGCGTGCCGCTGCTGGCGCCTATATCCGGCTGGAGGTTGCAACCAGAGAATGGGGAAACAGGACGTTCTGAACAGGTGTTGGGGATCCTGTGGGTGGGACGCGAATACCCGTTTCTGCAAAACGAAGTGCAGGTACTCAACTCCATCGCCGATATGGGCGCCTCGGCCATCCAGCGGGCGGCACTGTACGATGAAACCCGCCAGCGCCTGCAGCGCTTGACGGCCATCCATGCGCTGGATACGGCCCTCACCACCAGCCTGGATGTGCAGGTTCTTTTGGATGAACTGCTGCAACAATTAACCGGCGGCCTGGGTGTGGACGCAGCCGAAATCATGCTCGTCAGCACCGACGGCTGGGGCTTGCGCTGCGCCGCCGCGCGCGGTTTCCATCAACGTGAGGGCTGCGCTCCCCTGGTGCTGCGCCTGGGTGAAGGATTGGCCGGGCGGGTGGCTTTGACCCAGAGAACAGAAATTCAGACAACCATGCTGGAAGAATATCCGCCGGTGGACCTGGAACGATTGGCCGGCGAGGAGATCGTTTGTCGGATGGCTCTGCCCATGCTGGCCAAGGGTGAGCTGAAGGGTGTGCTGGAGGTATTCTACCGTTCGGCCGTCAGCATCGACCCGGAATGGCAGGACTACCTGGAAACCCTGGCCGGGCAGGCTGCCATCGCCATTGACAACGCCACGCTATTTGAACAGGCGCAGGCTTCCAACCGTGAACTGGCAGCCGCCTATGATACCACCCTGGAGGGTTGGGCGCGGGCGCTGGAATTGCGCGACCGCGAAACGGAAGGCCACACCCGGCGGGCAGCCGAGCTCACCGTGCGACTGGGGCGGCGGCTGGGCATGCCGGAAAACGAACTGATCCACGTCTGGCGCGGTGCGATCCTGCATGACATCGGTAAACTGGGCATCCCGGATGAAATCCTGGGCAAACCCGGAAAACTGACCGATGCCGAGTGGGAAATCATGCGCCGGCACCCGCGCCTGGGTTATGACCTGCTGGTCGATATTCCTTACCTGCAGCCGGCCCTGGCTATTCCCTGGTGCCACCACGAATGGTGGGACGGCAGCGGCTACCCGCGCAAGCTGAGAGGCGAAGAGATTCCACTGGCGGCGCGCATCTTCACCGTGGCGGATGTGTGGGATGCGCTGCGCTCCGACCGGCCCTACCGGGCGGCCTGGAGCAGCGAGGAGGCGCGTGCCTACATCCACCGCCTGAGCGGGGTGCAATTTGATCCGCAGGTGGTGGAGGCCTTTGAGCGGCTGCTGGATGAAGAGCCGGTTGCATCGCCGCCCCGGAGCGAGGAGCAAGGAACCAATGGACTCAATGCAAGATGACCTGCTGGTGCACGGGGTGGCAGCTGCCAAAGCGGGCGAACGAAAGGAAGCGCGGTTTTACCTGGAATGGCTGCTGCGCTTGAGCCCAGAAAAATCCCAGGAGCTTGAAGCGCTGTACTGGTTGAGCGAAGTGGCTGAAACCCCGGCCGAAGCACGCAGCCTGCTGGAAGACCTGCTGGCGCGCGACCCGTTTGACCTGCGCGCCCGGCGCAAGCTGGGCATCCTGGACGGCAAGATTCAAGCCGCTCCAACTTTCAACCCGGATACCTATCAGCAGCCGGCCCCCCAGGCAGCCCAGGCAGCCAGCGGACAGCGCTTCACCTGCCCAAAGTGCGGCGGGCGGCTGACCTATTCACCCGACGGCAGCGCCCTGGTGTGCGAATACTGCGAATCGCGCCAGGCGTTGAATGGAAATTCCGCCAACCGCGCCGCCGCCCGCGAGGAGGACTTCCTGGCGGCGATGATCAGCGGTCGGGGGCATTGGCTGCCGAAGGCTGAATTGAGCCTGCGCTGCAGCGGATGCGGGGCAACCTTCATTGTTCCTGCAGCCCAGCTTTCGATGAATTGCCCCTATTGCGGATCGGTCCACACTACGCAGGAACCGGCTGCCGAATTGATCCTGCCAACGCGCATCCTGCCATTCACGGTGAGTGAGGCATTAGCCAGGCAGACCCTGCGGATCTGGCTGGGCGAGCATTTCAGCGGCGAGTGGCCGCGGCTGGCCCGCGGCCTGGGACTTTACCTGCCGGCCTGGATCTTTCGCATTACCGGCATCCTGCCGTGGAGCGCAGAGATCAAACGCCAGAAGGAATGGGTGGTGGAAACAGGCGATCACTACGTGGACCTGGCGGATTTGCGGGTGAGCGGTACGCCGCGATTGGGCAAACTGTGGAGAAAAGCCCTGGCGGGTTACAACCTGGAGGAGGCCCAACCGTTTGAAGAAGGCTACCTGGCGGATTGGCCGGCCGAGACCTACCAGGTGCAGCTGGGGGATGCCTCCCTGGAAGCGCGAGAGGCCGCGCGTACTTTCAGCCGCCAGCGGGTGGAGGACGGGATCATCGAGCAGCACCGCAACCTGTCGGTCAATTCCACCAACCTGATCGTGGAATCCTTTCAACTGGCCCTGCTGCCCGCCTGGCTGACCCACTACCAGGTCGAGGACGGCCAGCGGGTGGATCTTATCATCAACGGGCAGAGTGGGGCGGTTCTTTCCGGAAGCGCAAATTAGGCCCTCATCCGGCTTTTGTTGTACAATATCTTCTATGAGCATAACTCCTCCTGAAAATAATCCGCAACCTGACATTATCCTGCCTTCGGAACGCAAGCCCGAACAGCGCAACATCATCCCCGAATCACCCGTTCACCCACTCTCCAGCTTTGTCACCATCGTGATTGACGGGCTGTGGGGAATTTTACAGATCGAGGCCACCCTTTCGATTGCACTCATCCCGGTGCTGCTGCCGATGATCGTCATCTCCGGGGTAACCTGCGCCCTGACGGTGGCCCTGGTGCAGCGCTATGTCGCCAGGGACAACTGGGGAGCATCGATCGCCAAGGGATTGGTGATGGGCGTGGCCGCCGGGGTGCCCTACCCGGTGACGGGCACGGCGCTGGGCGGGACGCTGCTGGGCTGGGCCGGCCTGCACGAGCTGGAAGACTGGATCCGCCGCAAAAGGCTGCCGCCGAGCA
>CAYOOA010000050.1:0-16193 GCA_964405455.1 uncultured Anaerolineaceae bacterium | reverse complement strand
TCGTGGCCGATAACGGCAGCGGGCGCGGCATCCTGGGCATCATCGAAGGCCAAAAGCCCAAAGGCATTGAAGGCGAGGCGGATATCGCCTGGCGCAAAAACTTCCTGCGCCAGATCGGCTATAAGGCCGGGTAGGGGGCCGATCCCCTGGTGAGGGTGAAGCAGCCGGAAGTTTGTAGGTCTACGGTGGAATAACAATCAACGGCTGATTCAGCCCTGCCAGAAATTTCCAAAGGGAACCCGGAAGATATGCTCAGCGTCTATGTTATGAATCTGTTTTACCCTGGAGGACTGAAATGAAGAAAATCATCGCCATGGCCTTGTTGGCGGCCGTTCTCTTATCTGCCTGCGGAACGCCGAACAACCCGCCCAGTGATTCCGACCTGGCCACCAAGGTGGCCGAGCTTTTGACCGAAATGCCCACAGAGACTGGCCAGCCAGGCGGCGCAGCCACCCTACCCCCCGCGGCGACGGCGACCGAGCAGCCCAAGGAAATCCAGTCAACGCCCACCCCGGAGCTGATCACGCCGACCATCATTGTCATCACTGCCACGCCCACGGCCAGCCAGGTACAGCCAACAGCCACGCTGGCGCCCACGGAAGCTCCAACCGCCACGCAACCCGGTCCCACCTCAACCGCAATTGCCGGTGATCCGCGCACCCGGCTGGGCAACCCCGGTTGGCGGGATCCGATGGACAGCGACAACAACTGGCCGACCGGCAGCGACAAATACACGGCCATCGACTTCAAGGACGGCCAACTGCTCTTGACCGGGTTGGAACAAACCG
The DNA here is from genome assembly GCA_964405455.1 of uncultured Anaerolineaceae bacterium. GTDB lineage: Bacteria > Chloroflexota > Anaerolineae > Anaerolineales > Anaerolineaceae > CALESS01. The sequence goes on along the minus strand of CAYOOA010000050.1, from coordinate 15,405 downwards.
CCGGCTGGCGGCTTACCTGGCCCGAGCTGACCGATTTCTACCTCGAAATGACGGTCAAGACCGGCAGTTGCACTGGCAACGACCAGTACGGCTTCATCTTCCGCGTACCTGAACCGACCACCCCGGACCAGGGCTACCTGGTGGGGCTGACCTGCGACGGACATTACTTCCTGCGCAAGTGGGATGGTGAAACCAAGCCCAAGGGCACCATGACCACGCTGATTAATTACACGACGAACAGCGCCATCAAGGGCGGCAGCGGCCAGACCAACCGGTTGGGCATCATGGCGGTTGGCAGCCGGCTGATCGTGTACATCAACGGCGTGATGTTGGGTGAAGCCAAAGATACCCAGTTCACGAAGGGTAACTTCGGCCTGTTTGTCTATGCCAAGGAAACGGACAATTTTGTCATCTCGGTGGATGAAGTGAGTTACTGGGAAAATCCCACCCCATAAGACCCCTGATGTTTTTATAGTAAAGCCGGCCTGTAGGCCGGCTTTACTATATTGTTAATCTCAATCTGGCAAATATTTCTTCCATTTTGAATTAATCATGCTATGATTATTAACATGGTTTCGGCTGTCCGCGATCGGATCTTAATCATTGAAAGCGACCCCTTGATTGCCGATATACTCGGACGGCAAACCTTGCAGGCTGCCGGCTTTCAGACCTACGTAGTCGGCGATGCCAATACTGCCCTGAATAAAATCCTGCAATTGGGTCCGGATGTGATCCTGGCCAGTTTAAATATGCCCGGCTTAAGTGGTAAGGATCTGCTGGTGGCCTTTTCTTCGCAGGGCATCACCACACCGGTCATCGTCATGACAAGCAAGGGGATGGAAAGCGATGTCATCCAGGCCTTTCGGCTGGGGGCGGCGGATTACCTGGTCTGGCCGGCGCGCGAGCCCGAGATCATTAACTCGGTGGAACGGGTGCTGCGCCAGGTGCGTGAACGCCGCGAACGGGATCGATTGGCAGCCCAGTTCCAGCAGGCCAACCAGGAACTGCAGGCGCGGGTGCGCGAGCTCACAGCCATCTTCAGCATCGGCAAAGCTGTTACCTCCATTACCGATCAAAGGATTCTTTTCGAAAAAATCCTGGAGGGCGGCCTGAAAGTCACCCAGTCCGACCTGGGCTGGTTCCTGCTGCGGGATGATTCCCAGAAAGGCTTCATCCTGGCAGCCCAGAAAGGTCTGCCGGCCTCCATCAGCCAGCGGCTTAACCAGGTCTGGGACGACGGGGTCAGCTCCCTGGTCGCGCTTTCCGGCGAAACTTTGAGCATCCACGGCGAGCCGCTGAAGCGGTTCAAAATTGCCGCCCTCGGCCAGGCTGCCCTGGTTGTGCCGGTCAGGGTGCAAAAACAGGTGATCGGTCTGCTGGTAGTGATTCGCCGCGAAGCCAAGCCTTTCGGCCAGAGCGAACAACATTTGCTTGAAGCCGTTGCGGATTACGCATCCATCTCGCTGGTCAACGCCAGACTCTTCAGGACCGTGGAAGATCGCGCCCGCTCGCTGCAAACCCTGGCCGAAAACGCCCAGATGGGTGAGCGGGTGGACCATGAAATTTTACAGATGGCGAAGGGCGAATTAAGCCCGGCAGTTTCTGCCTGCCTGGAGGCACTGGAAAAGCTTTCAACAGATCCCACCATGCGCTGGAGTATTCCGCAGCGCCAGGCATTAACGACCCTGAACGAGCAATTGAAACACCTGGCCGGTGTGACAGAATCTCTCCAACCGCTGACACCCGGACAATTGAACCCGGCGGCAGCTTCAGCCAATTTGAACGGATTGGTCCGCCAGGTAGGCAGCCGATTCCTACCCCTGGCACAATCGAACAACCTGACTCTTTCGGTGGACATGCCGCAGGAAATTTTGCTGGTGGCAGCCCAGCCGAACCTGGTTGCCCAGGTGCTGGACAGCCTGATCAGCAATGCTGTCCGCTTTTGCAACCAAGGTGGGCGGATTCTCATCCAATTGGTGCGTTCACCGGATGAGACAGCCCAGGTGTGTGTCAGCGACAGCGGCCCGGGGATGACACCCCAGGTAGCCGGCCGTATTTTTGAAGCTGGCTTTCAACCTGATGCTCACAACCGGGAACGATTTGGAGGCCTGGGCATCCACCTCAACCTGGCCCGTGAAATCGTTCTGCGCTTCAAAGGTAAAATGTGGGTTGAGACTCGAACCGGTCAGGGCAGCCGCTTTTACTTCTCCCTGCCCCTGGTCAAGGGATAAAGGATGAGATATGGTCTCTGGAGCTAACGAAACCATCTTGGTCATCATCTCCGATGCACAAATCAGCCTGCTGCTGGAACGCGTCCTGCGTGCAACCAATGCAAGTATCCTGACCGCCAGTGATTGCACCAGCGCACGCAACATCCTTTCCGGCAGCACACCCAACCTGATCATCGTCGCGGATAAACTATCCGACGGTAACGGGGTGGATTTCGCTGCTGATATCCTGCGCCAGATCCCTTCCATGGCAGTGATCCTGTTTGCGTATACAGAAAACTCCGAGACCCTCAAGAAGGCTATGCGAGCCGGGATCAATGATTATCTCTGCCTGCCGCTGCGGGCAGACGAAATTTTGACGGCCATTAACCAGAGCCTGGAACGCAACCGACGGCGCAGGGACTGGACTTCCCAGGAAACCCGCCGGATGACCGCCACCCTGCAGAGCCAGGTGGATGAGATGACAACCCTGGCCCAGCTAGGCCGCCATATCGCCGGCTCACTGGACCTGGATGGGGTGCTTTCATCGGTGGTGGATGCAGCTGTGACACTCACCCATGCCGAGGAAGGCAGCCTGCTGCTGATTGACGACCGGACCGGGGAATTGTACATGCGGGCATCGCGCAATTTCAAGGAGGAGTTTGTCCGTACTTTCCGCCTGCCCGTCCAGGACACCCTGGCGGGTACTGCCATCCGCACCTGTCAACCCGTACTGGTGGATGAACAAACGCCGCAAAAAATCAAGACTTCGTACCTGGTCCACTCGCTGGTCTATGTGCCGTTGATCGTGAAGGACCGCGGCATTGGAGTTCTGGGGGTGGATAACCGCCGCCAGAACACCCCATTTAAAGAACGGGATGTCAAGCTGTTAGCCACGCTGGCGGAATATGCTGTGTTGGCAATTGAAAACGCTCGCCTGTATTCACACGCCATCCAGGAGCGGCAAAAACTGGAAACGGTCATCACCCACATCCAGGATGGGGTGGTGGTTGTGGATAAAGAGCAGCGCCTGGTGCTGGTAAATGATATTGCGATCAACTCATTTAACTTGCCAACCAGCGGATACATCGGCCAACCTTACCGACAGTTCTTCCCACAACCCGAGTTGAAAGAGCTGGTTGAATCCTCCACGGGGAGGCTGGCCAACCGGGTGGAAGTGTCCATCGAAGACGGCCGGGTTTTCAGCGCCCGAATTGCCATCATCCCAGGCGTGGGCCGCGCCATCACCTTGCACGACATTACCTACTTGAAGAAGCTGGATCATATCAAGAGCGACTTTGTCAGCACCGTATCCCACGACCTCCGCTCGCCCCTGACGGCCATCCTGGGCTATACCGAGTTGATCGAACGGGTGGGTCCATTGAATGAAACCCAGATCGATTTCCTGAACCGGGTACAGGTTTCCGTCCACAACATCACCAGCCTGGTGGATGATTTACTCAACCTGGGCCGGATTGAGGCAGGGTTCGACAGCCGCAAGGAAAAGGTGGCCCTCGACCAATTAATCCGGTTCGCCACGGATAATTTATCCCGGCGGATTTCAGACAAGGGTTTAACACTGAGCATGGATATGCCCAATAATTTCCCAATCGTTTTTGGGAACCCGGTGCAACTGCGCCAGGTTGTGGATAACCTGGTTGATAACGCCATCAAGTATTCCAACAAAAACGGGACTGTGCGCATCCGCTGCGCGGTGGAAGAAAACCAGGTTATCTTCCAGGTCACTGATTCAGGAATTGGCATTCCCAACATGGATTTGCCGTATGTGTTTGATAAGTTCTACCGGGCTTCCAATGTGAGCGCAGATCAACCCGGTACCGGCCTGGGGCTTGCGATCGTCAAATCGATCGTGGAAAACCACCAGGGCCGTATCTGGGTGGATTCCACGCCCAACCAGGGCAGCACATTCACTGTCGTTTTCCCACTGGCTGAAGACCAGCCTTAATAACCGGTTATCGCGCTGCACCCGGCGCAGCGTTAACAAGTTTACCCCGTCCAGCAATTACCGGAGCTCGCATGAATCTTGTAACCTCTCCTATAATTGCGAACAACCAGCTTTCCCCCTGTGGAAATGGGATCCATCCTGAACTTGTGTTCACCAGGGTTCCCCGCTTCCACCGCTGGAATTTAAGTTCATCGAGGAGCAGGGGAACATGAAATATCGAAAATTCAGCCGGTCAATGCTCTTGACTGGAGCCTTCTTCTTGATCACCACGCTGGCGCTGTGGCTAAGCGTGTTCTTGTATCATGAACATCGCATCCAGACTTCCCTGCGGACATGGAATGAATTGCAGACGCAAATCGTTCAGGGGGCAGCCAGGGCAGCCCAAACATGGATTAACGCCCGGGTGGATGATCAAAATATTCCAGCGGCAAGCGCCAAACAGGAAGCGTTCGAACGATTTATCCAGCCCATTCAACTACTTTCGAATGGGAAAACCTGGGTTTTCGAGGGACAAAGAGCTGTTTATGCCAAATATACCGATTTCCCGGCTGAATACGTGGGAAAAAGCATCCGTGATATCTTCGACCGGCAGAGCAAGACCGGTGCTGCGCACTATGAAGACCTGGTCAGCAGCGTGGAAGCAGGCAGCGAAGGCACAGGGTGGTACATCTGGAAGGCCCAATCCGATCCGGAGTATGCAGCCTGGACTACAGTTAAAATCCTGGACACCTCCTGGACGATTGGCGTTTCCACCCCGCGGGCTGAGATTCTCAATTTTGTTGGCGAGCAGCGCGAATTTTACAATTACGCCATGGGATCGGCAGCGATCAGCCTGCTGCTGCTGGCTGTTTTCCTTTTCACCATCAACAATCACCAGGCAACCCTCAAGCATGTGAAAAAGCTGGAGGAGACGGTTGCCAACCGGACATCCGATCTATCCATATCTGAAGGCCGCTACCGCAGCCTGGTGGAAAACCTGGAGGAGGGGATTGTTATTTACAATCTCGAGACTGAACAGGTGGTCTTTGTCAGCCCGGCTGTGCATAAGATCTTCCACTGTTCGTCTGAAAACCTGCCAACGCCAACCATTTGTTTCCTGGAGCGGATTATTGGTGATGAGCAGGATACAGCCCGCCAGCAAATCCTGAATACCGCCACCGCCTCGCGCAGCGTGGCCGATTACCAGGCGCTAGCCTTTGACGATACACCCATCTGGCTACAACTTACCGCCACGCAGATTGATTTTGAAGGCCACCCGGCAGCCATGCTGATGCTTGTGGATATTACTGAGCGAAAAAAGGCGGAAGCAGCCCGGGTTGAGAGTGAAGAGCGCTTTGCCATCGCCGTGGCCGGGGCCAAGGACGGCATCTGGGATTGGGATTTGCGCAATAACCGGCTGCATGTCTCACCCCGCTGGAAAGCCATCCTCGGCGAGGAAGAAACCTTCCCCTTTGAAACCCCACAGAACTGGTTCAGCCGTGTGCATCCGCAGGATGTAGACCGGCTGCGCTCGGAAATTGAAGCCCACTTGCGCGGAGATACCCCGCAACTGGAATGCGAATATCGCATCCTGCATAAGGACAGCGCCTACCGCTGGGTGCAAACCCGCGGTCTGGCGGTGGGTGAAAGCGGTCAAAAGCCGGTGCGAATTGCGGGTTCGATGACCGATATCACTGCGCGCAAGGGGATTGAAGACCGCCTGCGGCACGATGCCATGCATGATCCATTGACCCACCTGCCCAACCGGTCTTATTTCGTGGATCAACTGGCCCGCCTGGTGGAACGTGGCCGGCGCCACCCGGATTACATGGCCGCTGTTTTGCTGATCGACCTGGACCGTTTCAAGGTGATCAATGAAAGCCTGGGGCACCAGGCCGGCGACCAATTGCTGATCGTTACCGCCCGCCGCCTGGAAAGCTGCCTGCGCCTGGGCGACCTGGTGGCCCGCCTGGGCGGCGATGAATTCGCCGTGCTGCTGGAAGACCTGACCGAAACCCAGGATGCCATCCGGGTGGCTGAGCGAATTCTAAAAGATCTTTCCATGCCCTTCTCGCTGCAAAGCCAGGATGTCTTTATCACTGCATCGATCGGCATTACCATCTTCAACCAGCAGTACACCCAGGCAGAGGATTTGCTGCGGGACGCAGATACCGCCCTCTACCGGGCCAAATCCGCCGGGCGTTCGCGTTTCCAGGTTTTCGACGTGGAAATGCACTCTCGCTCTCTGGCACTGTTCCAATTGGAAGCGGAACTGCGCCGCGCCATCGAGCGGCAGGAATTTGAAATCTATTACCAGCCCGTCATCTCACTGACCACCGGCAAGGTGGTGGCTGTGGAAGCCCTGCTGCGCTGGCTGCATCCCATCCGCGGTTCCATCTCGCCGAGCGAATTCATTCCGCTGGCGGAGGAAACCGGGCTGATTGCACCCCTGGGAGAGTGGGCCCTGCGCGGCGCCTGCAACCAGGCCCGCCAGTGGGTGGAACAGGGCATCCGCGGCATCCAGGTGGCGGTTAACCTTTCCGCATTCCAGTTGCGCGATCCGAATTTTGCCAAGCTGGTCTATAAAGTGCTCATCGAAACCGGCCTGCAAGCCTCCCTGCTGCAGTTGGAAATCACCGAAACTGCCGCCATGCAGGACCTTGAGCAAACCGTGCTGACCCTGCGCGAGTTGAAAAACATGGGCGTCAAGATCGTTATCGACGACTTTGGCACCAGCTACTCCTCCCTGGGCTATCTCAAGCGCTTCCCGGTCAGTTCCTTAAAGATTGACCGCTCGTTCATCGTGGATGTGGCCAATGACAACGATGATGCCGCAATCACCACAGCCATCATCGCCATGGCTCACATCCTGGGATTGAGCACGATTGCTGAAGGCGTGGAGACTGAGCAGCAGCTCAACTTCCTCTCTGCGCGCGGCTGTGATGAAGTCCAGGGTTATATCTTCTCCCGGCCGCAGCCGGCAGGCAAGATGACCAATATGCTGCTGGAACCCCGGCCCATGCTGCCGGATGGATTTGAACAAGAACAATGACGTTTTGAGGAAGGTTTGAATGGCAGTCAATCCCGGCTCACTTGCTGCGCTCGTACTTTCCCTGGCCAGCCAGGCTGAGCCGGATGCGATTCTGGCGGGTTTTATTGCCCGGGTGAATGAATTTTTCCCCGGATTGGATATCCGCTTGAGTCTCTCCCCTCCACCCAGATCCCCCTGCGAGGAATTATCCGGCGGACGGCGTACATTCGGTTGGCTGGTATTCGGGCACAGCTTTGCAAATCTTTCCACGGACGATAAAACCACTCTACGGCAGACAGCACATTTGCTTGGATTGGCCATGGAAGCCGCTTCCCCGCCCGCGGTCCAGCCGAACCTCCCCGAAGACCAGGAAGATAACCGCAGCAGCCTGGCCGTTACTGGCACAGATGACGGATTGTTTGATTGGAACCTGGTATCCAACCAGGTTTATTATTCCAACCGCTGGGCTGAAATTCTCGGCCTGCAGCCGAATGAAATGCACCCGGACCCGGAAGAATGGATGCAGCGGGTTCATCCAGAAGACGCCCCACATCTTCAAGCTGACCTGGCTGCCCACCTGGATGGGCGCAGCCCACAGCTCAACAACGAACACCGCATGCTTAATGCCGATAAACAGTACCGCTGGGTGAGGGTGCGTGCCCGCGTCCTGCGGGATGAATACGGGTCCACCATCCGCCTGGTGGGGACGATGATGCCAACGCATGAACAGCACCTGTTGGAAGAACGCCTGCGGCATGATGCCCTGCATCATCCATTGACCGGGCTGCCCAACCGGGTGTATTTCCTGGACCAGTTGCGGCGATCGATCGAACGCACCAAGCGCCACGATCAGTATCAATCCGGTCTGGTGGTGATTGACCTGGACCGCTTCCAGGTGATCAATGAGAGCCTGGGTTATCCGAAGGGAGATGAAATCCTGGTGACCGTTGCGCAGCGGATTGAAAGCTGCATGCGTACGGAAGATTTGATCGCCCATTTCGACGGCGATAATTTTGCAATCCTGCTGGAAAACATCCACGGCGCGCAGGACGCCATCCGGGTGGCGAACCGGCTGCAAAAAGAGATCAGCCGGCCGTTCCAGGTCAACGGTCAGGAGGTGTTTGTCACCGCCAGCCTGGGAATTGCAATGATTAACATCCATTATGACCACCCGCAGGATCTGCTGCGTGATGCGGAAGCCGCCCTCAGCCGGGCCAAGGCCGAGGGGCGCGGTCATTACCAGATTTTTGACAAGGATTTGCACGCCCGGAGCCTGTCCGTCTTGCGCATGGAGGCCGAGTTACGCCGGGCAGTGGAGCGCAAGGAATTCCGGGTTTATTACATGCCGATCATCTCACTGAAATCCGGCAAAATCACCGGCATGGAGGCATTGATTCGCTGGGAACACCCCCAACGCGGGATTATCCTGCCCGGAGAATTTCTCCCGCTGGCCGAGGAAAGCGGCCTGATGGTGCAGATTGGCGAACAAGTATTGCAGACTGCCTGTGCCAGGGCGCAAGAGTGGCACACGGCTGGTTATAGTGGGTTGAACCTGGCTGTCAACCTTTCCGCGCACCAGTTCATGGATCCCAACCTGGTGGATCGGGTGAAAACCGCACTGAAACAAAGCAGCTTCTCTTCCAATTCCTTAATCCTGGAAATTTCGGAAACTGCTGCCGCCAGTGAAGTAGAGATGAACGAAGCTGCGTTCCGGGGATTGCATAAGATGGGGGTGCAGATTTTCGTGGATAATTTTGGCAGCACATATTCTTCTTTGAGCTACCTCAAACGGTTCTGTGTGAGTGGGATCAAAATCGATCCATCATTCATCCGCGAGCTGGATAAGAACCCGGATGATGTATCCATCGTTTCGGCCATCGTTTCCATGGCTCGCATCCTCAACCTGCATGTTGTGGCCAGTGGTGTAACCCAGGATTCGCAGTTAAACTACCTGCACACCCGACAGGTGGATGAAGTACAGGGCTTCCTGTTTAGCAAACCTGTTTCAGCGGAGAAGGCCAGTCACCTGCTGGATGTGCGCCGAAACCTGCTCCACAGCCGCGAAGAAGAAACCGGGAATGGTTCATGACAAAACCAGATGAAAGTCTGATTTTTGAGCGCAGGAGTGAACCGCGCGAAGGCGCATTTACAATCGCTGTACCCCAGGGTTGGTTGATGGAAGGCGGAATCATCCGGGCGGATTTCAACCGGCAGCAGGTGGATGCGCAAAATATGACCGCCCGCCTGGATTTATCCATCAAGAATGATGACCGCGGAACAGTCATGTTGCGATTCGTGCCGGAATTCAAGTTCTGCGATATGCGGATGAATTCCGGCGGAATGTATGGATTCTTTCCGCAAGGCAGCAACTACCAGGGCATGTTGGTCACACCGCTGCTTCCGGCACCGCAGTTTCTACTCCAAATGATGTTTCCATGGGCGCATCCCCAGGCTGTCAATGCCCATCCAATTCTGGCTGAAGCCTCCCGAGGCCTGGTGGAAGAATTCCTGATGACGCGAAAGGCACTCGGCCAGCAGGTTGTTTTCAAGTATGACGGCGGTATGGCCATCTATCAATACGACGAAGAGGGAATAACTTATACAGAAAAAGCGTTTGTCGTGCTTGAAATTGGCGGACAAGCAGCCGGTGGGATGTGGAGCAACACCGTAAATTACTACTATCGCGCTCCCAGTTCTGAATTTGACAAGTGGGAACCTGTACTGGTCCACATGCACCGTTCAAGTAAAACCAATTATGAATGGCTGGGTCGTGAATGGGCAATGCAAGAGTTTCTAGCCGGTCAGTTTCGCAATGCCCAAATGGCAGAACAGGCCCGTGCCCAGAGGGCGCTGGAAGTCCAGCGCTACCTGCAGGGTCAGGCGGCGGAGATTGTTGAACACCGCCGGCGTATCAATGCCGAAATCCGTAATGACAACTACCTGACGCTGACCAGCCAGGAAGAATACCTTAATCCTTATACAAAAGAAATTGATACAGGGTCCAATGAATGGCAGTACCGCTGGGTTTCCGGTTCAGGAGATGAATTTTACTCCGACCGCGAGGATGCCGATCCAAACCAGGCCGAGGTTTTACGCCGCTCCGATTGGAAGCGCACTCCCATTCGCCCACGCTACCCGGATGGACCGCCAAAAGAATAGCCGAATTGGCACGTTTCTTGCACATTCTTGTGCAGCTGCACAATTTTATTCCCCCACCCCCTCCTCCTACGGCCGCGACCTCCGTGGGAGGAACGGTTTAATTACAAAATCTTAAGGCCAGTTGATCACTTCCACCACGGTATTATCCGGAATCTGCTGATAGACCTGCTGGAGCGGGATGCGGCGCGCCTGGCAGAGCAGCGTGGCCAGGGCCAGGCCGTGGGTGACCACCAGCACCCGCCCGCCTGGATGCTCTGCGGCGATGCAATCGGCAGCCAATTTCATTCGCGCTGCCACTTCGGCCACAGATTCCCCGCCAGGGGCGCGCTCGTGGAGCATCTCCTCGCCGGCACTGGGATCCGGTTCGCCAAATTCCTCGCGCACATCCACCAGGTAACGGCCCTGCCAGTCACCCTGGTTGATCTCGCGCAACCCGGCCAGCGGGATGACGGCCAGGCCCAGGCGGGCAGCCACCATTTCTGCAGTGACCCGGGCGCGCTGCAAATCACTGCAATAGACGGCGGAAAAGGTTTCACCGGCCAGCTTTTCGGCCAGGCGGCGGGCCTGCTCCAATCCGGCTTCATTCAGGGGAATATCCAGGTGGCCCTGGTAGCGCCCTGCCAGGTTCCAATCTGTCTGTCCGTGCCGAACCAACCATATCTCCGTCATCGCTGCGTCCTTTTCTCTGGTAAAATTCGGGTGCAATTATAACCCGGAGTTTGCGATGTCTCTCATTACTGCCATCGACGTGGGCAAGAGCTTTGGCCCCGCCGATATCTTCAGCAATATCTCGTTCAGCATCCCGCACAAAGCCCGCATCGGCCTGGTGGGACCCAACGGCGTGGGGAAAACCACCCTGCTGCGCATCCTGGTCGGCGTGGAAGACCCTTCCGCCGGCGAGGTTCAGCGCGCCCGCGGCCTGCGCCTCGGCTACCTGCCCCAGGAAGCCATCTTTGAATCCGAGGGCACCCTGTGGGAGGAAGTGCTGGTGCCGTTTGCAGAGCAGCGCAGTCTGCAGGCAGAAATGGCCGAACTGGAAAAAGCCATGGCCGACCCTGCCCGCGCAGAGGAAGCACTGGCTGCCTACGGAAAATTGCAGCTCCAGTTTGAACACCTGGGTGGCTACACCTATGAACAGCGCATCCGCCAGACCCTGACAGGGCTGGGCTTCAGCCGGGTGGATGAGCGCCGGCCGATGAGCCAGCTTTCCGGAGGGCAGCGCACCCGCGCCCTGCTGGCCCGCCTGCTGCTTTCCGAGCCGGACCTGCTGCTGATGGATGAGCCGACCAACCACCTGGATATTGCCGCCATTGAGTGGCTGGAGGATTTCCTGGCGGATTGGCCCGGCGCGGTGTTGATCGTCTCACACGACCGCTATTTTCTCGACCGGGTGGCCACCACCATCTGGGAGATGACCCCGGGTCTGGAAGTCTATCGCGGCAACTACTCCGCCTTCCTGCAGCAGCGCGAGGAACGCTATGCCCGCCGGCTGGAGGAATACGAAGCCCAACAGGCCTTTATCGAAAAAGAAGAAGAATATATCCGGCGCAACATGGCCGGGCAAAACACCCGCCAGGCCCAGGGACGCCAGAAACGCCTGATGCGGATGCTGGAAGAAGCCCGCCTGACCCCGCCGCCGGCCAATTCGCACCACCTGCACCTGCGGCTGGAGCCCTCCAGCCGTTCTGGTGAACTGGTCATCCGTACCTACGGGTTGAGCGTAGGCTATGCCGACGAAGGCCGGCCGCTCTTCAGCGCGCCGGATTTAACCCTGACCCGCGGCGAGTGCGCCGCAGTCATCGGCCCCAATGGGGCCGGAAAAACAACCCTGCTTAAAACCCTGCTGAACCAGATCCCTCCGTATGCCGGGGAAGTGGCGATGGGTGCCTCGCTGCAGATTGGCTATTTTGCCCAGACGCACGAAGGCCTGCACCCGGATTGGTCCTTGATGAAGGAGATCGAAAACGCCGCCCCCAACCTGCTGCCAGGCGCGGTGCGCGATTACCTGGCCAAGTTCCTCTTTACCGGTGATGACGTATTCCGCACGGTGGACACGCTCTCCGGCGGAGAGCGCAGCCGCCTGGCGCTGGCCCTGCTGGCGCTGCGCGGAGCCAACCTGCTGCTGCTGGATGAGCCCACCAATCACCTGGACCTGCCCTCGCAGGAGGTGCTGCAGGCCATCCTGGACGACTTTGGCGGCACCATCCTGCTGGTCAGCCACGACCGTTACCTGATCGACGCCCTGGCCACGCAGGTATGGGAGGTGCTGCCGGAGGAAAGCACCCTGAAAGTGTTTGACGGCAATTACAGCCAATACAAGGCCTTCCGCCAGTATGAGGCTGAACGGGCCGCCCTGGAGGCATTAACCACCCGCCAGACGGAAACCATCCAGCGCCCCGCCCGACCCAGCGGCCCAAGCAAGGATCAAATCCGCCGCCGCCAGCAAAAGCTGGACGCCCTGGAATCCGAGATCACCGAGCTGGAAAAACAGTTGACCGCCATCACCCGCCAGCTGGAAACCCCCACCCGCGACCTGGGCCTGGTGCAAAAGCTGGGGCATGAGTACACCCTGCTGCACAAAAAGCTGGAGGACCGCATGGAGGAATGGGCGCGCCTTTCGGCGGATGAGTACACGCCATCATGATTCACCACGGAGGCGCGGAGAACACTGAGGTGACTAAAAAAAAGCCACTCGCACACCCGAAGGGGTGGACTACGCAAAACGATGTTTATGATTGCGCCGGTCTCCAGACCGAGCGCCCTGTACCGGGTGCGAGCGCAAGGTATGATCGTTCTCGGTCTGGAGACCGGAACGATCCGACGAACTATCAAATAAGGTTCATATGTTTTTTAGCAGTTCATCCTTGTAATTAGATTTCTCCGTGACCTCCGTGTCCTCTGTGTTTCCGTGGTTTAGTCATTCCCAGGAGATAACCATGAACATCACCATCCGACCGGCTGATAGCAAAGATTACGAAGTCTTCAATGCCATGTACGGCAGCCTGAACGATCTGCATGTTGCCGAGCACCCGGGCATTTTCCAACACGTCAGCGGGCACATCTTTACCCGGGAGGAGTACGCCGAACTACTGGCGGATCCCTTTGCAGCGGTATTCATTGCCGAATGGGATGGCGAGCCTGCCGGTTTCATCCAGCTAAGGCTGCGTGAAGCGGGAGAAATAGCGGTGATGAAACCCCGCGATTTTGCCGTGGTGGAAAGCTTATACGTACATTCCCAGTTTCGTAATCACGGCCTGGGCGAGATGTTGATGCTGAGCGGCGAAGAGTGGGCGCATGAAATGGAGGCCGACAGCCTGATGCTGAACGTGTATGATTTCAACACGGCCGCCCGAGGGTTGTACGAGAAAATGGGTTATGAATCTCTGAGCCGCAAAATGATCAAGTGGATGTGACCCCATTGTGCTGATAAAAACAATGCAACCTTTGGTGCGGTCAATATCGGAAGTTTGACTCTTCGGCTCCAGTATTAGTGAAGATTGTTTTTCAGGTCAGGGGGAAGCCAGGTTCAAAACCTGCAGGAAAACCGACTCAAAGCGATCCCCATCGGCGTTGACGGCCACCCGCACCTGCGGACAGCTTTCTCCCGGCTTGGTCCGGCCGGATTCCGGGCCTTCAGCCTCCACCACGCACAGGTTCTCATCCGTAAAGGTTGCCAGGCTTTCATCCGCCAGGACGGCCGCGGTCAGCGGATCCCAGAAATAATAACCACCCGAATCGATTAAGCCCTTTTGGGCCGTCAACACCTGGTAGACGAAATCCGCCGCGGGGGTGGCGTGGTTGTTCTTCACCTGCTGGTAAAATTTGGCATTCAGCGGAACGTGATTGGTGGCATCCAGCCCGACCAGGGTCACGGGCACGCCGGATTGGAAGACAAGATTGGCCGCCAGCGGATCCACATAGATATTCCACTCGGCCACAGCGTTGTCGATCTCCACGCCGGGGACGCGCAGGTTGCCCGGCACGTTGACCGCCCCGCCCATCACATACACCATTTCAATCTTATCCACCAGGCCCGGGTCGGCCTGCAAGGCTTGCGCAAGGTTGGTCAACGGGCCGAGGGTGAGGACGGCCACCTTGCCGGCTGCAGAGTCCAGGGTATCCCCCAGCAGGTCCACCGCGGTCTGCTCCCCGGCCGTATTTTCGCCAGCGGGCAGGCTGAGCCCCAACAGATTATCCATACTGGTGCGCCAGCTCTCCGGGAAAGTGTGCTGACCCTGGAGCGGGGTTTCTCTTCCGCAGGCAACCCGGATCGAATCCTGCCCGGCCAGGGCAGCCAGCCCCAGGGCGTTGCGCACCCCGGGCTCGCAATGCGCCTCCCCGGTTCCGCTGACCGTGATGGCGAGAACTTCCACATCCGGGCGCTGCAACAGGTAGAGTATGGCCATCCAATCATCTGCGGCCATATCCGTGTCAATCACCACCGGGCGCGGGCTGCCGCCGGCCAGGTTGAGATCAGCGGGCGCAGCAGCTTGTGGGCTGCAACCGGCCAGCAGGAGCAGGGCCAGCAAGAAGCGGAAGATTATTTTTAAAGCGGTGAGATACCTATTCAATAAATTTCCCAATTAATCCATCCTTTCCACCAGGTGGTAACGATTTTGAGGGGCGGGATAGTTGTCCGGCCAGAATTCCACCTGTTTGCTGATCAAGCCATCTCGCAGGGTGTGAAAGGTGATGGCCCGGGCGGACTGGGTGCCGTCCGTGATGGAAACATCCGTGACGACTTCATCCTGCCCTGCCACCAGGTGGTTGAGCGTAAAGCGCCAGGGACCGCAGGCGGGATATTCGACATTGACCGCGGCAAAATTGGCCCGACCGCGGATGCGCTCGGCGGATTGCGGCCATTCGAGGATGTAATCCTCGCTGAGCAGTTCGGCGGAAAAAGTGAAATCATTGGCGTTCATCCGCCGATAAAATTCAAGGACGATCTGGGTGGGGGTAAGCATAATTTATTATAGCGATTTTCCTGCTGAATGGATGGAAGGTGGGCGGTGAGGCAGGTCTGACTTGAACCCATACACCCGAAGGGTCTTGAAGACCCTTCG
>CAYOOA010000049.1:0-16246 GCA_964405455.1 uncultured Anaerolineaceae bacterium | reverse complement strand
GAATAGGATTAATCACTGAAATAAAGATATATCAGCCGGGGGCGGGTGTCAAGAGGAAATAAAAGTTGTATTCCCGGGAACTCAATGTTGATCAACTCAAAGCGGAGGATCCTCGCAATTTATTCCGCAGATTCTTTAAAGCGATAACCAACCCCCAGTTCTGTCAGAATAAAGACCGGCTGGTTCGGATCCGTTTCTATTTTCCGCCGAAGGTTGCTAATGTTGACCCGCAGCAGCCGGGATTCATCCTCATATGCACTCCCCCAAACCTGGTGAATTAATTGCCGATGGGTTACCACTACACCCTGATTCTGCATTAAAACAGTGAGGATTTCAAATTCAGTGGGGGTGAGCGCTATTTCATTTCCAGCCAGCGTCAGACGATGCCGGGGAATATCCAGAACCAGGTCGTCCACCTTGAGGGCAACCTCTGGCAGGTGGGGCTCCAGGCGGCGCAGAACGACGCGCACGCGCGCTAAAAGCTCCCCAATGCTGAAAGGTTTGGTCAGGTAATCATCAGCTCCAGCATCGAGCGCCTCAATTTTGTCGTTCTCATTATTGCGTACCGAGAGAATAATAATTGGCACGCTGCTCATGGACCTGATCTGATGGGTTACTTCGACCCCATCCATATCCGGCAATCCCAGGTCGAGGATTAATAAATCGGGTTTTTGGGAATACGCACTTTCCAATGCCTGTAGGCCGTTTTCCGCCTCAATTATTTCGTGATAATACAATTTTAGCGAGGCACGCAGAAATCGCCTGATATCAATTTCATCATCCACGATAAGAATTTTTCTGGATCGCTCACTCATTTTCATCCCCTTTCGGGATTGGTCGAGGCAAGCCGAATTTAAAGGTTAGCCCCTGGTCCGGGTTTCTTTCGGCTTTGATCCATCCCCCATGGGCTTCAACAATCCCTTTACAAATTGAAAGACCTAATCCCGTCCCGGTCGTATTCTTATGATGCGGGCTGCGGTAAAACTTTATAAAGACTTTGTCCAGTTCGTCCTCAGGCAGGCCAATCCCGGCATCCCGAATAAGAATTTCAACAACTTCGGGAGAACTCTTCGCACCAATGATGATGGGTGCTCCTGCGGGCGAATATTTACAGGCATTATCCAATAAATTGGCCACAACCTGGGCAATCAGGATCGCATCACAATGAATCATCGGCAATTCATCCGGTAATTCGAGGGTCAGTGGATGATCCTTCAGCTTTGTTGAGAATTGTTGGATAACTGAGCCTATCAAGTCTTGCAGATCACAGAGTTCAAGGTTAAGGTGAACACTGCCGGCCTCAAGTCGGGTCATATTTAACAGGTTTTCAACCAATCGATTCAACTGTCTGGCTTGATCGGTGGCAGAATCCAGCAACTCGATTCTGGTCCCTGCTTCCAACTTCCGGGAAGGTTTTCGCGTCTTCTCTGATTCAACCAGAGTCGTTAAAACACCCGTAATCGAAGCAAGAGGTGTGCGCAATTCATGGGAGATTGAATTAAGCAGGGCGGATTGTAATTTTTCAGTATTGCGCAGCATCTCACCCTGGGTGGCAGCATTAACCAGGTTCACCCGCTCAATTGCCTGGGCAATGAGGTTGGCCAGGCCGTCCAACAGCATGCGTTGATCATTGGATAACGAACGTTTTTCACTATCCGCTTTAATCCCAATCACCCCCACTGGTCCGTGGACCGTGTTCAACGGCACAAAGCGGATGGTGGCCGCAGGCAGTGTATCGGTACCCCGACCTGCTGAATGGGCGTGTTTGAAGCACCATTCTGCCACGGCCATTTCATTGTCATCAATGGGGAGATCACCTGAAGCCAGTTTTTCGCACAACTTTCCATTTTCAGGCAGAAGGATCAGACATTTGTAGCCGAGAATCGTGGAGACTGTGCTGACTGCAATGTCCACTACCTGGGTTAAGGAAGCTGCGCCGGTCAATTCACGGCTGAGCTTAAAGAGGGATTGGTTTTGATATTCCTTATTACGCATGATGGTAACCTGATCCCGTAAAAGCGCTGCCGAATTACTAATGATCAAACCAACGATCAAAAGACCCAGGAAGGTCAGGATATACTGGGTATCATTTACAGTAAATGATAAAACAGGATTGATAAGAAAGAAGTCAAACAGTAATACACTGGCTAAAGATGCAAAAATTGCCGGCCCTCTGCCCAGATAAACAGCCGTGATGACCACGGCCAGTAGATAGACCATGATCAGGTTGGTTGGATCCAGGAATTGGTTAATCCATCTTCCAAGTACTGTAATGACCACTATCATCAACAAGCTTAGGCCGTAGCGCCAAAGACCGGTAAACGGCTTTTTACTTCTTTCTCGCGTGGCAGGTCTGGAAGGTGAAATATCACTCACTACATTAACGTCGATCGAGCCGCTGTTGCGGATGATTTGGTCGATAACCGAACCGCGGAAGAACTCATACCAACGTGGTCGGTAAGGTTTTCCGGCAACAATTTTTGTGATGTTATGCTCGCGGGCAAATTGAAGGACAGTTTCGGCCACCGCGCTGCCATTTACACTGCTGACTTTTGCACCCAATTCCTCGGCAAGATTCAGAAACTGCTGCACCCGCAACCGGTTTTCAATGGGCATTCTTATATGCTGGGGCGTCTCAACAAAGAGGACAAACCACTCGGCATTCAGGTCATCCGCCAGCCGGCGGCCTGTACGGATGAGGCGTTCTCCCATGGGGTGGGAACTGATGCAGACGAGGATGCGTTCCGCTGCAGGCCAGGGGCCTTCGATAGCCTTCTTTTGCATGTAGCTCAACATCTGGCTATCCACGCGGACGGCTGCCCGGCGCAAGGAAAGCTCACGCAGAGCGGTCAGGTTCCCTTTGCGGAAGAATTTCTCCATGGCGCGCATGGCCTGGTCAGAAATATAAACCTTGCCATCCGTCAAACGCTTTAATAATTCGTCCGTGGGCAAATCAATGATTTCGATTTCATCCGCCTCATCGATCAAGCGGTCAGGCAGTTTTTCCCTGACAACAACTCCCGTGATTTGCTGAATCACATCTGAGAGGCTTTCAAGGTGCTGGATATTCACAGTCGAGTAGACGTCAATACCGGCAGCCAGTATCTCTTCAACATCCTGGTACCGCTTGGGATGCCGGGAGCCAGGATTGTTGGTGTGAGCGAGCTCATCCACCAAAACGATTTGGGGGTGCCGATCAATGACTGCATCCAGGTCCATTTCAGATAGAATAATGCCCCGATATTCCACCTGTCGCCTGGGGATCACTTCAAGGCCGGCCAGCAGTCCTTCGGTTTCTTTTCGTCCGTGGGTTTCAACATAACCAACGACTACATCCACCCCTTCTTCCAACCGTTGATGAGCGGCTTCGAGCATGGCATAAGTTTTTCCGACTCCAGCCACATATCCAAGGAACACCTTTAACTTTCCGCGTTGTCCTTTGGTTTCTTCCGATTGGATTTGGGCAAGCAGTTCATCCGGGTTAGGGCGCTGGTAGTCTTTATCCATAACTTATTTTATCTTATCCAATGCCAGGTTAATTTCAAGTACATTAACTGTTTTCTCACCCAATATGCCAAGCATCCGATCTTGGGTGAACTCCTGGATAAGCTTTTCAACTTGATCGAGAGACAGGCCGCGCGCTTTCGCCACGCGGGCAGCCTGGTATTGCGCTGCAGCAACACTGATTTGCGGGTCAAGACCGCTGGCGGAAGCTGTGACCAGGTCGACTGGCACCGATTGGTTGTTCCCTGGATACGCCTTCTCCAACGCATCCAGGCGGGCTGCAACCTGGCTTTTCAGGCCGGGATTCAACACACTGAGATTCGATCCTCCCGATGCAGTAGCGTTATAAGGAGTTCCACTGGTTGCAGAAAGCCTTCCCCAGAAATAGCCTGGCAAATTAAACTGCTGGCCGATGAGCGCCGAACCTACTATCTGGCCGTCGTAGGTGATCAGACTGCCATTTGCCCGGGCAGGAAAAACAACCTGCGCCAGGCCCGTAATCAACGCCGGATATATCCCACCCGTCAGCAGGGTGAAGATGATCAAAAGAACAATGGCGGGTTTAACGTGTTTCATTGCTTCTTCTCCTCCGGTTGTTCTTCGCCGGGAAGAAAAATATTCATCACAGGGCGGCCTTCAGGCATTTCAGAATCATGAATATCCAGGAATTTTTCCCCATTTTGAGAGATCCAGCGATTAATACAAAGATATACAAACAGCAAGATTCCTACTGCCATGAGGGTGTGATCTGATGGGTTCATTTGTAATTTTTCCTCCCAAACCAAACCCGCAATACAAATTCCAACCAGGAAATATAAAGGCAGCCATGAGGAAGTTGAATATGGTGTCTTCATAAAAATCTCCTCTCTTTAATGGACAAGCCCGGTGAAGGTCATCATCAAGTCAATCAGTTTGATCCCGATAAATGGGGTGATTAACCCACCCAGGCCGTAGACCAGCAAGTTGTCGCGCAAGAGTTGCTGCGCACCCACTGCCCGATAGGGTACACCTTTCAGTGCCAGGGGAATGAGGGCGATAATGATCAAGGCATTGAAAATCACCGCTGAGAGAATCGCACTCTCCGGGGAGGTGAGATGCATAAAATTGAGCGCACCCAACTGCGGGTAGGTGGAAACAAACGCAGCCGGGATGATGACGAAATACTTGGAAATATCATTGGCAATGCTGAAAGTGGTCAGTGAACCGCGGGTCATGAGTAGTTGTTTACCAATTTCGACGATCTCAATCAGCTTGGTCGGGTTGCTATCCAGGTCTACCATATTTGCAGCTTCGCGAGCCGGTTGCGTACCTGTATTCATTGCAACAGCCACATCAGCCTGGGCCAATGCCGGCGCATCATTGGTGCCGTCCCCTGTCATGGCAACCAACTTTCCGGCATCCTGGTACTGGCGGATGAGCATTAATTTCTTTTCCGGGGTGGCCTGGGCAAGAAAATCATCCACGCCTGCCTCGGCAGCAATTGCTGCAGCCGTCAATGGATTGTCCCCTGTAATCATCACGGTTTTGATGCCCATTCGACGAAGCTGTGAAAAGCGCTCCCTCAACCCGCCTTTAACAATATCTTTGAGATGAATGACCCCCAGGGCAACCTGATTGCGGACAACCACCAGCGGTGTTCCTCCGCTGCGCGCAATCTGATCCACAATTTGCAATAACTCGCCAGGGATGGGGGAATGATTTAATTTGAGGAACTCATACATGGCCTCGGGTGAGCCTTTGCGGATATGAGTTCCGTCAAAATCCACCCCGCTCATACGAGTCTGGGCCGTAAAAGGAATGAAGTGCATTCCCTCTGGAATTTCAGCCGTTGGAGAAAGCGTCCGCCCTCGCAATCCATACTTTTCCTTGGTCAGAATGACGATGGATCGGCCTTCCGGCGTTTCATCAGCCAGAGAAGATAATTGGGCAGCTTCTGCCAGTTCAGCCGGACTAATCCCGCCAATCGGTATGAATTCAACAGCCTGTCGGTTTCCAAGGGTGATCGTCCCGGTCTTATCCAGCAATAACACATCCACATCTCCAGCAGCTTCCACCGCACGCCCGGAAAGGGCGATTACATTGCGTTGGATCAAGCGGTCCATTCCTGCAATTCCAATCGCGGATAGCAGCCCCCCGATGGTCGTTGGAATCAGGCAGACCAACAGCGCGACCAAAACAGTTATCGTGATTGGGCTTCCCTGGCCGGCAGCACGAATGCTGAACAATGAGAACGGCAGGAGGGTAATGCAGACAACCAAAAAAATAATGGTGAAGGAGGCAAGCAGGATACTCAATGCAATTTCATTCGGCGTTTTTTGCCGCTTTGCACCTTCCACCAGGCTAATCATCCGATCCAGAAAACCTTCCCCCGGATTGGCTGACACTTTTACCACCAGCCAGTCTGAAATGATGCGCGTTCCACCAGTCACCGCGCTCCGATCCCCGCCCGATTCACGAATCACCGGGGCCGATTCGCCGGTCACTGCGGATTCGTCCACGGAGGCTATGCCTTCAATGATTTCCCCATCCGCCGGCAAAATATCTCCGGTTTCCACCAGGTAAAGGTCACCCTGGCGGAGGGCTGAGGAAGGTACAAGGGTGAACTTGCCGGGATGTTCTCCCCGGGGAGGAACTTGAGCCAGTTTCTTGGCGTTCGTGTCCTTGCGGGTACGGCGCAGGGATTCAGCCTGGGCTTTGCCGCGGCCCTCGGCAAGTGCCTCCGAAAAATTGGCAAATAATACAGTGAACCAAAGCCATACGCAAATCGTTCCGATAAACCAGGTTTCTGTTTCTCCCTTCCCTGCCAAAGCCTGGATCCATAACACTGTGGTGAGCAGGCTGCCCACCTCAACAATAAACATCACCGGATTGCGGACCATCTTGCGCGGATTCAACTTGAGAAAGGAATCCAGAAGTGCCCGCTGATAGAGTTCTCTGCGAACCGGTTTGGATTTTTTAAACAATGTTTTCATGCTATTGTCCCATCAAGAGCAAATGTTCAGTCACCGGACCCAGGGCCAGGGCTGGCACAAAATTTAAAGCGCCAACAATGATCACGATTGCGATGAGCCAGATGATGAACAATGGTGAGGTTGTGGAAAGGGTGCCCGCCCCGGCAACCGCTTTTTTCTTGGCTGCCAGTGAACCGGCCAAAGCCAGGGTTGGTATTGCCAGCCAGAATCGTCCGATAAGCATGGCGACCACTCCGGTAAAGTTATAAAAAAGGGAATTTCCCGCGAGTCCGGCAAACGCACTGCCATTATTATTTCCCTGGGATGTGAACGCATACAATATTTGGCTAAAGCCATGCGGTCCCGGGTTACTGATCGCCTCTTGCCCTGCAGTTGTGACAGAGGCCAGCGCTGTCAGACTCAGCACCACGATCGGCATGATTAGGATCACCAGGGCAGCCATTTTCATCTCAAATGGCTCGATTTTCTTGCCCAGGTATTCAGGGGTTCGTCCAACCATCAACCCGGCAACAAATACGGCCACAATGACAAAAACAAGCATCCCATATAAACCTGAACCGACCCCACCCAAAACCACTTCCCCAAACTGCATCATCAGGAGCAGTACGAATCCTCCAAGAGGCGTGAAAGAGTCATGCATGCTGTCCACAGCGCCTGTAGAGGTTGCGGTGGTCACCGTTGCAAATAATGCTGAAGGTGCAATACCGTTTCGAACCTCCTTGCCCTCCATATTCCCCCCGGGATTGATATCTGTAGCAGTCTGACTCACACCCATTTTCGAAATAACCGGGTTGCCAGCTGACTCAACTGCATAGGTTAAGCCTGCAAAGACACTTACCAGGATTAGCATGGCGATCAGAATTGCCCAACCTTCCCTGGAGCTGCCCACCATTCTGCCAAAGGTGTATGTGAACGCTGCTGGGATTACGGCTTCAGCAAGGAGGAGTAAAAAATTAGTGAGGGCATTGGGGTTCTCAAAAGGATGGGCAGCATTTGCATTGAAAAAGCCCCCACCATTGGTGCCCAGGTGTTTGATTGCCAGTTGGGAGGCGACCGGCCCCAATGCGATCTCCTGTTGATTGATAACCTGCCCATCTGTGTTAATATAGGGCTGTATTAAATGGGCGGTCACCGAGCCGGAAAAAGTTTGGACAACTCCTTGAGATACCAGGATTATTGCCAGGAAGATGGATAGGGGGAGTAGAATGTACAGGATACTTCGGGTTAAGTCTACCCAAAAGTTACCAATGGTCTTTCCACTGTGACGCATTAAGGCCCGGATAAGCGCAACCGCAATCGCCATACCGGATGCTGCTGAAAGAAAATTCTGAACAGTCAGTCCCAACATTTGGGACAGATAGGAGAGCATTGATTCTCCGCTGTAGTTCTGCCAGTTCGTGTTCGTCACAAAACTGACAGCCGTATTCATAGCCGTATCAGAAGGCATGGCGTTCACATTGTCCGGATTCAGCGGCAGCAAGTATTGCAATCGAAGAATTAAGAACAACAACAGGGTTCCCAAAAAGCTGAAAATAAGCAGTGCGGCCGCATATTCTCTCCAGGTCATTTCTTCATCCGGGCAGACGCCACTGACCCGATAAATCAGCCGTTCCAGCGGGGATAGAATGCCGGTAAGGAAGGTACGCTCCCCCTGGTAGACATGCGCCATATAAATGCCAAGCGGTTTAACCAGCAGGACTAATCCAACGATAAATAGAATGATCTGAAGCCATCCTGAGAGGGTCATTAGAACTTCTCCGGCTTGAGCAAGGCTACAAACAAATAAATCAGCAGTAGGAGGGCAATCCCTCCAGCAATCCAGTAGAGTACTGACATGGCTAGTCCTTTATCTTTTCAATTCCGATGATCATGCAAAGCGATAGTGCAAAAAACAGCAGTATGAACAAAAGTAGAAGGAAATCCATCATTTGTTTCTCCAATTCCGCCAAATTTATACCCGCATTGGAGTTAAGATGGTGTAAAGAAATAGGGAGATCGGTAAGTACTGGTTTGCCAAATGGATATTTACCAGGCTTTCCCCCTAAGAGAACCCGCAGGAATAAAGAATTGTGCTCAGTCTGGAGACTGGGCACAATTCAAAGTCTTAAATGATAATGGTGGGGGGTTACAAAGCTTGCTATGGCTTCCAGGTAATCCTGGAGGGTATGCCAATGACGTCGGTCAATTTGCGTTTGTCACTGCCGTCTGCTTTCATGATCCAGCTGTCCCATTGGTTATTATTGCTGGTCAGGTAAATGACGTATTGTCCATCGGGGGAGAGGGACGGCCAGATATCCAGAACGCCGGGATTGTTAGTCAGGTTGGTCTGCCCGGAGCCGTCCGCATTCATTCGATAAATCTCCTGATCCCCATCGCGGGTTGATACGAACAGGATATGCTGACCATCCTGGAACCAGGTCGGATAGCTGTCAAACCCTGGTGCATCCGTCAGGCGGATGGGTTGGCTGGACCCGGTCTGCAGCAGGAAGATGTCAAAGTTACCCCCGCCGCTATCGGCAAAATACAACAGCTTTTTCCCGTCTGGCGACCAACTGTACGCAGCTCCTGTGATGGGCGTGCCGGTGAGCGGCGATGCCTTTTTATCGCTGATGTTGATGCGGTAGATATCCCCCTGACCGCCGATTGTGCCGGTCAAAAGAATGGACTTGCTGTCCGGATTCCAGATCAGGCCGCCATATCTTTGCGGATCGGAGGTGAGTTGCGTCACCTTTCCATCCTCCACCCGAACCACAAAAATATTATAGACGGGTGCACTCTGCTCCAGGCCGCTGACCGGCAGGGCGATCCATTTACCATCCGGCGACCAGGCCAGCGGTGCATCCGGGCTGCAGCCGCAGCCCTCAATTTCCTCCGCGATCAAATGCGGGTCGGAGCCGTCGCTACCCATGAGCATAAGTTGAGATTTTATATCCTGGACAGAGCAATAGGCAATCTGCATCCCATCCGGCGAGACAGCCGGGCAACTCGCACCGCCTTCAGACTGGGTGAGTTGCTTTAGGATAACTCCGTCTGTATTGGCCAGAGTGATTTCTGTTTTATTGTTGAGCGTTGCGCTGAAAACGAATTGGGCTGGACCGGAAGGAGCCAGGGCGATGGGCGAGCGCGCAGGAGCTTGCGTCGAGCTCCCGCTGAGATCCGGGGTAGGAGTGCTTTTGGACGGGTTGCAGGCGGATAAGAAAATCGAGAAAATGAGCAATCCATAAAGCAGCAAGGTCTTAATCTGCGCAAAATACTTCATGGCAATCCTCCTGAACATGCTCATTTTAGCACGCAGGTTGGAAATAAAAAGCCCTGGAGGTTTGAACGACCTCCAGGGTTTGGTGATTTACCGATCCTAATTTACTTCACCAGTTCCACCACCTGCTGGATGGCCGGGAAGTTGACCGCCTCCACCTGGCCGCTGTCACACTGGGCGGCCACGGCCGGGTCCACCGGCAGGCGCACCCAGTTCTCCAGGCAGGCGGCGGAGGCCGTTTCGGCGGCATGGCTCGGCCCGAAGATCTCATGCTGCGCGCCGCAATCCGGGCAGACGAAGTAGCTGAAGTTCTCCACCAGTCCCAGGATGGGCACCTTGAGCTCGTTCAACATGCGCACGGCCTTGCGCACCACCATCCCGGCCAGGTCCTGCGGGGTGGTGACCAGGATCACGCCGTTCAGCGGCAGGTTGTTGACCACGGACAGGGCGGCATCCGAGGTGCCCGGGGGCAGGTCCACCAGCAGGGTATCCAGGCGGCCCCAGAGCGCATCAGCCCAGAACTGCTTGATGGCCGAAGCAATCATTGGACCGCGCCAGACGACCGGCTGATCCTCATCCTTAAGCAGCAGGTTGGTGGAAACCACGCGGATGCCGGTGCGGGTGACGGCCGGCAGCATGCCCTGGTCCGTACCGCGCAGGCCGCCGGCGGGCAGCCCAAACAGGCGCGGGATGCTCGGCCCGGTGATGTCGGCATCCAGGATGCCAACTTTCTGGCGGCTGCGGTTGAGGGCGCAGGCCAGCAGGGCAGTGATGGAGGATTTGCCCACCCCGCCCTTGCCGCTCATCACGGCCACCACCTGGCGGATGTGGTTGAACTGGTTGAGGCGCGGCCCCTGCGACTGCATCTGCCCGAAAACAGCCTTGCGTTCCTCTTCGCTCATGGCGCGGAAGTCGATCTGCACGCTGCGCACGCCGGGCAGGGACTGCAGGGCGGCCGCGGCGGCGGCGCGCATCTGTTCGCGCATCGGGCAGCCGGGCACGGTGAGGGCCATGGTGAAGCGCACATCGCCCTCGGTCGAGATGACCAGGTCGTGCACCATTTTGAGTTCCACAATATTGCGCCCCAGTTCCGGGTCGATCACTTTTTCCAGGGCGGACATCATTTCAGGGATGGTTGGCATAGATTTTCCTTGTCTTTCACCGCGGAGGATCGGAGGTCACAGAGGGCGCGGAGAGGTTCTTCTTTACAAACGGGGGTATTTTACCAGATGAATCCAAGGTAGGGGCACGGGGAATAATATAGGATCCAGATTATCAATAAATCCCCGTGCCCCTACCCGGTCATCCTATCCCGCCCAGGCGGTGATGAGCATACTGGCGGCCAGCAGGGCAAAACAGCCCACCGCCAGCCCGTTCAACCCGGCGGAGAGGGCGAAGAAGATGCCAAACGAAGCCAGCACGGCCACAATCAAGGCAGCCACTTGCAGGGCGTAGCGGCGGCGTTTGCGCCAGCCCAGGATTTTCTGAATGAAGGATGGATTTTCCGACATTTTACACCTCACCTGGCCAGCAGCAGGGTGAACACAGCCACCCACGCCACGGGGATCAGACCATAAGCGATAATTTTACCCATCACCGCCCCTTCATGATCACCCAGGCCCACGGTGGAACAACCCACAATGACCTTGGCCGGCGCCATGATGCTGCCCAGCGATCCGCCAGCCGTCTGGGCGGCCAGGATGAGCGTAACGCTCAGGTTGAGCAGCTCGGCGGTGCGCATCTGCAGGGCGGCGAACAGCACATTCGAGTTATTGTTGCTGCCGGTGATGAACGCCCCCAGGGCTCCGATAAACGGCGAAACCAGGGGGTAGAAGGTGCTGCCGAAACTCTGGCTGAGCCCCTGGGCCAGCAGGTTGGTCATGCCGCTGTGGCTCATCACCACCGCCATGCCAACCATGGCCACGATCCCCAGGCTGGAATTGACCGCTCCGCGGGCCATCTTATCCAGGATGCGCTTTCCCGCGCCGGGCGTGTAATAACCGGCTTTTTTATAGATGAACCAGGCAATCACCGAGGCATACAGCAGCATCGCCCCCGGGTGACCGAAAATGTTAATCTTGCGCCCGACTTCCGCCGGGGTGGCCCAGCCGTAGGCCGTCTGCAGGGCAGGGAAATGCAGGGTGAGCTGGATTTTATCCAGCAGGGCGGTGACCGGGGTGATCAGGTTGAGGGCAAAGACCAGCACCACCAGCACCAGGTAGGCGGAAAGCGCCACCCACAGCGAACGCTCTTTGCCGTTTTCGCCATTGGTGATTTCCGTCGGCAGCGACCCGGCCTCCGGCTGACCGCGGTAGAACGGGATGCGGGTAATGGCAAAACCGGCAATCAACCCGGCCATGGCCCCGCCGGTCGCGCCGAGCGTCCACAAACCGCCGGTGACCAGCAGGTGCTGTGTCACGCCCATCACGGCGCTCAGTACCAGCACAGCGGGCAGGGTGCGGCGCAGGCCCTTCCAACCCCCGGCCACGTACGCCACGATGGCCCCGCAGGCAAAGGAGGAAGTCCCCAGCAGCAGGGAGGATTGCGGCGCCAGGATCTCGCCCGGCAGGTTGGTGACCGCCATCAGGGTCTGGAAAGAGGTGGCCAGCGAGCCAAAGTTGACCGCCCAGCCGTGCCCGATGCAGGCCATCACCACCGCCTGGACGGGGGTAAAACCCAGCCCGACCAGCAGCGGCGCGGCCACCGCTACCGGTACCCCGAATCCGCCCATGCCCTGCAGGAAGGAGGCAAACAGCCAGCCAATCAGCAGGCCCTGCATGGTGCGGTCGGCCGTCAGGCGCGGCAGGGCTTTGCCGATCACGCGCACCGCCCCGGCCTCATCCGCAATGTGGAAGAGCAGCAGGGCGGTCCAGATGATGTAGAGCACATCCAAACTGAGCAGGATGGCCTTGCCCTGGGCGTAGCCGATCAACAACGGCCCGGCCCCAAAGCGCAGCATGGCAATCAGGAGGGCAATGAACCAGCTCAACGCGCCGGCCTTGCTGCCGCCCCATTTGAAACCCAGCATCAAGATCAAGACCACCAGCACCGGCGCAAGCGCCAGCAGCCAGTTCAGCAAAGTCAATTCCATGAGTTAGTCACTCCCCGATTCAGCCGTTAATTCCAGCAGGGCATCCACCGCCAGGTCGAAGATCAGGCGGCGGTCGTCATTGCGGCGGTGCCAGTTGCGTCCGTCCCAGCCCTCCGGTACCACCAGGTCGCCGCCGTAGACCAGCTCGCCCAGTTCCACGCCGCGGAACTCAGCCACAGCAAAGAAGGAAGCGGCTTCCATCTCCACCACCGAGCAGCCTTCGGCCAGGCGCAGGGCTCGGCGGGCAACCGTCTCTCGATAGATGGCGTCGGTCGTCCAGGCAACACCGCTGCGGTACTCCAACCCGCTGCGCTGCAGCACACGCTGCAGGGCAGCCGTGGCGCGCGGACCGGCGTTCACGCTGCGCGCCGGCGGCAGGTAATGATAGGAAGTGCCCTCATCCCGCACCGCGGAGGTCAGGATGACCGGGTGCCCGGCGGCGATTTCCTTATCCAGCACGCCGCAGCCGCCGCAGACGATGTAATTCTTCACGCCCAGGGCGATCATCTCATCCAGCAGGCCGGCCGCCAGCGGACCGCCTATTCCGGGATGAAAGACCAGCAGGGGACGGCCAAAGTGATGCATCAAGTACACCGGGTGTTCACCGATCTCCGAGTTCATGGCGCCGACCTTCTGCAGGCGGCCTTCCGCCTCGGCGGAGTGCAGCACATCGTTGAAGAAGCAGATCACCGCCCCGCCGGGTGGGGTGACGGAGAGGGCCGGTGGGTGCGGCTCGAGGATGGCGTTGGATTCAGGATCAAATTCCAGGATGGGGTAGGCGGTCATGATTCGTTCCAGGGTGTAGAATGTGCCTTATTGTACCACCGCCAAACCCACAGAGAATCCGTGTTGACAGGCCGGCAGGAAAACCTATAATCTAACTACCGGGGGCTCCTGAAAACTCCCCGCCCGGAGTATCTCAGATGAAACTGTACAAGCGCAGTCCCAAGCTGTGGATGTTCGTCATCCTGGCAGCCATCCTGGTTGCCGCCGTCGGCCCTGGCATCATCAACCATCTTTTCAACCCATCCGACCGGGATTGGAACTGGATCCTGCTCATTGCGGATATTGTCGCGTCCTTCTGCCTGGTTCTGTTTGGCTTTATGCTCGGCAACGTGATCTGGACGAAGATGCAAAAAAGCCAGGAAATCCAACGCAGCCACCGGATCTTGCGCAGCAATTTCTACGAGATCAACCGCCTGGCACATGTCTGCGAGGACCTGCGCGAGAAGGTTTATCAGAATCCGGATGAATCCGACCACCGCGATGAGGAACTTTTGCAGACACGGGACATGATGAAGCCCTTCTCTTCGAGCCTGTCCTTCAACCTCCCCGAATATGACCCGCAGGAAACCAGGGAGACCGGCATCAACAAGTGCCGCATGGAAGTGATCGACCTCATCAACCAGTTGACGTCCATCAAACAGGTGCGCGGTGAAAATGAAAACCTGCGCAGCCTGCTGCTGAAATTAGTACGCGCCACTGAAGAAGGCATGCGGCTGACCGCATAAGGAGGATTGCATGTCACCATTGCGCCGCCTGGGAGACCTGGTCAAGAGTTCGGAAGATGATCCGCGGGGCGAGCACCGCGTCCTGCCGGGGGCGGACCGCCTGGCCAGTAAGATTTTCTTCCCCACGCACCTCGGCGTCCAGGAATACTACCTGTATTCCTCCCCGCTGATGGTTCCCGAAACCTTCAGCCTGCCGGACGGCATGAGCGGCATCGGCGAGGACGAAGCCAACCTGATCAGCAAGTTCTTCGACCCGCCCATGCCGGTGCTGGCTGTTGTGGGGACGCTGGGGTCGGGCAAATCCACCACGATTGAATTCGTCGTCCGGCACGTGCTGCAATCCATCGACTGCCGCCACTGCCTGGAAATCAATGAATCCGCCTGCCAGCGAATGATCGCCTGGATCGATTGCAAGCAGTTCACCGAACAGCCCGACCAGCCAACGCCAAACGGCCGCCTGATCCAGCAGCTGTGCGTGCAACTGTGGGGGCGGGCCAGCCGCCACCTGACGGACGAAATTGAGTTCGTTTATTTCTGGAATTACATCCTGGATAATTACGACCTGAGCAGCGACCTGATCATCAGCAACGTGGCCGGCTATCTGCTGATGGAGGATCCTTCCATCCAGAACCGGCGGGTTGAATTAGCCGCGGCGGATCTGCACCGCCGGCGCGAAATCCGCGAGAAACTGCGCCAGGCGGATATCAACTGGTACCTGAACTACCTGGTGCTGCTCTGGCGCTACCTGATCCAGACCCATTTCAACGGCCGCAAGGATTGCGGCCTGATCGTGCTGGATAACGTCGATTCGCTCCATCCGATCCACCAGACCCGTCTGCTGGATTACATCAATCGCAACACCCATCACGATGGCCCAACCTTCATCCTGCTTATCCGCCCGGAAACGCGCAACCGCCACAGCCTGAACGATGTGCTGGCCGATTTCACCACTCACAAAAGCCCGACCGCGGTGGAGGTGATCATCGACCGGCTCGAGCGCTTCCTGGCCAATCCGCAGCCCTACCTGAACGCCGCCGGCGGCCTGACGGCGGAGCATAAAGCCCTCCTGCTGGAGTACCTCCAGCGCATCACCCCGCGCCTGAAGGACGACAAGCGCTTTGCCACCTTCATCAAGGCCGCTGCCGGGCTAAGCATCCGCAATGCCCTGGTGTTGGCCCAGGATATCCTGACCGGGGTGACGATTGCCGAAATGCGCAACCCGGATCTCACCGCCCATTACCTCGTGCGGGCCTGCATCACCCGCGGCGCCCGCCAGTTCCGCGCCGATCCGCAAAGCCGGCTGGATAATCCCTTCGACGTCTCCGGCGTGGTGGAAGGCTACCTGCTGCTCAAGCCGCGCCTGCTCCGGTTCATCCAGGGCCGCGGGGAGGAATGCAAGACAGCCTTCCTGCTCAACGCCTTCTCGCTCTTCGGTTACACCAACGACCAGCTCTACCCGGCCATCAACGACCTGCTGCGCATGGAATGCCAGCTGCTGACCTCGGACGGCTTCGATTACTTCCACAAGACTCGCGGCGACGACCAGGAAACGCTTTACCTGACTGAGGTCGGCAAGGGCTACATCGATCACCTGCTGTATGATGTGGATTTCGTCCAGGAGGTGATGCTGGATACCCGTATCGACAGCGACGATTTCCCGGTGGAGCTGGGCATGGACCGGCTGGAGGAGAAGTTTACCGCCCTGTATTACTTCCTGCGCTCGCTGCAAAAGGCGGATGAACTGGAGGTGCGCCGCTTCATCCGCACCCACACCGCCCGGCGCTACATCGACCTGTTCGGCAAGCGCATGCTGACCCTGGACATGCTGTGGAAGATGACGCCCTCGGTGGAGCGCATCCTCTCCTCCTCCGCCCGGCGCTACCCCTCCCACGAGGGCGAATACCTGGAGCTG
>CAYOOA010000048.1:12945-16378 GCA_964405455.1 uncultured Anaerolineaceae bacterium | reverse complement strand
GTCTTGTGGGCGGGTTTGCGCCCGGCCGCGGCCAGCGTGCGCACCGCTTCCACCAGACAGGCCACGCAGGCCTTGTCGTCCAGGTAGCGCGAGCGGACAAAGTCGTTGGTCACTTCGGTGCGGGTATCGAAGGCCACAAAATCTCCCACCTGGATGCCCAGGGCGGCGGTCTTCTCAGCGCTGTCGGTGAACTCATCCAGGCGCACTTCCATCGTATCCTGGGCGCGCTTGAGCTCGCTCATCTCCTTGCCGTACACATGGGTCGAGGCCAGGTTGATCAGGTAGCTGCCGCGGAAGCGCTTGCCGTTGGCGGCAAACACGGTCACGCCTTCGCCTTCCACAGCGTTCCATGAATATCCGCCGATCATGCTCAATTCCAGGCGTCCGTTGCCCTTGATCTGCTTGACCATGGCGCCCAGCGTATCCACGTGGGCGGTCAGGGCGCGCGGCTCGGCGCTGCTTTCCCCGGCCAGGGTCACCAGCAGGGCGCCCTTGCGGGTGCGCTTCATCTCCACGCCGGGCAGGCCCCTCAGCGCATTTTCGACGAAGGCCACGACATCCTCGGTGCGCCCGGTGGGGCTGGGCGTGTTCAACAGGTCAACCAGGAATTGGAGCAGGCGCTGGTTTTCAATGGCAGGCAATGTTTTCGGCATGATTTAGCTCCTGGGCGGAATGCCCTCAAAAGTTGAGATTTTCTCCCGCCAGGCATCCGGGATGGGCTGGCTGGAAAGGGTATGATAATCGTAATAAACCATCACGGTTTCGGCGCGGCCAAGGAGTGTTCCGCTTTTCTCGTCCTTGATTTCATGCTCGAAGAGCATGCTTTTGTTGCCCAGTCGCGAGATGCGCGCGTACACCCGCACATCCATGTGAAATTCAATCGGAGCCAGGAAGGCAATGTTCATGTTCGCCACGATCAGCCCGAGATCGAGAAAGGACTTGCCGTCCCACAGCCCCAGTTGGGTGATGTAGGCAAATCGGGATTGCTCGATGAAGGTCAGGAAGCGGGCGTTATTGACGTGCCACTGCGGATCCAGGTCCCCGTAGCGCACTTGAATCGGGATGGAAAATTTAAATTCGGCCATGCCGAGGATTATAACAAAAAACCGGCGGGCTGTTTCCAGTCCGCCGGTGGTCGATATTGAATTTAGAGTGCCGGGGGTTCAACCGCCGGAACAGCCGCTGCAGGTTCGCGCCGCAGCAGGTACCAGACGGTGCCCAGGCCGATCAGTATGATGAAGAGGCCAAACAGCCAGCCAATGATCGGGATGGCGATCAGCAGGGTCACCAACAGGATGCCGATGCCAAACTCGATCCACGGGCTGACGCCTTCAGCTTTGAAGAGCTTTTCGAAGAGCAGCTTGCCGACCAGGTACGCGAGGGCCAGCTTGCCCACGTACACCGCCAGCAGGGTGAAGAGGCAGATAGCGGCGCTGATGGCCAGGAAACCCACCCAGCCGATCAATCCGGCCAGGCCGCCCAGGCTGAGCAGACCAAACAGCAGCATCAGGGCAATCACCACGCCAATGGCCAGCAGGACGACCGGCACGCTCAACACCACGGCCAGGAAGCCAATGCCCAGGGAGGGCAGCGTCCTGGTTTCAAAGAGTCCGGCCGAGCGCTTGAGCAGGCGGGGCGCCAGCCACATGGTCAGCGCACCCAGGATCAGCAGGGTTGCCAGGCTGCGCAGCAGGCCAAAGCCCCAGTTGGCAGCCGGTGTGCGGGTCTCTTCCGGCTGGCGGTAATTCTGGGGTACTTGCTCCGGGACGGGGGTGGAGTAGACCACGCCGCCGGCAGGTTGGCTGGAGAATTCCACCGGCACCGTGCTTGTGTAGCTCAGCTTGCCCTTGATGACCGCATCCGGGCCGATGCGTAGGCCGGGCTGGGCGGGTTCGGGCATGTTTTCACCCATGTAGTTCCACCACATGGGCATCTGGTTGGTAGTTTCCAGCGCATTACCGAGATTGATGTTTGCATCGCCGCCGATCAGGCCGTTCAGATCAAAGGCAGCCCCGGCTGCTTTCAGGTTGCGGGCCAGTTCGCCGCCCAACCGGGCCTGGTAACCGCCGAACAGCAGGTCGCGGCCGATGTTGGTCTGCGCCGCACTCTCAAAAGAGTAAGCGCCAACGTACACATTGCCGGTCACCTCTGCACCGCTGCGCATTTCGACTGCAGCCGCGCCGGTGAACATGCTCCCGCTGATCTTGCCGGAAACTTCGACAACCTGCGAACCGATGAAGAGGTTGCCATTGATTTGCGCGGATTGCGAAACGATGACAGTGCGCCCCATCAGGATGGCGTCGCCATTGACGATGCCATTCAGGGTGATCGTTTCGCCGCCGGCAACCAGGTTACCGTTGACGGTTCCATCCACGATGACGGTGTTGCCCCCGATCAGCGCATCGTCATTGATGGTTTGACCGGCCGGGATCGTTTCCCCGGTAATGATTTCAGCCGCCCGGGCGGTGGTGGTGCCCCCCAGCACAAGGATAATGACCAGAACCAGGGCAATCAGACCCTGCCCCCATGAAAAACGGACTTTCGCTTTCATAACATTCTCCTCTGGATCAATCGGCTGCAAAAACGCAACCTCATATACTATACGACAAACCAGGCTGTAAGTTGCACTTGAATTGTTCCAGCCGATGGATATCAGGTAAAATAGGAGCGGATGAAAATGCCGCTCCCATTTCAAGGAGATGGATTCCATTGAGCGACAAATATTTTTGTCCGCTGCCTGGTACTTGCAGCCTGGAGAGTAAAAAATGATCTCTGAAATGGAAATCTTGCTTCGCTTGTTGATCGCTGCCGGCCTGGGCGCAATCGTCGGGCTGGAGCGCGAGCGTTCCGGTCAACCGGCCGGTCTGCGCACCCATATCATCCTGGTGGTTGGTTCCGCCCTGGCCATGTGCCTTTCCATCAACCTGGCCATGGCGTTCCGCCCCGATGTACCCAACGGCGACCCCGCCCGCCTGGCAGCCCAGGTGGTCAGCGGGATTGGTTTCCTCGGCGCCGGGGCCATCCTGCGTTACGGCACCAGCATCAAGGGCCTGACCACCGCCACCTCCCTGTGGACCATGGCGATCGTCGGCCTTTCCCTCGGCATGGGGTATTACCTTGTGGCCGTGATCACCACCCTGCTCATCCTGGCCGTCCTGGTCATCCTGAACGTCATTGAGCACCGTTTCCTGTACGCCTACACCACCTTCACCATCCAGATCAGCGTGGAGGACCGTGCAGGTGTGGTGGAGGATATCCGCAAGACCTTCAACGAGCCCGGCCGCACGCTCATCTCGATCAGCGTGGAGCGCAGCCTGAGTCACAAGCGGATGAAGCTGGATATCATGGCCAAAGCCAAGGGTAAGCAAGCCCTGGAAGACTTGATGGCCTCCATCGCAACCATTCCCGGCGTGCGGGCGTACAAGGTTAGTTA
>CAYOOA010000048.1:4198-12845 GCA_964405455.1 uncultured Anaerolineaceae bacterium | reverse complement strand
CGGTCATCCGTTCCAGGTCGGCTGCCCGGAACTGGAAAACGGCGTGCGGAGTGCCGGCGGCTGCCCAGATTTGCTCAAATTGCAACAGGTCGGCGTCAATATAGGTCAGAATGGGCCGGGTATGTCCCACCGGCGGAACGCCGCCGATGACAAAACCGGTCTGCTCGCGCACAAAATCGGGGCTGGCCTTTTCGATGCCCTCGCCCAGGCTGTCCGCCAATAGGCCTTCATCCACCCGGTTGGCTCCGCTGACCAGCACCAGCACCGCCCGACCGCTGTCTTTTCCACGAAAAACGAGGGATTTGACAATCTGTGCCACCCCGCAGCCCACGGCGGCCGCCGCTTCCACGGCCGTCCGGGTACTGCCGGGCAGTTCCACCACCTGGCAATCCATGCCCAGGGCGTGCAGGGCATCCTGCACCCGCCGGGCGGAGGGGGAGAGGGCTTCGCTCATTTCAGAGAGAGTGCTTCGTCCAGGTCTTTGCCGTTGATGGTGATCTTGATTTGGTGCCCCTGGGCAAACGGCGCGACGGTTTCCTCCAACTGCGCCTTGACCCGCGGGTTGTCGCATTCACCGCCGAGCATCATTTGCCCGCTCAATTCCACCTTGATCTCGTTTGATTCAATCTCAATTTTATCCACCTGCAGGGTGGACTGGTACAGCGCCGTGTACAGGCCGGATTGGCCGTAATAAGGATCCTTCAATCCCAACAGGGTATCCAGCCCAGTGCGCAGGGCGTCTGCACCGGGATCGACCATGATTTCCACCGGTACGACTGAATCACCGCAGCCGACCGCTTTGCCGGACTTGCCATTATCCTCCATGGCAATCAGGAAAATCTGGACTGAACCAGAGGAGATGGGCAAGGGGGAGGGTTCCACCGTTTCGCCGGACGCCGGGTAGGCGGGACTGGTTGTCGGGTTGGCCGCAGGGCTTTCGACGGTGGCCCCGCTTCCCGCCGGGTAAGTCTTAGCCGCTTGGGATGTCGGGGTGGGGGCGTTGGTTTTCGCGCAACCCGCCAGGAGTAGGACGACAACGAAGAGAATGAAGATGCGTTTCATGTAGGTCTCCGAAATTTTTTTATTCCCCTGCCAGCCAGTTGGTCACGAACAGGCGCTGTTCATCTGTCTCGGGGGAGGGGAAGGGAAAAGGCAGGCGGTGGCGCAACTCGTTCAGGCGCAGCAGGGCTGCCCGCCCGGTTTCGCCGTGGCGCGCCAGGTAACAACCGACTACGGTTCCCGTCCGACCGATGCCCGCCTGGCAGTGCAGGTAGATCTTATCTCCACCGGCCAGCGCGGCATCAATATCGTCCAGAAGGGATTTCATCTGGTTGTAGCCGGGCAGTCCAAAATCACCAATCGACGAGCGCAAGTGTACCACCCGGCAGTTGCAGCGGTAGGATTCATCACGCAGATAGTCTTCATAATCCGGCAATTCGCCCGGGTAGGTCAAATCGATGAAGCGGTTGATGCCGGACTCCAGCAGGGCGGTGATGCGCGGCGAAGGGCTGCCCGGGCGGCGTGCACCGGGATATTCACCCGCCAGGAAACGGCCGGGTAAGACCCAGTAACATTCGGGAAAAGGGGTGGGGAGGTTTTTGGCAGGGGACAAAATCACCTCGTTTTTTTCCCTGCCGTTCAGCAGGGAGGATTAATTCCGCCGCAGCAGCAGCGGACCCAGCCAGTCCATCAGCCCGGCGAACATCAGGCTGATCCACGGCGTCAGGCGGGTGATCCAGGGTACAAAGGCCTGGCGCCGCGGCCGGCGGATAAGCGACCAGACTGCGCCGGCCACCCGTTCAGCGGATACAGCCAAACCTTCAGCCGGTACCCGGCGGCCTTTTGCACGCTGGGCGGCCTGGTCGAAGAACTCGGTGGTCACCGGCCCCGGCTGCAGTACGCTGACCGTCACGCCGCTGCCGCGCATCTCGCGGTGCAGCGATGTGCTAAAGGCATTCAGGAAAGCCTTGCTCCCCGCGTACATCGCGATCCCCTGGCTGGGGATGCTGCCGGCGATGGAACTGATATTGATTATAGTCCCGGAATGGCGTTCGCGCATGGCCGGCAGGAAATTGCGGGTCAGTTCCATCACCGCCGTCACGTTCAATTCCAGCAGGCTGCGGGCAACCTCCGGGGGCATTTCTGCAAAATAGCCGTACCAGCCGATCCCGGCGTTGTTGACCAGCACATCCGGGCAGCCAAAGCGGCGGAGTACCTCGTCCGTAAGCCGAATGCGTTCCTCGGATTGTTCCAGGTCGGCAGGAATCAGTTCAGCCCGGCCGCCCCCGGTACGCAGGGTGTCCGCCAGGGCTTGCAGGCGCTCCACTCGCCGGGCGGTCAGAACGACCGTCATGCCGCGCGAAGCCAACAGGCGGGCAGTGGCCGCACCGATGCCGCTCGAAGCGCCGGTGATCAGGGCCAGCTTGCCTGCCCAGGGATTTGGTTTCATTTGCCTTCTGCTTTCAATCCGGAAAAGAGGGTCAGGATGCCCTGCTGGCCGATCTGGTCCCAGTTGGCGTCCGGTTCAATCAGGGCTTCCAGCAGCAGCCCGACTGCCATGGAGACGATCCAGCGGGCGGCCATCTGCGGGTTGACCGGGCGCAGTGAGCCTTCATCAATGCCGCGCTGGATGAAATCAGCGAACAGGTCCTGGTAACGTTTATAAGGGGCGATAACCATCTCCCACAGCACCGGGTCGCGCAGGGACTGGGTCCAAAACTCCAGGAACATGGGCAGGTGGCCGCGGGCGGTGGTGAAAATTTCCCCCAGCATGCCGGACATGACCTCAAAACCCTGGGCGACATTATGAGCGGAAGACATGACCGCCCGCAATTGCTCGTCAAGCCCGCTCAACCAGCTTTCCATCAGGGCCAGGAAGACGGCCTGTTTGGTGGGGAAGTGGTGGTAAAAGGCTCCCTTGCTCAGGCCGGCTGCCGTGCAAATTTCCGCCACGCTGGTCACATCATATCCGCGCGAGGAAAAGCAGGTCAGGGCGGCTTCCAGGATGCGCGAACGGGTTTCTTCACTGCGCTGTTGCATGCGATTACTCCTTAAAACATACCGACCGGTCGGTTTTATTATAAGTCTTTCTTGTTCCTCTGTCAAATCCGGCTGCCGGTTCAGCCTTTGTGCTAGAATAAGTATAAGGTATTTTCACTCCCATTTGACCCAATCCCCAGGTTCATCCCTCAAAGGTTTTCCTATGTCAAAAGATCCTCTTGCTTATTTCGCCGCCCCGGCGCCCATGTCGGATCTGTCCCGCTTTGCGGACCGCCTGCAGGAATTGCCCGCCGATCTACCCGGCCTGGTAACCGCTTTGCAGGGGCTGATGGTGCACATCTTTTGGGCCAAAGCCTATGGGCTTGATTTGGATGATACCCGCCAGGCGGAGGTGCAAATCCGCCCGGCCTGGCGCAAGCTCGTCCGCCTGCTGGAACTGGACGCTGCCCCGCTGAACCAGGCCCGTCCGCCGGAACGCCGCCTGGTGGGCAACTGCCGGGATTTCACCCTGCTGCTGGTCAGCTTCCTGCGCGCCCGCGGAGTGCCCGCCCGTGCCCGCTGCGGTTTTGGCACGTATTTCTTCCCCGGCCATTTCGAGGATCACTGGGTGGCCGAGATCTGGCAGGATGGCTGCTGGGTGCAGGTGGATGCCCAATTGGACGCCCTGCAGCGCGACCGCCTGGGCATCCAGTTTGATCCGCTCCACCTGCCGGAAGGTGCGTTCCTGACCGGCGGCCAGGCCTGGCAGCTCTGCCGGGCCGGCAAGGCCAACCCGGATGATTTCGGCATCTTCGAATGGAAGGGTTGGAGTTTCATCGCCGGTGACTTGCTGCGCGACGTGCTGGCCCTGCGAAAGTTCGAGATCCTGCCCTGGGATCACTGGGAGGGCATGGGGCCGGCCCTGGAAGAAGCGCCCGCGGCTGCCTGGGAGCGGATGGACCGCCTGGCGGCCCTGGCCGACCACTTCGACGATAATCCAGCAGAACTATGGCAGGAGATGGAGGAAGGCGGCTGGCTGCCCCCCGAGGAATGGGCTGCCTGACCCATCCTTGATGGGATTTGATAGCCGGGCACCCTTATTGGATAGCTTTTGGCAGCCCCGCCCGCCTACCATGGCAGCATTGATGTGAGATTATTCCCGATTGGAGTCCGTATGCCAAAAAATTCGTTACGTTTTCTCCTGGTCGCTCTGGGCCTGGCCTGGGCGGTCGATTTGCTCTTCTGGAAACAGCCGCTGGGGTTAAACTTCCCGCTGTGGGTTTTGCTGGTGTTGGCCGGGGGGATTGCCTTGATCTTAACCGAGGGCAAGAAGCTTCACCCCGCGGGTTGGCTGCTGGCAGCCCTGGCCCTGGCGCTCTCATTGGCGCCCCTGCTGCGGGCGGAGGAATTAACCCGCGCGGTCAGCGTCCTGCTCGCTTTCCTGGCAGTTTTGCTGCTGGTGCTGACCGCCCGCAACGGTTTCTGGCTGTTCTACCGCCTGGCTGATTGGGTGACAGGCGGCTTCGAATTGATTGCCGCCGCTCTCAGCCGGACGCCCGGGCTGCTGCGCGGTGCGCCGCCGACCCTGGATGAGGAAGGAAAACCGCTGCCCCAATCCGCCACCCCCCGGCGCAGGTTCTGGCGGGTGGCCTGGCGGGTGCTGCTCGGCTT
Source organism: uncultured Anaerolineaceae bacterium (assembly GCA_964405455.1). Taxonomy (GTDB): domain Bacteria; phylum Chloroflexota; class Anaerolineae; order Anaerolineales; family Anaerolineaceae; genus CALESS01. The sequence continues at coordinate 8,195 of CAYOOA010000048.1, read as the reverse complement.
GCTGCTGGCCGTCCCGGTGGTGGCCGTGCTGGCCGGGCTGCTTTCGAGCGCTGATCCCATCTTCCAGCAAAACCTGGAGGAATTTCTCAAGCTCTTCCGGCTGGAGCGCATTCCCGAGTACATCTTCCGCACGCTGTACGTGCTGTTATTTGCCTACCTGTTTGGCGGCCTGCTGCTGCAGGCGGTCTTCCCGCGCAAGGATGCCGTCCGGCCCGATCCGACCAAACCTTCCATCAAGGGTTTCCTGGGGCCGATTGAAACCGGTGTCATCCTGGGTGCGGTGGACGTGCTGTTTGCCCTCTTCGTCATCATCCAGTTCCGCTATTTCTTCGCCGGGCAGGCCAACATCTCCCTGAGCGGATTCACCTATTCGGAATACGCCGTGCGCGGCTTCAACGAATTGGTCACGGTAGCCGTTCTTTCCCTGATGCTCTACCAGGTGTTGGGCCTGTTGAACAAGCATGAAACCGCCGGGCACCGCCTGAGTTTCAAGATCCTCTCGGTGCTGCTCTTCGGGCTGGTGCTGGTCATCCTTGCCTCCTCGTGGCTGCGCCTGGGGCTGTACGAAAATGCCTACGGCTTCACCCGCCTGCGCACCTACACCCACCTGTTCATCCCCTGGCTGGCCGGCCTGCTGCTGGTGACGGCTGTGCTGGAGCTCCTCAACCGGCGCGGGCACTTTGCCCTGGCGCTCTGGCTGGTATCGATCGGTTTTGGCCTGACTCTCACCCTGGTCAATGTGGACGGCTTCATCGTCCGCCAGAACACAGCCCGGGCCGCCCAGGGCGAGGAGTTTGACTTTGACTACCTCAGCCAGTTATCCAATGACGCTGTCCCGGCCATGCTGGCAGGCTTCAACCGCAGCGATGCGTCCGCCCTGGTCAAGGATACCCTGGGCGCACAGTTGGCCTGCCGGGCGCAGTCGGCCCGCGAAGACACGCCGACCCCCTGGCGCGGGTTCACGCTGTCTGAAAGCCAGGCCCGCCGAATCCTGCTGGACCCTGCCAACCAGGCTGCCTGGAGCGTGTATCCCATCCAGGTCGGGCAATCCCGCACCGAGTATATGGTCAATGTAAATGGGGTGTTGAAGGATTGCAATTGGTTCTTTAGCGGGGATTGATTTTATCGAAAACAAGAACAGGTGCAGGGCTTTTTATGGCCTTGCACCTGTTCTGATTCCTGGTGATTTAAGTCGGGGTGAAGCATCCCAAAAAATATCAGGGCCGCCAATGATGGCCGATTATTCCGACAAACCCACCGGCTGGACGAGCAGGGATCGCGCCAGGGCATCCAGGGCCGCCAGGGAGGGCGTAAATTCATCCGGCCCGGCTGCATTGAGGGTGGTTTTCACCTCCTGGAGATAGGTCGGGAAGTTATCGATAAAGGCCTGGTAATCGCTCACAACGGTTTCATCGGCGGGCAGGCTGGCGTGGCTGACCGGCAGGACCAGTGCCACGTGGTATTTGCCGTCTGCGGTGATGCCCTGGAAGGTATAAATCAGGGAGTAGTTACTGATCGGCATGTAAGCCTGGTCAAACTGGGTCAGGTAGCGCAGGCCCGTTCCGTTCTGGAAATCCAGGTAGACTGGCGTGGTGTGGAAGACCTGGGCGGCATTGAAGATGGGCATGAACGGCAGGCTCTCAGCCTCGGCCGGTTTGGCGGCCAGCGTGCTTTCTAGTTCCCCGTAGCGCTGTACGAAAATGGGGTCCAGCGCCTTGGCGGCCTGGATGGGGGTGACCAGCACGATCGGCTTATGCAGCGTGTTCTGCAGGATGTAATCGGTCAACTGGATGCGGATATCCCCGGGGGTCAGTTCAAACAGTGGCAGGCTGGAATCGGTCATTGCCGGTTCCACGGTTCCGCTGATGGTGCTGCCAACTCCCTGCGGGATGCGGAAGGAGATGCCGCTAAAATCCACCGGCGTGCCAGGGATGGCCGTGGGCTCTGCCGTCGGTTCGAGGGTGGGCTCTGCCGTGGCGGTGGATGGGAGGTTGGTTTCCGTGGCCGGCGGCACAACGGCCTGGGTGCCGGTGGGCAGCGGCAGGGGCGGCAGGGTGGCGGTCGGCATGGGGAAGTTGCAGGCAGCCAGGCTCAGCAGGAGCATAACGGCGATGAGATTGCGACGGGTGTGCATGGGTGAATCCTCTTTCTTCTTTCTTCAAAACTGTTTTGCGCAGTGGCATATTTGAGACGAAAAATAATTCGGATTTGATCCCGGGAGGGGTAATTTTCACCCTGCAGAATCAAAGGCAAAGCCCTGGTTTAAGTCTACTGGTCTTCCGGTATGCCGGTTTCTTCCTCCGGCGGCTCCGGTTTGGCCGGTTGCTCACCCGGATAATACGAGGTGATCGCTTCGAGCAGGATCTGCCGGTCCACCAACCCGAGCGGAATGTCTTCTTCATCCACCACCACCAGCCACTTGCGCCCCTCCTTCAACATGCGGCGGGCGGCTTCCACTACCGGCAAATCCGGCGGGGCGGTCAACACGCCGGGGGACATCAGGTCCAGGGCGGTTTGCTGGCTGGCTGGCGGCTGGCCGAAATCCCGCAGGGCCTGCAGCAGTCCGCGCCGTTGGGCGGGTTGGATGCGGCTGACTGCGTCCGAGTCGCTGATCAGCCCGACGGCCTTGCCGCTGCCGTCCACCACGATCAGGCGGTGGCTTTCACTGCTGACAAATTTCTCCACCACCGCGGCCAGGTCATCATCCTGGCTGACCATCGGGATGCTGGCCGACATGACCTGCTGGACAGTCTTGACCGCCTGCAGCGGGACCTGTTCGGGATGCGGCAGGCGCGGGGCATTGGCCACCTGGCGCAGGATGTCCAGCCGGGAAAGCATGCCCACCAGCCGGTCGCGCTCATCCACCACCGGCATGCGCTTCAACCCGGCCTTGACCATGCGGGCCGTGGCCACGCCCAGCGCTTCCCCGGCGTTGGCCGTGATCACCGGCCGGGTCATGATTGCGCCGACGGTCAGGGTCAGGTTTTGCAGATCCTTCAACTCCTGCTGTAAATCCTCCGGCTCCATGCGCAGCGCCACCGAGAGGCGCTGCTGGATGCCGGCTCCGTCCAGCAAATCTTCATCGGTCAGGATCCCGACGACGTGGTTGCGCGAATCCACCACCGGCATGGCCTTGATCCGTTTTTCCAGCATTTTTTGCCAGGCCTGCGTCACCGTCATTTCGGGCGTCAGGCTGACCACGTTGGTCGTCATCACCTCGCTGACCAGGCGGTCGGCCGGCAGCGGGTTGAGAAAGCGGTGGGTGTACTTGACGATCTGCACATCCTCCTGGGTGATCAAGCCCTCGCCGATCATCGGGTAAATGATTTCCAGGATGGCGGCGATCTTTTCAGGTGTATCCACCAACTCGATCACAATCGGCAGGTTGAATGAAAGCGTCTCGATGGATGTGGAGGACAGGTGGGAATGGGCGCCAAAGCCGGCGAGGCCGCGGAAGACGGTCGCCCCGGCCATGTGATGTTGGCGCATCAAGTCCAGCAGGGCTGCATCCAGCGGTTTGCCGCGCCAGCGGTCGCCCTCGCTGATGTAAATCCGCAGCCGCCGGGCTTCTTTTTGATTGGAGAGATCATTCATGACAACCTCCTCGGAACACATTCATTATAGCGATTTCCCCAGCAAAATACCCAACCCGACTGCGGCCAACCCCAAAAGGGAGCTGCCGAGGAGATTGAGCAGGCCGTAAAGCCACTGTCCCTTGAGCAGCAGGTTGATGCTTTCATAGGTATAGGTGGAAAAAGTGGTGTAGGCCCCCAGGAAGCCAACCACCACCAGCAGCCGCAGGCGCGGATCGAAGTTCGCCCGCTCCAGGGCTACGGTCATGAACAGGCCGATTAGAAAGCTGCCGGTCAGGTTGATCAGCAGGGTGCCGTAGGGGAAGGCGGCGCCCCATTTCTGGGCAGCCCAGGAGCCCAGCCAGTAGCGGGCGTTGGCGCCGAGTACGGCGCCGGCGGAAATGAGCAGAAATTTATCCATGTGC
>CAYOOA010000048.1:0-4098 GCA_964405455.1 uncultured Anaerolineaceae bacterium | reverse complement strand
GGCGTTGGCGCCGAGTACGGCGCCGGCGGAAATGAGCAGAAATTTATCCATGTGCTTCCATTCATCGATTTTGACATTTTGTCATTCTGAGCCCCGCAGGGGCGAAGAATCTCTTTCAAACACAGATGCTTGGCCAGGGACCCACACCGTGCGCTGCGCTCAGCATGACCCTGTCTTTTTGAGTGGTCGGTAATAACCCGCCCAGCCTATGATAAAAAAAAGCTCCCGGCCATGCTTGCATGGACAGAAGCTATCAGCCCGGCACGGGCGGTTTGGGTTTTCCCTGGCGAGCTTCATCGCCGGGGATTATTATACCCCGGCGCATGGAAGTTACGGCCGTTTGGGCTGTTGAAAATGGATGTTGAAGTTGCCCAGGTTGGGCGGATTGACCTGCGGGGCGGGCGTCAGGTCATCCGGCAGGATCCACAGTTGCGGCGTTTCCAGTTCCAGGTTGAAGGCCAATTCCTTCAGGGCATCCCTGCGCTCGGCTTCGATGGACAGGATGACGAACTCGGCCAGCGGGCGCACGTCCCCGGGCATCAGCACCACCGGCTGGAAGGGCGCCGGCGAGGCAGCCGGAGTCAGGGCGGGCGGCTGGCGCACCAGGTCCACGCCCATGCGGGTGATCTCCTCCAGGCCAAGCTGGTAGGCCGGGAGGATGAACTGGCGCGGCTGGGCCCAGAAGGCCTCCATGTCGCGCGTGTTATCTCCGGAGAATGTGGCCCGCCGCAGGCTCACCCGCCCGGAGGCCACCCAGAACGGCCGCCCGGTGCCATTTTGTGGAATTCCGGCCGCGGTATGGATTTCCAACGGAGTCAGGCCTTTTTCAGCATCCAGGATCATCCCCTGGCCGCAGTTTTCGCACACCCAGACCACCTCGTCCACTTTGGCCGGGACGGGAGATTTGCATTTGACGCACATCATGGGGACCAACTCAACCGGCTGGCTCATTTGAATCGCTCCAGGTTGTTGAAGAGTTCAGAAATCTGCCCGGCGGAGGTTGGCAGCATGGCCGAAAGACCGGGGATGCCGCCCGAGCCATAGCGCCGCCGGAATTCGTAATGCTCGCCGTAGCGGAACTTGCGGTAGGAGAAATACATGAGTGCCAGCCCGGCGATGAAGGCAATGATCATTCCTTCCGCACCGCTGTCCTTTCCCTGCCCCAGGAAGTAGCTCACATCCACAGTGATAAAGGAGCCCAGTGCCAGGCCGCCCACCAGCACGGCTGCCCGGTAGACCACGTTGCCGGGGGCCTTGCCGTACATCACCTCGCCGTTGAAGCCGTCCACCACCACCTGGAAGGCCCGGCCGCGGTACAGGTAGCGCATCACCCACAGCGGGTAATACACCACTCCCTGGCGCGGGCGGATGATGCGCACAAAGGATTGTGTCAGGCGGTCCAGGTGGGCGGCTGCCCGGATGCGCTGGTCGAATTCAGCCCGGGCGCGCTCCAGCGCCTCGCCCGCCGCACCGACCGGCTCAAACACCATCCCGGAGCGGTGCAGGGCGTCATCGTCATACGGCTCCAGCGGCCGGTCCTGCAGAGTGACCTCCGTCACACCAAACTCGCCCACTTCGCAGGCGGCGCCGTTCCAGGTCATTTCCTCCACGATGCGTACTTCCCGCGGTTCATAGCGGGTGGAGTCCTTTTCGCGGTAGGCTTTCTGTCCGAAAGCCCAGCCGGCCGCCCGGCCCCAGACTGCCCAGAAGGGCAGGTGGACCACCATGGCTTCAGTCAGTTGAGCTTCCTTGCGCACGCTGCCGGAAATGGCCATGCTGCTGGTCAGGAAGCCCTGGAACGCCTTTTCGGCGGCAGCCCGATCCAGGCGCAGGGGCACCTGGTAGCGGCGGATGCCGTTTTCACCGCGTACCACGGAGCGCAGGTCGCAATACGGGCAAATCACGATCTCCTGCCCTTCGGGGATTTGCACCATCCCGCCGCAGCGCGGACAGGATAAACCTTTGAGGGTATCAGTATCGCTCATACTTTGTTTGCCACCCAGGCTGCCCAGCCAAACAGGAGGGGCGCAGCCACTAATCCGCCGATCACGGCCAGCCCGGCCAGGCCGGAATCACCGCTGACGATCGGCAGGGACGCCAGGAAGAGATATACCCCGGCCGTCACCAGCGCCACCAGGACGAAGGGCGCTTCGGCCTTGGCCGGGAAGATGTTGGCCAGCACCGTGCCCGTGGCGGCTTCCACCACGGCGGTGTAAGTCTGGTTTTTGTAGATGTATTTGAAAACATAGATGGGCACGTGCACCAGGGAGGTTTCCAGCACCTCTGCGCCGGGCTGAACACGGTTCAGCCACTCGCGGGCGGCCTCCAGCGGCACGGTCGGGGCGGTTGCCTGGGCATCCAGCGCCGGGTCGTAGGGGGAAAGATCCCCGGCCGGAACGGTCATCTTGGTCAGCTCGGTGATGGATGTGGCCGCAGCCGGCTGCAGCTCCAGCTTTTCGCCGGCCGGAGTGCGGGTTTTGAACAACCACAGGGGGAAGTATTCAAAGGTGGATCCGGTCACCTGGGCCTTGGTATCCAGGTTCTTGACGGTTTGCGCCCCGGACATCCAGCGGTGCAGGGCCGCCGCCGCCTGCTGCGCATCCAGGGTTGGATGCAGGGCGTGGTGAAAGACCACCCGCGTCCGGTCCACGAAAACCGTGGCCGAACAGAACGGGCAGGTCAGGAATTGCTGCCCCTCTTCAGGGTGCAGCTCACCCCCGCACTGCGTGCAGGTCAACCGGTTGACGGGTGCTTCGGTCATGGGCAGATCAACCTCCAAACCTCATTCGGAATCTGACAAAATAAAGTAAGACAGCGCTGGTAGTACTCCTCTTGATCGTATTCCCGGTCGAATTGTTAGCGCCTCAAATAATTCGACAGGGGATGCAGCTCAGCGTCATCTCGATCCAAAGTGTGAAATTGGACAGGATCAGTCGTCCTTCCCTTCTTGCTGATGGCTTGAATCTTCATGCTCTTTGTCTTGCCAAAACTTGCGCCATGCGCTCTCCCATTCGGCTTCGGTCATATCGTCCTCGTTGGGATCACCACCCAGGCGCTCTAAAAGTCCGTTGATCCAGGCTTTGAAATCCTCCAGGCTGCGGCTGCGGGGCCTTGTAAAACCTACCAGTTGGCGATTATTGTCTTTACCCATTCCCGCTTAATCCTTCCAAATGAATGACCGAGCCGTTTGTGTAATGGACTGCAAAAAGCCAGTAAGCCAAGTCTGTACGTTTTGGAACCGTCAGAGTCATCGTAATCAAATTGATTTTAGCATGAATGGGCGTGAATATTGCAACCAGACTCATTGACCTTATTTTTATTGGAGGACCCATGCGCCGCCTGATCCACCTTGTTTTCCTGCTGATCGTCATCCTTGCCTCCGCCTGTACGCCGGAACAGCGCAATGAAGTTGCCACCCTGGCCGCCCAGGCCGGTCAAACGGCCGTGGCCGAAGGCAAAAAGATCGGCGCGACCCAGGCGGCTGCCCTGCAGGCCACCGCCAGCGCCCGCCTGGCCACCGAGGCCGTCCGGGCGATCAATCACCGCTGGATTATCGGCCTGGACCCCGGCCACGGCTGGGGCGGGGAAAGCGGGGCGGCCTACGGTGACCTGCTGGAGAAGGATCTCAACCTGGCGGTGGCGGTCAAGACCCGCGCCATCCTGGAGGAGTACGGCTACCAGGTGGTGCTGACCCGCGAATCGGATGAGGCGGGCTACGGCCTGGAGCGCGCCGCCCAGGTGGTTAATGAGGCCCGGGCGGACGTGGTGGTGTCCATCCACACCAACTCCGGCGGGGGCACCGGCACCGAGGCCTGCTACACCTACGGCAAGTCCAGCGATGCCCAGAGCCAGCAACTGGCAACCCTGCTGACGGAAAACGTATCCACCACCCTGGGGCTGGAAAACCGCGGCATCTTCCTGGAGAATGATCCCGGGCGCTGCGGGCGCGGCCGGCCGCAGTTGTACATCCACGACATGAACGCCCCGGCCGCCCTGGTCGAGATGGCCTTCATCGATACCGACTCCGACCGCGACCTGCTGCTCAACCGCCAGGATGATTTCGCCCGCGCCATTGCCGCGGCCGTGATGACGTATCTG
>CAYOOA010000047.1:4102-17056 GCA_964405455.1 uncultured Anaerolineaceae bacterium | reverse complement strand
GTTACGAAGCCCTTGATTCCTTCCTGGATGCCATGCGCCAGGGCGGCGAAGGCGAGGAAACTCCCGCCCTGCGCCGGCCCTCGGAAGTGGCGGAAGAACTGAATAACGCCGTCCGTATGCCGCTGCGCCTGACTCCGGAGCAGATGCGCCTGTTGGTGGAAGGGGATCCGGCCCTGGAAGAACCGCTGCGCCGCCAGATGGAAGCGATGCTCAAGATGGTGTCACTCAACCGCTCAATTGCCACCCTGGAGCGCCGCCTCGAAGAGAGCCTGAACCTGAAGACCTCCTCCCTGATGGACCTGAGCTGGGATGAAGCCGCCGGACAACTCCTGCAATCCGTGGAGGCCATCTACGAAGCCCGCCGGCAGCGCCTGCTGGGGCGGGGCGGCCAGGTCGGGCGCGACCTGGAAACCGTGGTCGGTCGGATCGGCGATGCCGCCCTGGATCAGCGCAACCAGATCCAACTGCTGCGCATGATGTCCATCGGCCAGCGGGTGGATTTTGATGCCCGGACCCACCGCCGCGGATCCGCCAGCTACAACCGCCTGAATTTCATTTATTACGCTGCCCGCTTGCTGGATAACACCCCTGGCAAACAGGTGACAGAAGAAGTCCTCGATCACCTGCTGGAGGCGCAGGCCACCCTGCAGTCCGCCTGGGGCTCGAACGAATGGAACCGCCTGTCGGTGTCTGGCGCCACCCTCACCATGCTCGATACCAGCGTGCAGCAGCAGATGATGGAGGCCATCGGCGAGGAACGCTTTGCCGAGATTTCCGCCCTGCCGCTGCTGGAGATTGAGGCCGCCGATCGCGACCTGTTGACGGGCGTGATAGGCAAGCGCCTGCAGAACGATATCTACCGCCAGCTGCTGCTGAACGTAATCTCCGAGCAGTGGGTGGAATACCTGACGAAGATGGAAGCCCTGCGCGTTTCAATCGGCCTGGAGGCCTATGCCCAGCGCGATCCGCTGGTGATGTACAAGGGCCAGGCTTCGGAGTTGTTCAAGCAACTCCTGACCGATATCCGCATGGGCGTGATCAGCCGTATGTTTAACGTCGCCCCGCGGCGCAGCAGCCCTGCACCGGCGGAGCGCGAAGCCGCCCCCGCCGCCGAGACCGCTCCTGCCGCAGCGGAGCCCGGGACTCCCGCCCCGGAATCCGAGGAACGCAAGAAGAAACGCCGCCGGCATTAATTTCTCGATCCTTTCCATAGGGGCGACCGGCCGGTCGCCCCTTCCCGTGTGTCCATTCATGGACTAATTTTGATCTAATCTCTTGCCATAATCCATTAAATTCATTTGGCAGAATCCAGATTCTCTTGTTATAATCAAGGCTACCTTATCCGCATCGGAGTACAAACAGAATGGACCAACAGGACAACCAACTCGAGCAGGGGGCTACGCCCGAGAATAATAACCAAGACAACCACGAAAACCACGACATGGCTTCCCTGCTTGAACAGGAAGGCACCGGTATTGATTTCCCCACAGCCGGGGAAATTCGCTCAGGCGTCATCGCCAGCATCACCCCGGGGCAGATCCTGGTCAGCGTCGGCACCAAGTCCGAGGGCGTCATCACCGGCAAGGAATTTGAAGCGATTCCGCAGGAAGAACTGGACGGTTTGAAAGTCGGCCAGGAAATCCCGGTCTACGTTCTCAATCCTGAAGATTCAAGCGGCAACCTGGTTCTTTCCTACATGCGGGCGCGTGAAGAGCGCTCCTGGGAAGAAGCCGAAGCCCTCAAGGCTTCGCGGGCCAGCTATCACAGCCGGATCATCGGTTACAACAAGGGCGGCCTGATCGTCCCCGTGGGTGGTTTGCGCGGTTTCGTCCCGGCGTCCCAGGTCAGCCTTTCCCGGCGGGCCAACCTGCAGGGAGAAACCCCCGAGCAGCGCTTTGGCAAGATGGTCAACCAGGATATTGACGTCATCGTCATCGAAGTGGACCGCGAACGCCGCCGCCTGATCCTCTCCGAGCGCCAGGCTTCCACCGAAACGCGTGAAACCCTCAAGGAACGCGTCATCGACGACCTGCACGAAGGCGATGTTCGCACCGGGCGGGTGACCAGCCTGGCCGAGTTTGGCGCTTTCGTCAATATCAGCGGCGCCGACGGCCTGGTGCACCTTTCCGAGATTTCGTGGGAACGCATCAATCATCCCGGTGACGTGCTCAAAGTCGGGCAGGAAGTCAAAGTCCGGGTCATCTCGATTGACCGCGACAAGAAGCGTATCGGCCTGTCCATCCGCCAGCTCCAGGAAGACCCCTGGTCACAGCAGGTTGCCCATTACCAGGTCGGCATGCTCGTCCAGGGCACCATCACCCGCCTGACCAAGTTTGGCGCCTTTGCCCGCCTGGAAGGTGACGTGGAAGGCTTGATCCACATTTCGGAAATTTCCGAGCGCCGCATTGAGCACCCCAAAGAGGTCCTCAAGGAAGGCGATGTGGTCACCCTGCGCATCATCAAGATCGATCCCGCCAACCACCGCATCGGCCTCAGCCTGCGCAAGGTTGAATCGATGGCCTATGCCGATATGGACTGGCAATCTCTGCTCGATGAGCAGAACGCTGAAGCCGAAACCGAAGCCGAAGACAAGCAGGACGTTGAAGGCGGAGAAGAAAGCAAGTAACCTCCGAAAGGAAATCGAGAGCGCACCGCCCCCGGTGCGCTCTTTTTCTACCCATGAACTACTGGATTATTGACGCACACGAAGACCTGGCTTACAACGCCCTGACCTTTGGGCGAAATTACCTGCTTTCCGCGGCAGAAACCCGCGCTCGTGAGGTGGGCACCTTGGCCCCGGAGCGCAACGGCGATACCCTGCTTGGCTGGCCGGATTACCAGCGCGGCCGGGTGGGCCTGGTATTTGCCACCCTGTTTGCTGCCCCGCGTCGCTACGGTGAGGCCTGGGATACCCAGGCTTACACCACTTTTACCCAGGCGCGCGCCATTTATCACGCCCAGATGGAGTATTACCTGCGCCTTTGGGGCGATCACCCCGATAAGTTCAGCCACGTCCAGAACCGGGCCGGTTTGGCCCAGGTTGTCAACTCCTGGCAGGACGGTAGCGCGGATGTCGACACCCGCCGCATGGGTATGCTAATCCTGATGGAAGGCGCCGAGGCGCTCGAGATGCCCGAGGAGCTGATCGAATGGTGGCAGGCCGGTGTGCGCATCGTCGGCCCGGTCTGGGCCGGCACCCGCTACTGCGGCGGCATGCACGAACCCGGCCGCTTCACCAAGGACGGCTTGCGCCTCCTGGAAATCATGGCCGAACTGGGGATGATCCTGGATATCTCCCACATGAACGAGGAATCCGCCCTGCAGGCGCTGGATGTGTTCCCCGGCCCGGTGATTGCCAGCCACGCCAACGCCCGGGCGGTGCTGCAGGCCGGCGGCGAGCGCCACCTGACGGACGCCACCCTGCGCCGCCTGATCGAACGGGACGGTGTGGTGGGCATCCTGCCGCTCTCCCATTTCATGCGCCGCGATCACGTCCGCGGCAGCCGGCGCTCGGATACCCCGCTGGACTGGGTGGCGATCCACATGGATCACATCTGCCAGTTGGCCGGGAATGCCCGCCATGTGGCCCTGGGTACGGATTTCGACGGCGGCTTTGGCGTTCAGCACGTGCCGGCAGAGATTGACACGATAGCCGACCTGCAAAAACTGGGACCGCTGCTGGAAGGGCGGGGCTATTCTCCGGAAGATGTGCAGGGCATTTTGGCCGGGAACTGGCAGCGCAAGCTGGAAGCCGGTCTGCCGGAGTAAAGAAGGCGTTTGGCCGCCGGAAACACATAGGAATGAGAAAGATGCAGATCATTTCTCTGCGCCCCTCCTCGTTAAGCTGGGTGGACCATTGCCGACCACGCAAAATGATCGTTCCGGTCTCCAGACCGTGAACGATCAGGCGAAACATCAAAATAGATGTTGAATGGATATGGAGCTATAATTATGGTTGTGGACGCTTCCAATTTTGTGCCAACCCGCCCAGTGATGGCCTCGCGCCGCCGCGTGCGCGTTGGAGTGATCCTGACCCTGCTGGGCTTTGGTATGTTCCTGCTCGGCGCCCGCCCGGATCTCTTCGGCGCGGACCGCAGCCCGGTGATTGGTTTTGTGCAGATCGCCGTCTTCCTGGTTGGCCTGGGCGTGATCTGCATCGGTGGCTACATCAGCCTGGCAGCCCTGTGGAGGGGCAGGACCCCCACCATCGCCGCAGATATCGGTCTGCGCCTGGTGGCGACCGGCTTTGTGCTGGCGGTTTTCGCCGGCATGGCGGATGTTTTTGGCCTGGGCAGCCATCCGCTGCCGGGGGTGCCCTATTTTGGCCACCTGCAGGCCCGCGGCATTATCCTTGGCGAGGCTGTCATCACCCTGGGATTCTTACTGCTCATCCCGCACGAAGAGAAGCCGCCAGCCGAGAAAAAATAGCGGCTGTTGAATGCCAATATCAAACCACGGCTCATTTCAGTTGAAACGTGCCGTGGTTTTGTTTTTGCTCTTTGTCTTCTCTGCGTCTCTGTGGTGACGAATTACTTCCCCATCGCCCGCAGCATATCCCGGTTGGTATGGAATTTGAATTCCTCCAGTCCCAGCTCAACTGCCCGGTCTTGCTCCGCCAGGGTCAAACGCTGGATGTCTGTGGCAGTCACCACCGGCTTGCCCAGCGCCTCCAGGCGCGTCTCGAGCGATTGCAGGGGGATGATCGGAAGGGTTGGCAGGGAGGCCAGGTATTGCAGCACGGCCCGCGCCCCGTTGGTGCCGTCCTTGCGGGCAATGCCCACCAGTCCGGTGCTGGCCTGGCGTGCCCAGCCAGCCACGAACACATCCGGGATGATCCGGTTGAGCAGCGGCTCGTACACCTCGTAGGATATACCCTCCACGGGGAAGCGCGGTTCGGCCGCCTTGACGAATTCCGAGCCGCGAATGGGCAGCCCCATGGCTTCATCCACCTGGTCGCCGATGGCGAAGATGACCGTGTCCACGTCCAGTTTGGTGGTGGTGCCAGTGCCGCGCGCCTTGACCTCGCCGTTGACCAGCGCCAGGCTGTTTTCCTCCACCTCCAGGCCGAGCACATCATTGGTGCTGCTGGATAGGATGCGGGTGGGCGAGTACAAAAAGCGCAGGCGCAGCCGTCCGCCGTCCTCCGGTGGAGCCATCTTGGCCTGTGCCGCGTGGATTAACTCCCAGAAGGCAGTCGGCTCCTGTCCGATCGCCTGCATGGCCGGCAGAACCCGTTCCACCTCGGCCTGCAGGTCGGGCATGTCCAGGTAGGCTGCCATGCTTTCCAGCTCCTTCTTGTCAAACTTCACCTCGTCCGGGCCGCGCCGGGCAATCGCGACCACTTCCTCAACGTGCAGCATGGAGATCAGGAAGCGGGCAACATCCAACATCACGTTGCCCACGCCGATCAAAGCCACCCGCTGGCCAATGGGGTATTCGCGCTGACTGTAGGGGGGCAGCAAATTGTAATGATAGACAATATCCTTGGCGTGGAAGACTCCCTTCAGGTGCTCGCCGGGTAGCCCCAGCCACTTGGTGCCCTGGGCGCCGGTGGTGACCAGCATGGCCTGGAAGCCGAGCTGGCGCAAATCCGTCCGGCTCAGGTCGCCGTTTTCAGCGATCATCACGTTGCCAAAATAGTGCACATTGTCCAGGGCCAGGATCTGGCGGAATTGCGCTCGCAGGCCTTCCTTCATCTTATGTTTGTCCGGGTAGATCCCGTACTCCGCCAACCCGCCGGGCTTGATATCGCGGTTGAACAGAACCACCTGCACACCCTGCTGGGCCAGTTCGCGGGCGGCAAACAACCCCGCCGGACCTGCGCCGATGACTGCAACGTAATGCGTACCCTGGTCCGCCATGAATGATCATCCCTCCGCTGGAGTAATAAAGACACAAATAATACCCAATAACGGGTTAATTATACTTGATTCGTTTTTCAAAACCGGCGGGTTATGCTATATTCATAGAAGATGTTGATAGTTTTCCATACAAGGTGATTGAGCATGAACTCTTCTACTGAACCCAACGCAGCCCCGCCTGCCCAACAACCCCAAAAGCCCGCCCGCCGTCCATTGAGGGTCGGCCCGCCCTTCTGGACCGTGGCCAGCATCCTCTCGCTGGTGGTTAATCTCGTCCTGATCGTGATTGTATTGGTGCTGGCGGGAAATATCTTTAAGATCAAGGCGATCCTGTCCGATCAACTGATCGGCGGGTTATACAATAACTTTGTCCTGATGGATCAGGCCCGCATCCAGGCCACCATCCCGGTCAGCGCCCAGGTGCCGGCTAAATTCGACCTGCCGCTCGAGACGGACACCACGGTCACCCTGACCGAGGATACGCCCATCACCGCGGCAACGGTTTCCCTCTCCACCGGCGGGCTGGTCATCTACAATGCCCCGACGGATATCATTCTGCCAGCCGGTACCAAATTGCCGGTCCACCTCAGCCTTGTCGTCCCGGTCGATCAGCAGATCCCGGTTAACCTGGATGTGGCCGTGGATATTCCGCTCAACCAGACCGACCTGCACCAACCGTTTATCGGCCTGCAGCAGGTGCTGGATCCGTATTACAAGCTGCTCAAAGATTTACCCGGCTCCTGGGAGGAGGCGCTGTGCGGGCCCAACCCGGGTAAGTTCTGCCGGGGGCTGGTTCCATAGATGATTCACCCCATCCCAACCCCAGGAGAATGCGCATGAACCCAGCAATCCGCAAGGTGGTGCTGCCCAACGGGCTGACCGTCCAGATGAAGGAAATCCATACCGCGCCCATCATCAGTCACTGGGTCTGGTACCGCGTCGGCTCACGGGATGAAGTTCCCGGACTGACCGGCATTTCCCACTGGGTGGAGCATATGCAGTTCAAGGGCACTCCCCAGTTCCCGGCCGGCGTGCTGGATAAAGCCATCTCCCGCGAAGGCGGCTTCTGGAACGCCTTCACCTACCTGGATTGGACGGCCTACTTCGAGACGCTGCCCGCCGACAGGATCGATCTCGGCCTGCGTCTGGAGGCCGACCGGATGGTCAACAGCCTGTACGATCCGCAGGAAGTGGAATCCGAGCGGACGGTGATCATCAGCGAGCGCGAGGGCAGCGAAAACGAGCCGCTCTTCCGCCTGGGTGAAGCCGTCCAGGAGGCGGCTTTTAAGGTTCACAGCTACCATCACGAAGTGGTGGGCAGCAAGGAGGACCTGCACCGCATCCAGCGCGACGATTTGTACCGCCATTACCGCACCTACTATCATCCCGCCAACGCGGTGCTGTCCCTGGCCGGTGATTTTGACAGCGACGCCATGCTGGCCCGCCTGGGCGAGCTTTACGGCGGCCTGGCTGCCGGCGCTCCGCCGCCCCACCCGACCCTGCCGGAGCCGCCTTCTGCGGCCGAGCAGCGGCTGGAAATGAGCGGCCCGGGTGAGACAACCTATTTGCAGGTGGTCTATCATTCCCCGGCGGCCAATCTGCCGGATTTCTTCGCCTGCACGGTGCTGGACAGCCTGCTGGCCGGCCCGACCAGCCTGAACATGTTCGGCGGGGGCGGGGTCTCCAACAAGACCAGCCGCCTGTACCGCGCCCTGGTGGAAAACAACCTGGCCGTCAGCGTGGGCGGCGGGATGCAGGCCACCATCGATCCCTACCTGTACGACCTGTCCATCACCGTCCACCCCACCAGCACGCCGGAGAAAACCATCACCGCACTGGATGATGAAATCAAGCGCCTGCAGGATGCCCCCGTGCAGGAGGCCGAGGTGGCCCGGGCGATCAAGCAGGCCCGCGCCCTGTTTGCCTATGGCTCGGAAAATATCACCAACCAGGCCTTCTGGCTTGGCTTTGCGGAGATGTTTGCCAGCTACGCCTGGTTCGAAAACTACCTGGACGAACTGGCCAGGGTCACCCCCGCAGACGTGCAGCGGGCGGCGCAAAAATATCTTGCCCCGCATAACCGCGTGGTCGGCATTTACCTGCCGAACGGTGAAAGTACAGAGGAGGCCGAATGAACACTCTCCACAGCCTGCCCGGCCCGGATGACATCACCCGCGTGGTGCTGCCCAACGGCATCACCATTCTGACCCGCAGCAACTTCAACAGCCCCTCGGTATTCCTCAGCGGTTACCTGGCCTGCGGCGCTGAGTTTGACCCGGCCGAGAAACTCGGCCTGGCCAATTTCACCGCCCTGGCCCTGATGCGCGGCACGCAGGACAACACCTTCCAGCAAATCTTTGAGCTGCTCGAATCCTCCGGCGCTTCGCTGGGTTTCGGTGCCAGCGTGCATACGGTCAGCTTTTCCGGGCGCGCCCTGGCGGAGGATCTATCCCTGTTGCTCAACCTCCTGGCCGCGTCCGTCCGCCGGCCAGTCTTCCCGGTCGAGCAGGTCGAACGGCTGCGCTCTCAATTGCTGACCGGCCTGGCCATTCGCGCCCAGGATACGGCCGAGACCGCCTCCCTGACCTTCGATGAAACTCTATTCTCCAACCATCCCTACGGCCGGACGGAAGATGGTTATCCGGCCACCGTGCAGGCCATTGCCCGCGAGGACCTGGTTCACTTTCACCGCCAGCAGTACGGCCCGGCCGGCATGGTGGTGGTGGTGGTCGGCGCGGTTGCTCCCCAACAAGTGGTGGAGCAGGTGCAATCCGTGCTTGGGGATTGGAACAACCCGCAGCAGCAACTCCCTTCGGCTTATCCGACCGCGGTCGCTCCCGCGCAGACCGTCCGCATCCACAAATCCCTGGAGGGCAAATTCCAGACGGACCTGGTGTTGGGGACGCTTGGTCCGCACCGCCGCTCCGAGGACTTCCTGCCGGCTTCGCTGGGCAACAATATTCTTGGCCAGTTTGGTATGATGGGCCGCATTGGCGATGTGGTCCGCGAACAGGCCGGCCTGGCCTACTACGCCAGCACCAGCCTGAACGCCTGGCCTTTCGCCGGCTCGTGGGAGGTTTCGGCCGGGATCAACCCCGCCAACCTGGAGCGGGCCATTGACCTGATCCTTTCCGAACTGCGCCGCTTTATTGCGGAAGGGGTCACCGCGGAAGAACTGGCCGACAGCCAGGCTAATTACATCGGCCGCCTGCCGCTTTCCCTTGAATCCAATGCCGGCGTGTCCGGCGCCCTGCTCAACCTGGAGCGTTTCCAACTGGGCTTGGATTACTACCGCCGTTATGCCGACCTGGTGCGCGGCGTCACCCCTGACCGGGTGCTGGAAGCCTCCCGGAGATATATCGACCCGGAGCGGATGGTTATCATCAGCGCAGGGCCGCCGCTGGCTGGATAAATGACTGTTCTACGCACCGGGATTGACTTGATCGAGATCTCCCGCCTGGAGGAGATGGAACCCGCCATCCGCCAGCGCTTCCTGCAGCGCGTCTTCACCCCGCTGGAGCTGGATCTGCTGGGTGATTCCCCGGCCAGCCTGGCCGGGCGGTTTGCCGCCAAGGAGGCCACCGCCAAGGCGTTGGGCACCGGCATCGGCGCCATCAGCTGGCAGGAGATCGAAATCCGGCGGGGTGAGCAGGGCGAGCCGCTGCTGATTCTTTCCGGCAAGGCCCTGGAAATTGCCCACCTGCTTGGCCTGCAGAGCTGGTCGGTCAGCATTTCTCACAACCGAACCACGGCCGTGGCTGTTGTGGTGGCCATCGGAGATTAGGAATGAAGATCCTGGCTGTCTCTGATGTTGAGCTGGGATACATCTATAATCCGCAAATTGCCCAACGCTTCAAAAATGTGGATGTGGTCATCTCCTGCGGAGATTTGCCGCATTACTATCTTGAATATATCGTTTCCACCCTGGATAAGCCCCTTTATTACGTTTTCGGCAACCATTCCAACCAGCTCGAAGGCGGCAGCGGCGGCGACCGTTCGGCTCCCTGGGGCGCTGTCAACATTCATCAACGCGCCGTCCGCGACCAGACCGGGTTGCTGCTGGCCGGCCTGGAGGGCAGCCTGCGCTACAATAACGGTCCCTGCCAGTACACCCAGGCGGAATACTGGCAGATGGCCTATCTGCTGGCTCTCAAATTATTGTTAAACCGTCTGCGCTTTGGTCGCTACCTGGATGTCCTCGTCACCCATGCCCCGCCGCAGGGCATCCACGATATGGATGACCTGCCGCACCGCGGTATCCAGGCTTTCAACTGGCTGATCAAGGTCTTCCAGCCCGGTTTTCACCTGCACGGGCATATCCACCTTTACCGGAATGATGCGGTCTGGTACACCCAGGCCGCGGAAACCACTGTGATCAATGCCTACGGTTACCGGGAATTGGCCTATGAGATTCCCCGACCCGTAAAACGAAAATCCAAAGACTGGATGTATTGACTATGAACGAAACCCCCTCCGATACCACCACCCAGATTGCCGGAGCTGATTTTGATGCCGCCCTGAAGAAGGGCTTCTGGCGCTCGTTTTTCAGCTGGCTGACCCAGCGAAACAACGAATTACTTCCCTTTGACGAGGTGCGCCGGGCGTTGCCCACCCACGGCCAGCATTACATCGGTATGCGCGAAATCCCGCTGCGCCAGATTGTCGGTAGCGTGGGCCGCTACCAGGATTTTGACCGCGTCTTCCTGCCGCGCCGGCGCGAACTACGCGACCGCTGGATGAACATCGATAAAGCCCACCTGAAGGAAATTCACCTGCCGCCGATCGAGGTGTACAAGGTCGGTTTGGTTTATTTTGTCCTGGATGGTAATCACCGCGTCTCTGTTGCCCGCGACCGCGGCCAGGAGTTCATCGATGCCAATGTCATCGAACTGGATGTGCCGTTTGAAGTGGATGAGAAGACCAATATTGATGATTTGATCTTAAAATCAGAACAGATTCGCTTTTTTGAAAGCACCCAAATCCGGCAGGAAATTCCGGAGGCTGTAATTGATTTCACTCTTCCGGGCGGTTATTCCAAGCTGGATGAGCATATCCGTGTGCATGCTTACTTCATGGCCCAGGAACTAAAGCGCGAAGTTTCATTTAAAGAAGGCATGTTGGATTGGTACCAAAACGTATATATGCCCCTGGTGCGTGTGATTCGGCAGTACAAGATCCTGGAGCGCTTTCCCGGCCGAACCGAATCGGATCTTTACCTGTGGATTGTGGATCACTTGTGGTTCCTGCGCCAGG
The DNA here is from genome assembly GCA_964405455.1 of uncultured Anaerolineaceae bacterium. Classification (GTDB taxonomy): domain Bacteria; phylum Chloroflexota; class Anaerolineae; order Anaerolineales; family Anaerolineaceae; genus CALESS01. The sequence goes on along the minus strand of CAYOOA010000047.1, from coordinate 5,942 downwards.
AGTACGGCCAGGGTGTTTCCATGGAACACGCAGCCCGGGACTTTTCAGAAAAATACGCCCGTCAACCGTGGCGGGCGTTTGTGAGATTTTTCGAAAAGGTTTGGAACTTGATTTGCAGGCGCAAATAAGGTGCTTAAGCCTCAACTCTGCTCTTAGCGGGAGGAGGAGAGGACTCCCAACCAGAGGTGGCCCGGGCGTAAATGCGAATTAGCCATGACCAGGATGCCGTCCCGGCGGCGGCGCTGGGCGGGCATTTGCGAGGGATGAACGTAACATACGTTGGGTCGCAGGCCAAATTTATCCATGTAGTAGGCGGCAGCCCGGCCAATCTTGGTCGAAAGATCCGTACGGCTGTCTTCATCACACCACAACATGCCGGTTTCCATGTTTTCCTCCTGAGATCTTCATGCAATTTGTTGAGGCGAAGCGGCCAGGATCAGGCGTATCCCTGGTGGATTTGCTGTAATCTGGATGTTTCGCCTTTATTTTTTTACATTTGCCGAAAAGCAAGGGCAGCATCGTTTACGAGCGCGGCGTCCAGAATGGAATCCAGAGGTTCTCATTTCGGACAACGTACTGGCGGCCTTCCTCAAAGCTCTCCGACTCCAGCCCGGAGAAACCGGACAGGTGAAATGCCGAGCGATTCGGCATCCGCCCGTAAATGCGGGTGCGGATATGGTTGAGAATCTCCGGCATCTCCAGGGCTACCTCGGACGAGACACTGATCAGCGGGTGGATGCCAAAATGCGGTCCGTTCTGACACAACCAGAGGAAATTGCTGCGCACATTGTTATCCGCATCCAGCAGGAAATCAGCCTCATCCAGGATCACCAGCAAATTAGCGCCCTGCCTGCGGCCAAAAGAACGGTCCTCGGCCAGCAAGGCCAATTGCAGGATCCAATCGGTGGCCTTGGAACTGGTCGCGCTGGTTTTCGCCATCAGATAACCGTGGGCATTTGCATCATCCAGTTTCTTGCTCCAATGATCTTCATTGCTATAGATAACGCTGACCTTGAAATCCGAAGCCGGATTGGCCGCACAGGCCGAATCGGCCATCAACTGGGCCAACCGGGTCCGCCCGGATGCATCATCCGAGACGATCAGGATGCTGCCGTTGTTGGGCTGATCGAGCTGGATCAACATCGGGTAGCCGTCTTCGCACAACCCCAGGAAAGCGCTCTGCGCGGGCAGGGTAGGGAAGTTGATTGTTACATCCTCAAGCCGATAGGTAACCGGGTCAATTGGCTCTGTAAAACCAAGCGGGGCGACCGGCAGGGATGGCATTTGTAATGTCCGCGAAATTCGATCCAACAAACCTGTGAACATGGAAACCTCCTAATTGGATGGGATAGACCATTGTTTAGAACATACGTACTATATCATTATAAAGAATATTTGTTCTATGTCAAGTGCCAATTTTGAGATTTTGGCTTGATTCAAATGCGGGTTCGACTGTAGATTACAGGTGTTCGAAATGCGGTGGATTGGTCGGGAAAAGCGCCACGGTTTATCCGCAATGCCACGCGCGTCTGGGTGGAATCCGTTGTCAGAATTGCGGTTTTATGGGGGGCATCGCTGATTTTGCAAATGATCGCTGCCCCCATTGCTCAGCAGCAATTCAGAGAAGCCAAACTATCGAAGATTACAGAGAAAAACCTGATAAAGAAGCGGCCAAAGCCTGTATTTGGGGGGTTGTGATCATCGTACGAGCATTCTTGTTGATCGCTCTGTTTGCAGCCATGCAATAATTCCACTCAGACCGGGTAAATTCCAGTCCTTTAGCTGTGGTAGAATGAAGCCCATGAAACGATGGCAATTTTGGGTTGGCATTCTGATCAGC
>CAYOOA010000047.1:0-4002 GCA_964405455.1 uncultured Anaerolineaceae bacterium | reverse complement strand
TGGTAGAATGAAGCCCATGAAACGATGGCAATTTTGGGTTGGCATTCTGATCAGCATTGCATTTCTTGCCTGGGGGCTGACCAAGCTTCACCTGGGGGATGTCTGGGAAGCCCTGCAAACAGCGAAATTCATCTGGCTGCTGCCCGGCGTGGCAGCTTACTTCATCGGCGTGTATGTACGCACCTGGCGCTGGCATTACATGCTCAAACCAATCAAGAAGATTCCCACGCCGCGCATGTTTCCCGTGGTGGCTATCGGCTATATGGGCAACAATATCTACCCGGCCCGCGCCGGAGAGGTGCTGCGGGCGTATGTTTTGCGCAAACGCGAGGGTGTGCCGATTTCCGCCTCCCTGGCCACGGTCATCGTGGAACGCATCTACGACGGCGTGGTCATGCTGGCCTTTGTTTTTCTCAACCTGGGCCAGTTGAAGAACCTGACCCAGCAATCCGGGTTCCTGGGCAGCATCCGTTCCCTGGCCATTATCGGCGCGGTGATCTTCCTGGGAGCGTTGCTCGTCTTCCTCCTGGCTGCCATGTTCCCCAAGACAGCCGAGCGGGCCACGCAGTGGTGTGTGGATCGCCTGGTGCCGGTCCGCTGGCGCGAGAAAACCCTGGCGATTGCCCTCAAATTCCTGACCGGCCTGGAATCCCTGCGCACCCCGCAGACCGCCCTGATGATTTTCGTCACCTCGGTGATCGTCTGGTTGTTTGAGACGCTCAAATACTGGTTTGTGACCAAGGCTTTCCCCGGCCTGGATGTCAGTTTCTTTGCCTTGATGTTGATGAACGGTATTGTCAACCTGGCCACCACCCTGCCTTCCGCGCCTGGCTACATCGGCACCTTTGATGCTCCGGGTATTGCCGTCCTGGCCGCTTACGGTGTGCCGGTCGAGCTGGCCACCGCCTACACCCTGGTCCTGCACGCCGCCCTCTGGCTGCCGATCACCCTGCTCGGCGCCTATTACTTCAGCCGGGAGGGCCTGAAATGGACCGGCGATTATCGCACGGAAGTGGAAGAAGAACGCAAACTGGAAGAACCCCGCACCGGGTCAACGGAGAAATAAAAATGCAGATAGCCATCCTCGGAGCAGGCATCGGCGGCATGTCCGCCGCCTACGACCTGGCAAAAGCCGGTCATGAAGTCACCATCCTGGAAGGGTCTGGCGCGCCGGGCGGTTTGGCCGGCGGTTTCAAGGAACCCGGCTGGCAGTCTTCAGTGGAGCGCTTCTACCACCACTGGTTCCAGACCGACAGTCACATCCTGGGCTTGATGGACGAGCTGGGCCTGCGCAGCAAGGTTTTCTTCCCCCGTCCCAAAACGGTGATGTACTACAAGGAAAAGTTCTACCCGCTGGATTCCCCGATCGCAGCCCTGAAATTCCCCGGTTATTCCTTCCTGGATATGGTCCGCTTTGGCCTGGTCAGCGTCTACCTGCGCTACCTGGCCGCCTGGCGGCCGTTGGAAAAATTCACCGCTCACGAATGGATGCTGCGCTGGTACGGTCAAAACCTCTACCGCCTGCAGTGGGAACCCATGTTGCAGGGCAAGTTTGGCCCGTATTACCAGGACGTCAATATGGCCTGGTTTTGGGCGCGTCTCAAGGCGCGCACCACCCGCCTGGGTACCTACCAGGGCGGTTTTCAGGCCTTTGCGGATGAATTCGCCGGTATCCTGGCCGGAATGGGCGTCAAGATCCTCTACAATACCCGCGTGGAGGGTGTCCGGCCGACTGAACACGGCCTGACTTTGCAGTTGGAGCGCGGCGAAGTGGCCTTTGACCGGGTGCTTTCCACTACCTCGCCGGCCCAGATGGCCCGCCTGGCCCCGGACCTGCCGGCGGATTACCTGGGCGGCCTGCTCAACCTCAAGAGCATGGGGGCGGTGGTCCTGATCCTGGCCCTCAAGCACCAGCTTTCGACCGAAGGCTATTACTGGTTCAACCTGCCCAAGACGGCCGGATTCCCCTTCCTGGCGTTGGTGGAACATACCAATTTCGTCCCGGCGGAGCAGTTCGGCGGCGATCACATTGTCTATTGCGGCGATTACCTGGATCCCTCGCACGAGTATTTCTCCCTCAGCAAGGAGGAACTGGTCGAGCGCTTCATCCCCAGCCTGAAGCGGATCAACCCCGCCTTCCAGCCGGATTGGGTGCGGGACAGTTGGCTGCAAAAGACGAATTACGCCCAGCCGGTGCCACTGCTTAACCACTCGCGCAATATCCCGCCCATCCGCACGCCCATCCCGGGCCTGTACTTTGCCAGCATGAGCCAGGTCTACCCCTGGGACCGCGGAACCAACTTTGCCGTCCAGATTGGCCGCCAGGCTGCATTAGAAATCTTAAAAGATGCAGTCCCCGCTTGATGCACTTTTTTGCATGATCGGCGGCGTGAATCAGGTTTTGGAATCCCGCTAAAATTTTTGGCGTTTTAATCAAAACTGATTCTTTGAACGGACGTTCAACGATAAACCCCCATATGTAGGGTGTCTGGGCGAATAGAGGTGTATTTGTGGCATAGATGGGGGATGTTTCACAAGAGGAATCTGAGTGAAATCCGCTATTTTTGTTAAGGTTAGATGTCTTAAAAATCTTGGAATCTTTAGGGTGGCGTAGGTTTAGCGCCTTGTTGGATCGGCGACTCTTTGCTAGAATCTGGCTATACAAATACAGGGGTGGTTGACAGCATCCCACCAGCATCAAACTGAAATTTGAATAATGATGATTAAGCCCGCTGCCTTTCCAGCGGGTTGGGTATCCTCTTGCCTGAATTTTGGGCAGCCATACGATCAAAAGGAGCGTCCGATGAACGCACATCAAGCGTGGCAGGCAGCCTGTGGACAACTTCAAATGGATATGAAAAAAGCGTCCTATGAAACCTGGGTGCGTTCTGCCGAGCTGATTTCGTTTGAGGATGACCTTTTCACCATCGGGGTGCCCAATGCCTACGCCCGCGACTGGTTGGACAGCCGCCTGACCGGCACCATCACCCGCCTGCTGACCGGTGGGATGGGCCGGCCGGTCAATGTCCGCTTTGTGGTCGCCACCAGCCAGCCCGAGTCGGAATCCGAACCTGCCCAGGAAATGGAAGGTGAGGTGGAACTTGACGAAGCCGCCACTCCCGCGGTCTGCAAGCCCAACCTGACCCTGAACGCCCGCTACACATTCGATAATTTTGTGGTTGGTCCCAGCAACCGTATGGCGCATGCCGCTTCGCAGGCCGTGGCTGAATCCCCGGCCAAAGCCTACAATCCGCTCTTCGTCTACGGCGGCGTGGGGCTGGGCAAAACCCATTTGCTGCACGCCATCGGCAACGCCGCCTGCAAGCGCGGCCTGACGGTTCTGTACATCTCCTCCGAGGAATTCACCAACGACCTGATCGATTCCATCCGCACCCACACCATGGCAGCCTTCCGCGAACGCTACCGCCGGATTGACGTGCTGATGATTGACGATGTGCAGTTCATCGCCGGCAAGGAATCCACCCAGGAAGAATTCTTCCATACCTTCAACGCCCTGCACACCGGGGATAAGCAGATCGTCCTCTCCTCCGACCGGCCGCCCAAGGCCATGGTGACCCTGGAGGAGCGCCTGCGCTCCCGTTTTGAATGGGGCCTGATTGTCGATATCCAGCCGCCGGACCTGGAAACGCGCATCGCCATCCTGCGCTCCAAGGCGGAACGGGCCGGGCGCCGCGTGCCGGATGAAATCCTGGAAACCATTGCCCGCCTGGTGCAATCCAATATCCGCGAACTGGAAGGCGCCCTGACCCGCATCCTGGCTTTCTCGGATCTCTCCGGGCTGCCGCTTTCACCAGCCCTGGTCCACTCTGCCCTGACAGACCTTCTGCCCCAGCGCAGTGAGGTGGAACCCCGCCAGGTGGTGGATGCCGTCGCTCGCGCCTTTGGCATCACCTCCGAGCGTCTGCTCGGCCGCGATCGCTCGCGCGAGGTAGCCTTGCCCCGCCAGGTGGCCATGTACCTGCTGCGCGAGGAATCCATCTC